>NZ_JACAPT010000036.1:0-87496 GCF_013385565.1 Pseudomonas sp. E6002 | reverse complement strand
GCAAGCTCCCTCGCCACAGGAGAGCTGGATGTCCGGGCTCGGCTCATTGCGCACATACCTCCCGCAGGCAACCGCGCAGCCAGCGATGGGCCAGGTCGGCGTCCAGGCGCGGGTGCCAGAGCATCGATACGGTGAAGTCCGGGAACACGAACGGCAGCGCAAAGCGGTAGAGGTCGCTGTGCAGGTTGGCGGTATGGCGCTCCGGCACGCTGGCGATCAGGTCGGTGCTGCGGGCCAGGGCCAGGGCGGTCGAGAAGCCGGCGACGATGGTCACCACGTCCCGGGTCAGCCCGAGCGCTTCAAGGGCTTGATGGATCTGGCCTTGATCACGGCCACGCCGGGACACGTAGATGTGCTGGCCTTCGGCGAAGCGCTGCGGCGTGACTTCGCCCTGGCTGAGCGGATGGCCCTTGCGCACCACGCCGATAAACCGGTCGCGGAACAGCGCCTGGGTCAGCACCTCGGGGCTGGCGCTGCTGTCGACCACGCCGGTTTCCAGGTCGACACTGCCATCGCGCAGCGGCGTGCTGCCTTTGTCCGGCTTGTGCACGAAGCGCAACCGCACGCCAGGCGCTTCCCGGGCGATCCGCGTCAACAGCGCCGGGCCGAAGTTTTCAACAAACCCGTCGCTGGTGCGCAAAGTGAAGGTACGTACCAGCTGGCTCACATCCAGCGTCGCAGCGGGTCGCAACACCGCTTCGGCGTCCTGCACCAACTGACTGACCTGTTCGCGCAACGCCAGAGCGCGCGGCGTAGGTACCAGGCCGCGGCCGGCACGGACCAACAACGGATCGCCGGTGGTTTCCCGCAGTCGCGCCAGCGCCCGGCTCATCGCCGACGGGCTCAGGCGCAAGCGTTGAGCGGCACGGGCGACGCTGCCTTCGGCGAGCAACACATCCAAGGTGACCAGCAGATTGAAATCAGGTGTCGACACGGCAAACCTCATAGGGCGTTTGGCGCACGTATAAAGTGCAAATGCTGCGCCTTCCGCCATGTTAGGTGACGGCGTAGATTTCTGACAGCGGTCAAACCCTGGAGCCTCTTGATGAAATCACCTGCACCCCGTGGCGCTCTCGTCGCCCTGTCACTGTCCATGTTGCTGGCGTCCTTGGGCACCAGCATCGCCAACGTCGGCCTGCCGAGCCTGGTGCAGGCGTTTGATGCATCGTTCCAGGCGGCGCAGTGGGTGGTGCTCGCCTACTTGCTGGCGATTACCGCGGTGATCGTCAGCGTCGGGCGACTGGGCGACCTGATGGGCCGCAGCCGCCTGCTCTTGGCCGGGTTGTTGCTTTTCACCGTTGCCTCGGCCCTGTGCGGCATGGCTCCGTCCCTCGGGCTGTTGATTGCGGCCCGCGCCCTGCAAGGCCTGGGCGCGGCGATCATGATGGCGATGACCATGGCGCTGGTGGGCGAGACCGTGGCCAAGGAGCGCACCGGCCGCGCCATGGGGTTGCTGGGCACGATGTCGGCCATGGGTACCGCGCTGGGGCCAAGCCTTGGCGGGGTGTTGATCGCGGGGTTTGGCTGGCGCGCGCTGTTTTTCATCACCGTGCCGCTGGGTTTGCTGACATTTGCCCTCGCCCGGCGCTATCTGCGCGTCGACCGCCATGGGCTACAGCCCGCGCAATCCAGGTTCAGTTTCTTGTCGACTTTACGGGATTCAACGCTAAGCGCTGGCCTGGCCATGAGCGCGCTGGTATCGGCGGTGATGATGGCGACCTTGGTGGTCGGGCCCTTCTACCTGACCCACGGTGCAGGCCTCGACCCTGCCTGGATGGGCCTGACAATGGCAGTCGGGCCCTGCGTTTCGGCATTGACGGGCATCCCTGCGGGACGTTTGACCGACCGTTTCGGCTGCGGCCCGATGACCATCGCCGGGCTGCTGGCGATGCTGGCGGGGTGCCTGCTGCTCTCGCTGGCGCCGCTGAACCTTGGGGTTGCCGGGTATATCACCCCGCTGATCATCCTCACCCTCGGCTACGCCCAGTTTCAGGCCGCCAACAACACCGCGGTGATGAGCGACGTACTGCCAGACCGCCGTGGCGTAGTCGCCGGCTTGCTCAACCTGTCGCGCAATGTGGGGCTGATCGCGGGCGCCTCGGCATTGGGTGCTGTCTTTGCGCACGTTTCAGGTGACCTCTCCACGGCCAGTCCCGCCGACGTGGGAAATGGGATGCAAGCCACGTTCGGCGTGGCATTGGCACTGATTGGTGTAGGTCTTGTCTTCGCCCTCCGCACCCGGTTCCGCGTAACACCTGTCTTGACAAGGTAAAATCGTAACGACTATTGTCTGACAACCTGATTACCAAGGTTTTCCCATGCTTGAGCTCCAGCGCCCTGATTCGCTCGTTATGCGCGTTGTCAGCGCCATTCGTGCAGAAATCGACTCCGGCCAACTGGCGCCCGAAGCGCGCCTGCCCACCGAACAGCAACTGGCTGAACAACTCAATGTCAGCCGTTCGGTGGTGCGCGAAGCGATTGCCCAGCTCAAGGCCGACGGCGTACTGACCGCACGGCGTGGCCTCGGCTCATTTATCTCGCAAACCCCGGCCGGCACCGTGTTCCGCTTCCCGGAAAAAAACGGTCGCCGCCCGGACCTGGCGCAAATGTTCGAAGTGCGCCTGTGGATCGAAACCCAGGCCGCCTCGATTGCCGCCCAACGCCGCGACGCCGCCGACCTGCAGCGCATGAAGACCGCCCTGCAGGAAATGCACGACAAACGCGCCGACTTCGACGCCGCCGCCCTGGCCGATGTGGAATTCCACCGCGCCATCGCCGAGGCCAGCAAGAACGACTATTTCGTGGCCTTCCATGACTTCCTCAGAAGCCAACTGGCCAGCGCCCGCAAGACCGCCTGGGAAAACTCCGCCACCCGCTTTGTCAGCGGCTCGGCCGATGCCACCCAGGAACACACCGCGCTCTACCAGGCCATCGTCGACGGTGATGCCCAAGGTGCTGCCGCCTGTGCCGAGGCTCACTTGCGCGCCGCAGCAAGGCGCCTGCATCTGGAACTGCCCGCTATCAATTGACCGATCCGAACCCGTTTAAAGCGTGCCGATGGCGCGCTGTTTTTTTAACAAAACCATTAGTCTGACAACCTGATAATCAGACTGAAATGCGTAGGTACTCAAAATAATGATTTATGACTTTTGCATCATCGGCGGCGGCATCGTCGGTTTGGCCACCGCGATGGAGTTGCTCAAGCGCCAGCCCAACGCCTCGCTGGTGATCCTGGAGAAGGAAAGCCTGTTGGCCAAGCACCAGACCGGCCATAACAGCGGCGTGATCCATGCCGGCATCTACTACGCGCCGGGCAGCCTCAAGGCCGACTTGTGCAAACGCGGCGCCGAAGCCACGAAGCAGTTCTGCACCGAGCACGGGATCAAGTTCGAGGTGTGCGGCAAGTTGCTGGTGGCTTCGACTGATCTGGAAGTACAACGGATGGAAGCGCTGTACGCCCGCTCGCAGCTCAACGGCATGAAAGTCGAACGCCTGGACGCCGACCAGTTGCGCCAGCGCGAACCGAACATCGTCGGGCTGGGCGGGCTATTTCTCGACGCCACCGGCATTGTCGATTACCGCGAAGTCTGCGAAACCATGGCCCGGGTGATTCGTCGCGCCGGCGGGGAAATCTGCCTGGAACGCACCGTCACTGCGATCGTCGAGGACACCGACAAAGTCACCGTCAGCACCCGGGGCGAAAGCTGGCAGGCCAGGCATCTGGTGGTGTGTGCAGGTTTGCAATCGGACCGCCTGGCCGTGATGGCCGGCGTCAAGATCGACCACCAGATCATCCCGTTCCGTGGCGAATACTTCCGCTTGCCGGAATCGAAGAACACCATCGTCAACCACCTGATCTACCCGATTCCCGACCCGGAGCTGCCCTTCCTCGGCGTGCACCTGACCCGCATGATCGACGGCAGCGTCACCGTTGGCCCGAATGCCGTACTCGGTCTGGGTCGCGAGAACTACCGCAAATTCTCGGTGAACTGGCGCGACGTGGCGCAGTACGCGAGCTTTCCGGGCTTCTGGAAAACCATCTGGAAGAACCTCGGTTCGGGCAGCGTCGAGATGAAGAACTCGCTGTTCAAGTCCGGCTACCTGGAGCAGTGCCGCAAGTACTGCCCATCGCTCAACATCGAAGACCTGCTGCCTTATGAAGCCGGCATCCGCGCCCAGGCCGTGATGCGCGACGGCACCCTGGTGCACGACTTCCTGTTCGCCCAGACCCCGCGAATGCTCCACGTGTGCAATGCGCCCTCACCCGCTGCCACCTCCGCGATTCCCATCGGCGCAATGATCGCCGACCGCATGTTCAAGCCCCACTGATGCACCGCACCACGCCTCACTTTGACAATAAATATAATGACTCATAAGGAAGTACAGAATGACGGCTACAGCCCGCACCCCGGACGTTGAAACCCCCGAGCAAACCAGGAAACGCCTGCGCAAAGTCGCGGCCGCGACGATCTTCGGTTCGATGCTGGAGTGGTATGATTTTTACCTGTACGCCACCATGGCGGCGATTGTGTTCTCGAAGATTTTCTTCGATAACAGCGACCCGAAAGCCGCTACGCTGATGGCGTTTTCCACCTTTGCCATCGGCTTCATCGCGCGCCCGTTCGGCGGCATTCTGTTTGGCTACCTGGGCGACAAGTTCGGGCGTAAACAAGTGCTGGTGCTGACCTTCTGCATGATGGGCGTGTGCACCACACTGATCGGGCTGATCCCCAGCTACGCCTCCATCGGCATCTGGGCGCCGATCGTGCTGGTGTTTATCCGCATCATCCAGGGCCTGGGGGCCGGTGCCGAACTGTCCGGCGCGGCGGTTACCTCCTACGAGCACGCCTCAGAAGGCAAGCGCGGCAGCCAGGGTGCATGGCCGGCGCTCGGGCTGAACCTGGGCTTGCTGCTGTCTTCGCTGACCGTGTACCTGCTGACCATCAACGGCAATGAATTCCTGCTGGCCGGCGGCTGGCGGATTCCGTTCATTTGCAGCATCGCGCTGGTGGGTGTGGGCCTGTGGGTGCGCAACAGCATCCCGGAAACCCCGGAATTCAAGGAACTGAGCAAGGAAACCGCAAAGGCCAAGGCCTCGCCGCTCAAGGCGCTGTTCAAGAACGACCTCAAGGGCCTGGCCGTGGTGTTCTTCGTGGCGATTGGCTACAACGCGTTGAGCTACATCTTCAAGACCTTTTCCCTGGCTTACCTCACCCAGTTCAAGGGTGTCGATGTGCACGTCACGTCGCTGTCGGTGACCATTGCCAGCCTGATCGCCATCGTCGCCGTGCCATGCTTCGGCTGGTTGTGCGACAAGTGGAGCAGCAAGACCGTGCTGATGCTCGGCGGCCTGCTGTCGCTGCTGTTTGCCTACCCGTTCCTTGCGCTGCTCAATACCGGTGAAAGCCTGATGATCTACGTCGCCATTGGCGTGGGCACCGGCATCCTCGCGCCGATGATGTTTGCGCCGCAGGGTTCGTTCCTGAGCCGCCAGTTCCCGACCCAGACCCGCTCCTCGGGCTTTGGCACCGGGCGGGAAATCGGCACCGCGATCGCAGGTGGCCTGGCGCCATTAGGGGCGTTGTCGATGGTGGCGGCGTCGGCCACTCACTCCACTGATGGCGTTGTGATAATCCTCGCGATCTCGTCCCTGCTGGTGGTGGTGTTCGCCTTGTGCGATCAGGGCCGTAAACACTCGGCATTCAAGAACTGAGGCAAAAAGTTCGGACCAACGGGTGCATGGATGCCCCTTCATCGCGCATCATGGGCACTTTCAAGCTCAAGGGAAACGTCCATGCGCGTTCTGTCATTGATGATGGGTCTTACGACGCTGGCCGCCAGTCTGGTGTTTACCGCCCAGGCGCAGGCGGGTGAAGAAAGCCTGTTGGTCGACTCGATCAATCAATACCGCAGCCAGGTCCAGCGCTGCGGCAACCAGGGTTCCCAGGAATTGCCACCGCTGGCCAGCGACACGCGGCTGGTGTTGCCGGTCAACAGTGTCGGCGACTTGCAGCAGGCGCTGGCGAGGGCGGCGTACCCGATGGTCAACGTCCAGGCCATCAGCCTGTCCGGGCCCAGGAACGCCGAAGCCGCGATGAAAGCCGTGCGCGAAAGTTTTTGCCGGGTGGTGCTCGACCCGCAGTTCATTGATATCGGCGTGAGCAACAGCGGCCAGGACTGGCGCATCGTGCTGGCCCGCCCGCTGCTGACCAGCGGCCTGGGCGAGACCCAGACCGAAGGCAAGAAGGTGCTCGACCTGATCAACACCGCCCGCCAGCAACCACGCCAATGTGGCGCCCAGGCCTTTGCCGCCACCACACCCCTGAGCTGGAACGAAGCACTCGCCAACGCCGCCGCCGGCCACGCGCGCAACATGGCCAACGGCAACTTCTTCGATCACCTGGACCACGATGGCCGCACCCCGGGTGACCGGGCTGAACTGGCAGGCTACATCGGCCAGCAGATCGGCGAGAACATCGCCGCCGGCATGGACACCCCACGCAAGGTGGTCGACGGCTGGCTGGCCAGCCCCGGGCACTGTGCCAACCTGATGAACCCGCAGTTCCGCGAAATGGGCGCCGCCTACGCCATGGACCCGAAAAGTGATGCCGGCATCTACTGGACCGGTTTGTTTGGCGTGCAGCAGCAATAACGGTTTGTATCCCAACGTATCTTCCCGGCGAGGCGACACACTGCGAGGTGCAGGGCCCCGGCGATGACACATTGCGGATACGCCGGCGCGGTTTCCTGTGCACACCGGCCCACCCCGGGCCACTTGCGAGGAAACCGTCATGTCCCAGAACAGCACCGTGCTCTACACCGGCAGAACCCACACCACCGGCGGGCGTGAAGGCGCGTCCCACAGCGATGACCTGCACCTGGACATCAAGCTGTCGCCGCCCGGCTCCAAGGCGCCCGGCACCAACCCCGAGCAACTGTTTGGTGCCGGCTGGTCCGCCTGCTTTATCGGCGCAATGGGCAAAGCCGCACAAACCCTTCACATCCGCCTGCCAGCCGACACGGCGGTGAGTGCCGAAGTGGACCTGGTGAACAGCCCGGAAGAAGGCTATTACCTGCAAGCGCGCCTGCGGGTCAGCCTGCCGGGTATCGAACACTCGGCGGCGCAGGCTCTGGTGGACCGTGCCCACCAGACGTGCCCGTATTCCAAGGCCACCCGCGGCAATATCGCGGTAACGATTACGGTGGCCTGAAGGGAGCTCAGCGAAGCATTATCCGGCCGAGACACTAAAGTGCCATCTAGTGGATAATCCCGCTGAACTGGCTGAGTCCCGGGATGTCTGTAGCTTGGCATCCCTACCTCAGCGAACCGTGGCAAGAAGGCGTTCACCGAATGACAAACTGGCTGCAAGGCGGCGGCGAAATGGCCGAACGGGTCCGGCATCACAACTGGGCCAATACGCCATTGGGGCCTTTGGAACACTGGCCGGACGTACTGAAGACCACCGTCGCCCTGTGCCTTGCCTCCAGTTTCCCCCAGGCGATCGTCTGGGGGCCTGCGCTGATCACGCTTTACAACGACGGGTTTATCCCGATTCTCGGCGACAAGCCTGATGCCCTCGGGCGGCCATTCAACGAGATCTGGCAGGAAGCCTGGCCCGAGATCAGTCCGATCGCGGATGCCGCCTTCGCAGGTGAAGCCACCTTTATCGAAAACTTCCCGCTGACGATCGAGCGCGGCGGCGCGCCGGAGCAGGCGTACTTCACCTTCTGCTACAGCCCGATCCGCGACGTACAGGGCAAGGTGGTCGGCATGCTCGACACCGTGACCGAAACCACCGCCACCGTGGTTTTGTCCCAGCGCCTGGCCGAGCTGAATGCAAGCCTGGAGCAGCGCGTCACCGAAAGGACCACCCTGCTGACCCAGACCGAAGCCGCCTTGCGTCAATCGCAAAAGCTTGAAGCCATCGGCCAGTTGACCGGTGGCGTGGCCCACGACTTCAACAACCTGCTGACCATCATTCGCTCATCCGTCGACTTCCTGCGGATGCCGAGCCTGTCCGAAGAGCGTCGCCAGCGCTACATGAGCGCGGTCACCGACACCGTGGACCGGGCCGGCAAATTGACCAGCCAGTTGCTCGCATTTGCCCGGCGCCAGCCGCTGAACCCGGAAGTGTTCGATGCAGGCCTGCGGGTGAAAAACATCGGCGAGATGCTCGAGACGGTGACTGGCGCGCGGATTCATGTGCACGTCGAACTGCCCGGGCAGCCATGCTACATCCGCGCCGACTCCAGCCAGTTTGAAACCGCCCTGATCAACATCGCCCTCAACGCCCGGGACGCGATGAACGGCCAGGGTAGCCTGACCCTGCGACTGGACGCCGATCAAGCACTGCCGAGCATCCGTGGTGACGCCGGTTCACGCCAGGCGTTCATCGCCATTTCACTCACCGACACCGGCAGCGGGATTCCCGGGGAGACGTTCGAGCGCATCTTCGAACCCTTCTTCACCACCAAGGAAGTCGGCAAGGGCACCGGCCTGGGACTGTCCCAGGTGTTCGGCTTCGCCAAGCAATCGGGCGGCAACGTCGATGTGGCCAGCCAGGTCGGCCAGGGCACGGTGTTTACCCTGTACTTGCCGCAAGTGGTACCTGAAGAGAGCTTCCAACGAGACACCCCGGACACCTGCGGGTTGATCACCGAATGCGCCCAGCGCCATATCCTGGTGGTGGAAGACAACCTGGAAGTGGGCCGCTTTGCCAATCAGATCCTCCAGGACCTCGGCTACCAGACCACCTGGGCAACCAATGCCGAACAGGCGCTGGAACTGGTCGGCGCAGACGCGTTGGGGTTCGATGCAGTGTTTTCCGATGTGGTGATGCCCGGCATCACCGGGGTGGTCCTGGCCAGGGAACTGCGACGCCGCCGGCCCGGCCTGCCGGTGGTACTGACCTCGGGCTATAGCGAGGAGCTGGCGGAAAGCGGCTATGAAGGCCTGGTGTTCCTGCCCAAGCCCTACTCGGCCGACCAGGTCTCACAGGTGCTGGCCAAGGCGCTGCTCAAGGGCTGAGGCCTATTCCGCGACGGCCACCTGGTTACGCCCGAGGGCCTTGGCGCGGTACAGCGCCTTGTCTGCGGTGTTCATCAGGCCGTGCAGGTCCTGGTCCACCGCGCGGGCCCAGGCCATGCCGAGGCTTGCGGTCAACCCCTGGACCGGCTCGCTGGTCAGCCCGGCGATGGCCTTGATCAACTGCTCGGCGATGTCCCGCCCGGTCTCCAGCGACGTATCCGGCAGCAGCACCGCAAACTCCTCGCCCCCCAGCCGCCCATACACATCGGCCTGGCGAAACGACGCGCTGATCACCCCGCCGATCTGGCGCAGCACCTGGTCCCCGGCCTGGTGCCCGTAGGTGTCATTGATGTCCTTGAAGTGGTCCATGTCCATCATCAGCGCGCACAACGGCTGCTGGTTATGCCGGCACTGTTCGTAGAGCAACTGTGCATGCTCGAAAAACGCCCGGCGGTTCATCAGGCCGGTGAGTTCGTCGGTTTGCGCGGCGCGGGCGGAGATGTTGTGGGCTCGTTCCATTTGCCGGGTCAGGCGAAAGGCTTTTTCCAGGGCATCCGACAGCTTGCGCGTGGCGCCACCGACAAACGAAGAGAACACCAGCACCGCCAGGGCCATGCCGACTTGCATCGACGACGGTTGAAACAGCAGCCACAGGGTGCACGGCAGCAGTACCAGGCCCATGGAGACTAGGGTCATGTAGCGATAGGCCGAATAACACGAGACTGCGCTGACCGACATGCCCACGGTGAACAACATCACCAGGGCCTGGGACAGGCGGTCGTCGGTGGGCATCAGGGCGAATGCGCCGATGCCCCAGACCCCGGCCGACAACATCAGCGTTACCCAGTAGCGCCGCTCCCAGCGCGCGGGGGTGCGTTCACTGCTGGGGCAGCGAAACCAGTCCATGAACATCCACACCCGCAGCAACGACGTCCCCGCCAATACCACCAGCCAGACCAGCATTACCCGGTGATCAAAACGTTCCCAGCACAGCCAGCACAGCATGGCGGCCGCCATATAACTGCCGAACACTGCAGAGAATGACTGGCGAAACAGCTGGTGCAATCGATCTGTTCGTACCTGCTCCTCGATGAAGCAATCCTGGTCCTGCCCACGCCCAAGGCCATTCATTTGGTCCGCCTGATCTTACTGCCGCGACAAAGTGCCATTGTGGCATCCTGCCAGTAGCCCTAACAACTGAATCAAGCGTGCTAGAGCGCCGAAAGCAGGATAAATATAGGTGAACACCTTCTCGCTCGCTCCAAGGATCAGAGTCCACCCATGAATACCCACCCGATAACCACCGAACGCCTGATTCTCAGGCCCGCAGCGGCCGACGATGTGGCCAGTGTATTTGCCATTTATGGCGATCCCGAGACCAACCGCTACAACCCGGCAGGCCCCTTTACCGATCTGGGCCAAGCCGAGGCCGCCCTGGCTCGCTGGCTGCTGCACTGGACAGAACATGGTTTTGGCCAATGGGCGATTGCCACACAAGAGGCGCCGGACTGCGTGATCGGCTTTGGTGGCATCACCTTGTACCCCTACAACGACGTTGAGCGGATCAACCTGGGCTACCGCTTTGCGGTCAGCGCCTGGGGCCAGGGCTTTGCAACCGAGATTGCCAGGGCGGCGTTGCAGTTTGCGTTTGTCGAGCTGGACCAGCCGCAGGTGTACGGCGTGGTGCGTCCGGCGCATATAGCATCGATCAAGGTGCTGGAGAAAATCGGCATGCAGTACATCGATGAGCTGGACGATGTACCCGGTCAGGCGCCGAGCCTGGTGTATGTGGCCCGGCGGGCCCTCTGACCTTTGTATCGCAGTGTGTCCAAACACCGCTGCGATACAAAACCTTTAACCCACGGGTTTTCTCGAAACAGACGGGATACACAACTACGTTCAACTGTGAGCCAGGCACACCACCCGCCGCCGGAGACTCACCATGCACACACAGTTGAACACCCCACCCCGCCGCCTGATGGGCGCGTCGCTGCTGGCCTTTGCGCTGTTGCAGTTCGGTGCCCTCGGCGTCGCCAGTGCACAGGACGCGCAAGCACCGGCGGCTGCCAGCGCAACTGCCCACAGCGCGCTCGGCCCGTTGAAGCATGTGAAAGCCGGCTTGCTGGATGTGGCCTACGCCGAAGTCGGCCCGGCCGATGGCCCGGTGGTGATCCTGCTGCATGGCTGGCCCTACGACATTGACAGCTACTCCGAGGTAGCGCCGCTGCTGGCTGCCCAGGGCTACCGGGTGCTGGTGCCTTACGCCCGCGGCTATGGCGATACCCATTTCCTGTCGGCAAAGACCCTGCGCAACGGCCAGCCGGCCGCCCTCGCCGTCGACCTGATCGACTTCATGGACGCGCTGAAGATCAAGCAGGCCGTGCTCGGCGGCTATGACTGGGGGGCGCGCACCGCCGACATCGTCTCGGCGTTGTGGCCTGAGCGGGTCAAGGCGCTGGTATCGGTCAGCGGCTACCTGATCGGCAACCAGGCCGCGGGCAAGAACCCATTGCCGCCCAAGGCCGAGTTGCAATGGTGGTACCAGTTCTACTTCGCCACCGATCGCGGCGCCGCCGGCTATGCGAAAAACACCCACGACTTCGCCAAGTTGATCTGGCAGATCGCCTCGCCAAAATGGGCATTCGACGACGCCACCTTCGACCGCAGCGCCAAAGGCCTGGACAACCCCGACCACGTCGCCGTATCGATCTTCAACTATCGCTGGCGCCTGGGGCTGGTGCAGGGCGAGAAAAAATACGCTGCGCTGGAGCAGAAACTCGCCACCGCCCCGTCCATCAACGTGCCCACCATCACCATGGAAGGCGACGCCAACGGCGCGCCGCACCCGGCCGCAGAGGACTATGCCAAACGCTTTACCGGCAAGTACGAATACCGCCTGATCAGCGGCGGCATCGGCCACAACCTGCCGCAGGAAGCACCGCAAGCCTTTGCCAAGGCTGTGATCGATGCGGACCACCTGTGATGAAGCGCCTGCATCTTGCTGCACTCGTCGCTGCAACAGCTGCCGTGGTGGCCACCGCTACCGGGTTCGCCTTTGGCGGCCCGGCCACCAGCGAGCCTTCGCCGATCTACGGCGTGACCATTCCCGACGGCTACCGTCAATGGGAGCTGATCGCGCCGGCCCAGGAAGCCGACCCGCTGAATGAACTGCGAGTGGTGCTGGGCAATAAAGTGGCGCTCAAGGCGTACCGCGACGGCACGCTGCCCTTCCCCGACGGCACCGTGCTGGCGAAACTGGCCTGGAAGCACGTGCAATCGCCCGAGTTCAAGACCGCGTCGATTCCCGGCGCGGCGACCACCGTGCAGTTCATGGTCAAGGACTCGAAGAAATACGCAGCGACCGGAGGCTGGGGCTTTGGACGGTTCATCAATGGCAAGCCGGTAGACCAGGCGCAGCATGAGACGTGCTTTGCCTGCCATCAGGCGCTGGTGAAGAACCACGATTATGTGTTCACCCGGCTGGCGCCTTAGCGCAATAGCCCTTTTCAACAACAAACGCCGTGGCGCTCACGCCCGGCTTCAGGCCCAACTCGGCCACCGCGTCGCGGGTCACGATGGAAAACACCTTCGAACCGCCCGCCAACTGCTCGCCGCCGGGCAGGGTCAACACCACTTCGGCATTGACCGCGCCGTGCTGGACCTGGCTGACCTGGCCTTTGAATACGTTGCGTGCACTGACTTTCATGGAAACGGTTCTTGTCTTGACTTGTAGGTTGGGAATTGCCGCGCATGGTTAAACGTTGCCTTGTGTAAAAACAACTATAGCGCCCTGCTCTGCCTGGAACCCCACGCCAATAAAGAAGGCCGCCCAATGGGCGGCCTTCATCTGGAGCAGTTACCGACGACTGATTAAAACAGCGCGTAGGTGTAGTTGAAGATCAGGCGAGTCTGATCCTGGTCGGCGGTGCCGGTGTTATGGCCGTGGTAGCTGCCGGTACGGAACGTAGTACCGAAGCCTTTCAGCGGGCCTTCCTGCACGACGTAATCAAGACGGAAATCGGTTTCGCGTTCCGACTGATCGCTGCCACCGGCAACCTTGGCCTTGATGTCGCTGCCGTTGAGGTAGGCAATCGAGGCTTTCAGGCCCGGCACCAGGGTTCTGAAGTCATACAGGTACTGACCGAAATTGACCTGCTCGCCCGCACGGGAGAACTGGCCAACCACCGCGTCGGTGAACAGGTAGAAGTCGGAACCGGCCGCGCCTTGGGCGGTTGGATCGGCGATGCTGCCCTGGTTGACCCAGACGAAGCCACCGTCATCACTCACGCCGATATGGCCGAGCATCAACTGGCTGCCGCCCAACTGATAGGTGAAGGCAGCACTGTAGGTTTTGTTGTCGACTTCACCGGCGTGCTTGGCATAGCCGCCGTTGTTGTTGAACGCATAGCCGGCCGAACCGTTTTTGCCGTCGCTGGTGCTGTCGAAATAACGCAGGTCGGTCTTGAACGACTGGTCATTGCCCAACGGCAATACGTGGACCAGGCCGAAATAGTTCTGTTTGTAGAAGTCTTCCAGGTTGGCGTAGTAGTACTGCAACGTCAGGTTTTTAGCGATGACGTTGTCAGAAGAACCAAACGGCTGGTAGTCGACACCACCGAAACGGAAGCTGTCGCTGTCGCGAGTGGCACCGGCCACGCTCAAGCCCGTGGAGTTGCTCGATGCACGACCTTCAGCCTTGTTCAGCTCGCCGCCGGTGAAGGTGACGTTGGGAATGTCCTTGGAAGTCAGGATGCCGCCGTCAAAGGTCTGCGGCGCGGCACGGCTGTCGTTGGACACCAGGATCGGCAGGATCGGCGCCAAACCACCGCCCACGTGCAATTCAGTCTGGGAAATACGGAATTTAACGTTGCCGGCTGCGCGACCGAAGCTGTCAGCAGGCTCGGTGCCATTATTCTTCACCGGGAAGAAGCTGTTGCCGTTACCCGACAGGCCATTGCCCGCTGCGTGGCCATCGCCACCGTCCAGACGCAACGCGCCGAAAGCCATCACGTCGAAACCTACGCCGACGGTGCCCTGGGTGTAACCGGATTTATAGTCGAAACGCAGTACTTGAGCCGCTTCCCGCAGGTCGTTCGCCGTGCCGGAGTGAACGTCGGCGTTGTAGTACATGGTGCGCGAACTGATCGAAGAATGACTGTCTTCGAGGAAGCCGCTATGGCCGTCACCCGTGCCGAGTGAGCCAAGACCAAAGCCGTCTGCGCTGGCGTGTTGTGCAAGGACAGCCGCCGTGATGGCCAACGCTAATGTAGAGAGTTTCATTTACTGCGCCCCTGTGAACATTATTTTTTTACTGTCCTTCGAGCGAATACCGTTGCGGCCCTGCAAACGCTGCGGATTGTGGCATGGGGCCGATGGCGCAGAATGTGAAATTTTTGTCATGTACCGATGAAAAAACCGTCATGAAAAGGCCGTACAAGCCGGCCTTTTTCGAGGGTTGAATGGCCTGCGGTTGTACGACAACCGCTACTGCGCCGTGCGTTGATCAGGCTGGAGTCGGTGGCGAAAATGCGAGAAATGGTAGGCAACCGCCAGCCACATAAACCATGCAGGCATCACGCAAAGGGCCAGGCGGGTATCTGGGCGAAGTGCCAGCAGGCAAAGTACGAACGCCAGGAAGCCAAGTGAAACCCACGCCAACGGTACGCCTCCGGGCATTTTGTAGAGGGATTTTTCATGTAGCTCCGGGCACTTTTTCCGATAGGCGATGTAGGACGCCAGGATGGTCGACCAGGTAAAGATCACCAGGATCGCCGAAACAGTGGAGACGATGGTAAAGGCCGTCATCACTTCCGGGACTATAAACAGCAGCAACAAGCCCAGCAGCATCAGGAAGGTGGTAAACGCCAGGCTGATAAACGGCACGCTGTTTTTCGACAGTCGTCGGAATATCCCGGGTGCGTCTCCCAGGTCCGCCAGGCCGAACAACATTCGACTCGCCGAAAACACCCCGCTGTTGGCCGAAGAAGCCGCTGAGGTCAGTACCACGAAATTCACAATCCCGGCGGCGGCGGGAAAGCCGGCCACCAGGAACAGCTCGACAAAGGGGCTCTTGCTGGGCGACACCTGCTCCCAGGATGTCACCGCAATGATGCAGGCCAAGGCCAGCACGTAGAACAGGATGATCCGCAGCGGAATCGAGTTGATTGCCTTGGGCAGTGTCTTCTCCGGCGAACGGGTTTCGGCCGCCGCCGTGCCGATCAACTCGGTACCGGCAAACGAGAAGATCGCCATCTGGAACCCGGCAAAGAAGCCGAACACGCCATTGGGAAACGCCGCCTGTTTATCCAGCAAATGATTCAGGGAAGCCGTGACGCCGGTGGGCGACACAAACGAGCTGGCAATCAACACCACGCTCACACTGATCAGGGTCACCACGGCGATGATCTTGATGATCGCAAACCAGAACTCCACCTCGCCGAACAGCCGCACCGTCAGCACATTCAAGGCAAACAGGGTCAGCAGCATTGCAATCGCCGGTATCCAGGCCGGCACGTGCGGGAACCAGTACTGGAAAAAGCCCCCGACCACCACCGCATCCCCCACCACCGCCACGCTCCAGCTCAGCCAGTACGACCAGCCAAGAAAAAACGCCGCACGCGGCCCCAGGTAGGCACCGGCAAAGTCGGCGAAGCTCTTGAAGTTCAGGTTGGACAGCAGCAGCTCACCCATGGCGCGCATCACGAAATACACAAACAGCCCGATGATCATGTAGATCAGGATGATCGAGGTGCCGGACAGCGCGATGATCTTGCCCGAGCCCATGAACAGGCCGGTGCCGATCGCACCGCCCATGGCCATCAGTTGGATATGGCGGTTGTTGAGGGTGCGTTGCAAAGCGGGCTTTTCAATCAGCCCGGGCACGGTTGTTTTCATCACAAAACCTCTTGTTATGTTTTTGAGTTTTGGCAGAAAAAAGTCAGGCGTTGTTTATTGTTGGAATGGCATCGGGATCAGGCGTGTTTGTTCTCGAAACCGTGCAGCACGTTGACCGCGTTGATGCCGATTTCATCGACCATGTAGCCGCCTTCCATCACAAACAGCGTGGGTACGCCGACGCTGGCGATGATCTCGCCGATGCCGAGGAAGTCGCGGCTTTCCAGCAGGAAATGGCTGATGGGGTCGTCCTTGAAGGTGTCGACGCCGAGGGAGATCACCAACACTTCCGGCGAGAACTTTCGCAGTTGAATGCAGGCGTCGAGCAGCGCATCTCTATAGGTGCTCCAACCGGTGTTTTTCGCCAGCGGGTAGTTGAGGTTAAAGCCCTCGCCCGCCCCTGCGCCGCGCTCGGAACCAAAGCCCGAATAGTAGGGATACGACACGGACGGTTCGCCATGCAGCGAGACGAACATCACGTCACTACGGTCGTAGAAAATGTTCTGCGTGCCGTTGCCGTGGTGGAAATCCACGTCCAGCACCGCAACACGCTTGGCGCCTTGAGTGATCGCCTGCTGCGCTGCGATGGCCGCGTTATTCAGGTAGCAATAACCGCCCATGTATTCCCGCGCTGCATGGTGGCCCGGTGGACGGCACAGGGCGAAGGCGCTGTTGTGGCCTTCATCAATCAATGCCAGGCCGGTGAGTGCGATATCGGCGCTGGTCTTCACCGCTTCCCAGGTGGTGCTGGTGATCGGTGAACCGGCATCCATCGCGAAAAACCCGAGCTTGCCGTCGATGAATTCCGGCACCTGCTCATTGGCCAGGTCCCGCACCGGCCACACCAGCGGCAAGGCGTCATGGGCACGGCCAATCGCCGTCCATTCGGCCCAGGCGGTTTCCAGGAAGGACACGTAGCGTTCGCTGTGGGCATTGACGTAACAGGCCCGGTCGAACGTGCGCGGCACGATGATATCGCCCAGCCCAACGTGCTTGACCCGATCACGCACCGTGTCGGCGCGGCTGGGTTGTTCGAAGGACGGCTTGAGCACGCCATCCTTGAGTTCGGTGCCATGGTGCAAACGATGAGAGTCGCTGAAAACAGTCAACATGAAAGACATCCACCCGTGAAAGACAGGTGATTATTTTGTTCTGGCTGCGGTGGGCTTTCTTTGCTTTTACGTGCGCCGATGCTAGCGTAATCGGGATTTTTTACCCCAAAGAGCCGCCATGAAGAAAAATAAAACCAGACAGGTCGCACTTGACGACACCGATCTCGCCATCCTCGCCTTGCTGCAGGAAGACGCGAGTATTTCCAACGCCGAACTCAGCGAGCGGCTGTCACTGAGCCTCACTCCATGCTGGCGACGGCGCAAGCGGCTGGAGGAAGAAGGCGTGATCAAGGACTACCAGGCCAACCTCGATCGCAAGATGCTGGGCCTGGAGATCATGGCGTTTGTGCATGTGCGGTTTGCCGTGCATTCCGACCATACGCCAGAGGACTTTGAGGCCGTGATCAAGGAGCTGCCACAGGTGCAGTCCTGCCACAAGATCACCGGGGATGCGGATTATCTGTTGCAGGTGTTGGCGGAGGATCTGGACGCGTACAGCGATTTTGTGGAGAGCGTGTTGCGGCGGCAGTTGGGGATTGCGTCGATTCAGTCGAGCCTGGCGTTGCGGGAGGTGAAGGCGACAAGTCGGGTGGCCATTCCGGGGCGGGTTGGGAAGTGATCCGATGCAAATACCATTGTGGCGAGGGAGCTTGCTCCCGTTGGACTGCGTAGCGGTCCTTTCTTTGGACGCGCTTAGCACCCCGGCAGGAGCAAGCTCCCTCGCTACAGGTCAAGCCATATCCCTGTAGTGTTTCCAACAAACAGCCGAAATCTGCCTTTACATGTAGCATTTACTACCAATACACTCATTCTCGCCAAGCCGTAGCAAAAACAACAAGGCGAGATATGACCAACCTACGTGACAAACTCACCGACGCCGCACTCAGCCCTACGCCTTCCGAGCGCAAGGTGATCCGTGCCCTCCTCGACCACTATCCACGCAGCGGCCTCGGTTCCATGGCGCGCCTGGCCGAACACGCCGGGGTCAGCGACCCGACCATCATGCGGTTGGTGAAGAAGCTCGGCTTCGGTGGCTATGCCGAATTCCAGGACGCCTTGCTCAGCGAAATGGACCACCGCCTGCGGTCCCCAATCACCCTGCTGCAACCCCGGGCGCACTCGTCCCAGGATGACGCCTGGGCCACTTACCTGCACGACTGCAACCGCGCCCTTCAGGAAACCCAGGCCCTGACCCAACCCGAAGACGTGCGCGTACTCACCGAATGGCTGCTGGATACCAAACACCAGGTGTTCTGCTTCGGCGGCCGGCTCAGCAGTTTTCTCGCGGGCTACCTGGTGAATCACTTGCGCCTGTTGCGTCCGGGCTGTCATTCCCTGGAAGACAACGCCCAGTTACCCGACCGAATCCATGACATCCAGCGCCAGGACCTGGTGCTGCTGTTCGACTACCGCCGCTACCAGACCCAGGCCTTGCGCGTGGCAACCGCCGCCAAGGCGCGGGGCGCGCGGGTGGTGTTGTTCACCGACATTTATGCCTCGCCGCTGCGGGAATTGGCCGACTTGATCATCAGCTCCCCAGTGGAATCGGTGTCGGCCTTTGACACGATGGTGCCCGCCCTCGCGCAGGTAGAAGCCCTGATCGCCACCCTCACACAACACAGCAATGGCCTGGATGCCCGCCTGGAAGGGATCGATGCCCTTCGCACGGAATTCGCCGCTCACCTTTTGGAGGAAAAATAACAATGTTCACGCTCCCCCATCATTCGCCCCGCGATCTTCCGTTCACCGCGGGCAACACCGCCTTGCTGCTGGTGGACATGCAACGTGCCTGGCTCGACCCGGCACTCGACCCGCATTTGCAGGGCCCGCACGCAGCATATTTCCTGGGTCGTGCTCGGGAAACGGTGATCCCCAATCAAGTCCGGCTGTTGAATGCGGTGCGCGAAGCCCGGCAAAACGTGCTGCACACCATCATCGAAAGCCTCACGGCGGATGGCCGCGATCGCTCGCTGGATCACAAGCTGTCGGACATGCATTTGCCCAAGGGCAGCTACCAGGCCGGCGTGATTGACGAGTTGACGCCCATTGAAAATGAAATCGTGCTGCCCAAGACGTCGTCCGGGGTCTTCAACTCCACCAACATCGATTACGTGCTGCGCAATCTGGAAACCCGGCACCTGATCATCGCCGGCATCGTTACCGACCAGTGCGTCGACATGGCCGTGCGTGACGCCGCAGACCGTGGCTATCTGGTGACCCTGATCGAAGATGCCTGCGCCACTTACACCTTCGAACGGCATCACGCGTGCCTCGAGGCGATCAAGGGTTATTGCTGGATCACCGACACCCAAACCGTGATCAACCGTTTGCAGGAGTTGCGCCCGTGAGCCTGATCCAGCCAACGGCAATGACCACTATCGTCACCACCGACCTGATTGGTGTGACTCGCGGACGTTCGTTTCCCACGGACGAGCTTGAGAGTTATCAGCAAGCCGGTGTGGGTTGGGTGCCGGCCAACAGTGCGCTGACGCCTCAGGACCGGGTGGCGGAGAATAATCCCTGGGGCTCCTGCGGCGATTTGCGCCTGATCCCGGACATGAATACCCGCGTGCAGGTGCCCAACGGCCCGGACGCCAATGCGCCGGGCCTGGATTTTATCCACGCCGATATCTGCGAAACCGACGGCCAGCCCTGGGCGGCCTGCCCGCGCACGATGTTGCGCAACGAGATCCAGCGTTATCGCGACGAGCTGGGGCTTGAGGTGACTGCCGCGTTCGAACATGAGTTCAACCTCGGCTACAAGGCCCCTGACAACGCTCACCATGCCTTCTCGCTTTCCGCCCAGCATCACGCCGCGTCTTTCGGCGGCTGGCTGTTGAGCGCGCTGAAGGCGGCCGGCGTCGAACCGGAGATGTTTTTGCCGGAGTATGGCAAGGCGCAATACGAAGTCACCTGCCGTCCCACTCAAGGTGTGGCCGCAGCCGATCGCGCGGTGAATGTGCGGGAGATCACCCGTGAAATCGCGCGCCAGATGGGCCTGGATATCAGCTTCTCGCCCAAGCTCGAAGCCGATGGCGTGAGCAACGGCGTGCACCTGCATATCAGCTTGCAGGATCCAGCCGGAAACGCGGTGATGTACGACGCGCAAAGCAGCAACGGGCTGTCCGAAAAAGGCCGGCAGTGGGCGGCGGGCGTGTTGAAATTCCTGCCCGCGTTATGCGCCTTCAGCGCGCCCACGCCGATTTCCTACCTGCGCTTGAAGCCTCATCACTGGAGTGCGTCCTACGCCAACCTGGGCCAGCGCAATCGCGAAGCGTCACTGCGGATTTGCCCGACCATCACCATCGGCGGCAAGTCCCCGGCCAGGCAATACAACCTGGAGTTCCGCCCGCTGGACGCAACCGCCTCACCGCACCTGAGCATGGCCGCCGTGCTGATTGCCGGCCGCCTGGGCCTCCAGCAAAAGCTCACGCTGGACAGTTCCTCCGATGAAGACCCGGAGTCCATGAGCGATGAACAACGCCAGGCGCGGCATATCCTCGCCCTGCCCGACACCCTAGAAGACGCCCTCGCCAGCCTGCGCAACAACCCGCAGTTGCTGGACCAATTGCCGCCACTGCTGATGGATGCCTACTTCGCCCTGAAAGCCGAAGAGCTCAAATCCACCGAGAAACTGACGCCTGCCGAACTCTGTGATCACTATGCCCGCCTTTACTGATTCCCCCGAACACGGCCTGTTCAAGAAACCGGTATACCGGGTCAGCCGGCAAGAGTCCGAGCACCCGGTGATTCTGGTTTGCGAACATGCCAGTTCCTACATCCCCACGGAACTGAACGCCCTGGGCCTGAACGATGAAGCGGCAAAGGAGCATATCGCCTGGGACATCGGTGCGCTGAAACTGGCGGAACGACTCTCGAGGGCCCTGGATGCCACGTTGATCTCGGCCGCCTATTCGCGCTTGCTGATCGACCTCAATCGCCCGCTGGAAGCCCCCGACAGCATTCCGCCACGCAGCGAAATCTACGACGTGCCAGGCAACCGGGAACTTCCTGACATCGTTCGCCAGTATCGCCAGGAGCGCTTGTTCACACCCTTTCACCAGCGCTTGAGCGCCCTGATCGATGCGCGACTGGCGCAAGGTCGCGAAGTGCGCATCGTGGCCGTCCACAGCTTCACCCCGATTTACCACGGCCAACCCCGCCCGCTCGAGGCCGGCGTGTTGTTTGCCGGCGCCGCCGCCTATGCCGAAGGGATTCTGCAAGGGTTGGCCGCCCAGGGCTTGAACGTTGCCGCCAACCAGCCTTACGAAGTGGATGTGCTCGGTGACATGACCGTGCCGTTCCACGGTGATCAGCGCGGCATTGAGGCCGTGCTGCTGGAGGTCAGGAACGACCTGCTGCGAACGCCCCATGCGCTGCAGTCATGGGCGGACTATCTGGCTCCACTGCTGTAGCTGCTGTTGGCTGGACCGGTCTTACAACTATAAAAAAACCGCCTGGGCGTCTTTTAACCTGCCGGGTTCAAGAACATGTTCGGCCGCTTTGGCGGCTGCGCATTCGCCTTACTTCATACGGAAGTACCCCATCATGGCAATTGAAGAGTTTGGCTATAAACAAGAACTGAAGCGCAGCCTGTCCCTTACGGACCTGGTGATCTACGGGATGATCTTCATGATCCCCATCGCGCCCTTTGGCGTGTATGGCTATGTGAACAGCGAAGCGCCCGGCATGGTACCGCTGGCCTATATCGTCGGCATGGTGGCAATGCTGTTTACCGCGTTGAGCTACGGCAGCATGGCGCGGGCGTTCCCGATTGCCGGCTCGGTGTATTCCTACGCCCAGCGCGGGCTGAATCCAGGTGTCGGGTTTATTGCCGGTTGGCTGCTGTTGCTCGATTACCTGCTGATCCCGCCGTTACTGTATATCTATGCCGCGATTGCGCTGAACCACTTGTACCCCGAGATTCCGAAGACCGCATTTATCCTGGCGTTCCTGGTCAGTGCCACCCTGGTCAACCTGCGCGGTATGACGTTTACCGCGCGCATGAACATCGTGTTCCTGCTGGCGCAACTGGTGGTGCTGGGGATTTTCCTAGTGTGTGCCTGGAAGGCTCTGCACGGGGGTGCCGGCAACGGCCACCTGACGCTGGCGCCGCTGTACAACCCCACAGGATTCAACTTTGGGTTGCTGATGCAGGGCGTTTCAATCGCGGTGCTGTCGTTCCTGGGCTTTGACGCGATTTCCACCCTGGCGGAAGAAACCAGAGGCGATGCCGGGCGCAGTGTGGGCCGGGCCGCGCTGATCAGTTTGCTGGTAATGGGCGCGATTTTCGTGGCGCAAACCTGGCTGGCAACCGACCTTGCGGCAGGCATGGGCTTCACGTCCGCCGACTCGGCTTTTTACGAAATTGCAGCCATTGCCGGCGGCAGCTGGCTGGCTTCGCTGACGGCGATTGCCACGGCGTTGGCGTGGGGTGTGGCGGTGTCCATCACCTCGCAGGCAGCAGTGTCGCGACTGCTGTTCGGCATGGCCCGGGATGGCAAGCTTCCGGGAATCCTGGCCAGGGTCCATCCGAAATACAGCACGCCATACCTGAGCATTTACCTGGTGGGCGTGCTGTCGCTGGTCATCTGCTACTTCTTCATCGACACCGTGGACACCCTCACCTCACTGGTGAATTTCGGCGCCCTGAGCGGCTTCATGATCCTGCACATCACCGTGATCAACTACTACTGGCGGCGCATGCAGTCGCGCAATGTGTGGCGGCACCTGATCACGCCGGTGCTGGGCTTTGTGATCACCTTCGCGATCATGTTCAACATGGGACTGCAGGCACAGAAGCTCGGGATTGGCTGGGTCGTGATCGGGCTGGTCTACCTGTGGTTCCTCAGCCGCAAGGGCGCGAGCCTGGTGCTGTCCAAGGACATCTGACGGCTAGTGCAGTGACTGCTGCAGAAACTCACTGATCAAGCTGAGTACCTGCTGCTGGATCTGCGGCTTGGGACGAGCACCCTTGGCATCCAGGCAAATGAAGCCTTCGCCGGGGTCGCTCTGTTCAATCCGCTCCACCGCGCCCGGCTTGCAGATGGGCAGGAAGCTGAAGTGCGTGGCGTCGCTGATTTCCACGTAGCGCGAAGTCTTCTGCGGCAGGCGCTTGGCCAAGTCGGCCGACTCGAGTGCGGCGGGCAATTCCGGCGATGGCGTGCCCGCCGCAATCACCAGCGTGGGGCGGTTCAGCGCCGCGAGGCTGGCATCGCTGAAGCCGCGGGCGAATCCCAGGTCCAGGGAAACAATGGCCGCCACGCGCGGGTCGCTCAAGTCACCGGCCAGTCGCTGCCTCGCCTGCTCGGTGCGACCAACCTCAAGTTGTTCGTAGGCCTTGCAAGGGGCAATTTCCGGATGCAACTTGCAGTCCTCGGTAAAGCGCTGCGGATCAAAGCGGGCACCGCCGACTTCGAGTGCGGTCCAGCCACCGAGGGAGTGGCCGACGACGGCGATCTTGCGTTGGGCCACCGCGCCGAAGCGTTTCGGCTGGGCAATCACGGCATCAATCACCCGATGGATATCGAGGGGCCGTTTCCACAGCTCGGAAGCGGCCGGCTGTGTGCGGTCCTTGCTGGTGGTGCCGGGGTGGTTGGGCGAGGCGACGATATAACCCTGCCCGGCCAACGCACTGGCGAGCCAGGACTGGTTGATCCAGTTGCCGAAGATGCCGTGGGAGATCACCACCAACGGATGCTCGCCGGCGGCCGGTGCGGCGTCCTTCAAGGCCGGCGCGCCGACAAACACCGGATTGTCAGCAATCAGTTCTGGTGTGCCGGAAGCATGGGTCGGGTACCACACCGCCACCTGCAACGGCCTGCCGTGCTCCGCGTCGGGAATCACTATTTCCTGGAAGCCGATCCGAACCTCATTGGCCTGGGCCAGACCGGTTACAACCGTCAACAACAGCGCAGCACACAGCGTTTTCATCCTTGAGTTCCCTAAGTGGCTAAGCGCCATATTCTGGCATGGCCGTCATGGGAAAGCAGGTGGGAAATCAATGCGCGTATAAATCATCAGGCTATGGCAACTATCCGAATGGTACGACTACCATGTAGTCACACTCCTTTCAGATAGCCCCCAATGATCAAAGCCAGCCTGCGTAGTCACCTGACCCTCTGGTTTGCCGGTTTGTCGCTGCTCACCCTGGTGAGCGTAGGGTTCTACGTTGGGCACATCGCTACCGAGCAACTGAAACTGGCCAGTGGCAATGCCTTGTTGAGCACTGCCCGCTCCACCGCCGCGCTATTGGCGGTGCAGCTGCGTGAACGCCAGCTCGAAGTGTCGCTGCTCAGCCGCGCACCGCTGTTCAGACGGGGCAACCTGGACGATCCGGACATACTGACCTCCATGGAACAACGCACCCAGTCCCGCGCCGAGTACGCGTGGATGGGCGTCGCCGACACCGACGGGCGTGTGCGCCAGGCGGTGAATGGGCTGCTGGTCGACCAATCCGTAACGGCACGGCCCTGGTTCCAGGCCGGTTTGCAGGGCAACTACACCGGCGATCCCCACGAGGCGGTACTGCTTGCCAAGCTGCTGCCGGGCTCCAACGGTGAGCCCTGGCGCTTCATCGACTTTGCCGCACCGATTCGCAATGCCGGGGGCCAGGTGATCGGCGTACTGGGGGCTCACGCCCATTGGACGTGGGTGACACAAATTGTCGAAGCGGCCAAAGGCAATACGCCGGACATCGAGGCGCTGATCATCGACAACGACGGCAAGGTGCTCTACCCGGAACAACTGGCCGGCCAGCAACTGCCCCAGGACCGCCTGGCCAATGACACCGGCTGGTCGGTCGACAACGGCTACGTGACCAGCGCCGTGGCGGTGCCCAGCCCGTCGAATTCCAGCCTGACCTGGTACATCGTGATGCGCCAGCCGCTGGAAATCGCCCTGCACCCTGCCCGCGTATTGCTCTACAAACTGCTGCTGTTGGGCGTCATTGCCGCGGTGATTTTCGGCTTCGTGGCGTATTACCTGGCGTCGTACCTCAGCCGGCCCATCGAAGAACTCGCGCGTTCAGCCAAGCAGGTCCAAAACCAACAGCCTGGCGCGTATTTCCCTCAAGACCATTTCGTACTGGAAATCGCCCAGCTCGGGCGCTCCATCAAGGGCATGACCCAATCGCTGCTTGGCAAGGAGCGCGAGCTGCAGGACACCAATGCGTCCCTGGAAGCCACCGTCGCCCAGCGCACTGCCGCCCTCACCCAGGCCAATGCCGAGCTGTTGAACCTCGCCAGCCATGACGCCCTCACAGGCGTCTACAACCGTCGGCGCTTCGATGAAAAACTGGCGGAGTACAGCCTGCTGTTCCAGCGCAGCGGGCGCGCATTTGCCTTGCTGCTGATCGACGTTGATCATTTCAAGCGGATCAACGATACCCATGGGCATGCCGTCGGGGACGATGTACTGCGCCAGCTCGCGCAGCTGATTCAGGACGCCACCCGCGCCACCGACTTCGTCGCCCGTTACGGCGGTGAAGAGTTTGCGGTGCTGTTGCCGGAAGTCGAAGCGCCGGACAGCCCGGACGTGGTGGCCGAGAAGATTCGCGCGGCAATTGCCGGAGCGCATTTCGAGACCGTTGGGCAGGTCACGGTGAGTATTGGCGTCGGGCTCGTTGAAGCGTCGGACAGCGACACCACAGTGCTGATCAAGCGTGCGGATCAGCAGTTGTATCGGGCCAAGTCGTCGGGGCGCAATCGCGTGGCGTGACGGTGTAGTGCGTCATGAGCCTTTCCAGAAAGCCACAACGCTCTTGATTAAATATCGACAGCCGCGCGCCCATGACCGTAATCTGCCCCACGAACGATGAATACAACGTATGCAGGTCATCAATGGCTGAGGTGCTGGACCGTTTCGACCAATGGCTGGTTCGGTTCGGCAAGCGTTACGTTCATCTGGACTCGGGAGATGACGATTTCCAGGGCTTTATCATCGATGCTGAACAGGTCGCGGCAACCATCGAGCTGGCGCGTTTCGCCGGTATCAACGCCAGTCTTGAGAGTTTCTGATTTCAGGTAAATATCCATGTCCATCACCGACAACCTGCTCGCCTTCACCTTCGCCGCCACGTTGCTCACGTTGACGCCCGGACTGGACACGGCCCTGGTATTGCGCACTGCAACGGTGGAGGGCAAGCAACAAGCCTTGCGCGCCACCCTGGGCATCAATGCCGGCTGCCTGCTGTGGGGTGCAGCGGTGGCCTTTGGGCTGGGCGCGTTGATTGCCGTGTCCGAGGTGGCCTTCAACGTCTTGAAGTACTGCGGCGCGGCTTACCTGGCGTGGCTGGGCTTGAACATGCTGGTGCGCCCGCGCAGTTCGCTGGCGTCCGTCGAGGCCGATGGAAAACCCGGTGCCAACTGGTTCCTGAAAGGCATGATGGGCAACGTGCTCAACCCCAAGATCGGGATTTTCTACGTGTCTTTCCTGCCGCAGTTCATTCCCCAGGGGCATCCGCTGGTGGCGTGGACGTTCGGGCTGGTGAGCATCCACGTGGTGATCAGCCTGGCCTGGGCACTGATACTGATCGGTGCCACGCAGCCATTGGCCGGTGTGCTGCGGCGTGAAAAGGTGATCAAGTGGATGGACCGCACCACCGGCATGATATTCGTGCTGTTCGCGGCCCGGCTGGCCTTCAGCAAGCGCTGAAGTCAGCGCCGGTCCCGATGCCGTACCAGGCCTTCCAGGGTAAACCGCGCCTGCATCAGCACCACATCCCGCACCAGTTCCATTTCCTTCTGGCTCACTTCGGTCCAGTTCAAGGCGGAGAGCAGCTTGGGTTTCTGCACCCGAAACGCCAGGCCCTGGGTGAACAGCGCCATTGAGTGGATCACCGTGCGCTCGTCGTCAACGGCAAGGCCGGCAACGCGCGCGATCAGCAGGCGGATCACGTTGGCGATGCGCGCCTTGAAGCGTTCCTCGAACGCCATGGTCGCGCTTTCAGGGCAGAGCCCGGCTTGATGGCGATCAAGAAACGCTCGCCACGCGGTGGTCTGGGGACTGTCCTGGATCGTTGAAACCACCGCGCCGAGAATGCCCAGTGAGGCGTCGATCAACCTCTGATCGTCGACCCCGGGATCGGCCAGCGCACCTTCTGCGGCTTCAACGGTAGGCGCCATCTTTTGCCACAACAGCGTGATCAAGTGCTCGACGCATTCCAGATACACGCCTTCCTTGCCATCGAAGTAGTACTGGATCGCGGGCGCATTGACGCCGGCAGCATTCGCGATGTCTCGCGTGGACGCGCCGTCGTAGCCACGCTCGCCAAATACCTCGACAGCCGCCTCGATAATGCGTGCGCGGGTTTCTTCACCCCGCTGATAACCCCCTTCGGCGGCCGGTTTGTGTCGTGCCATGTGCCACTCCATTTTTTTAACGTAACCAAAATATACCAGTTGACAAAAATTCGCGAAAAAACGAATTTATTCCAACTGATATAAAACTGGAGTGACTTGATGTCCGCTGCACCTCCCTCTCCTCAGGTCATTCCTGAAACCACCGTCAACGGCCAACGTGGCAAAGCCCGACGGATTCTACTGTCACTCGCCGGCGTGGCGCTGTTGGCCGGGCTGGCGTGGGGCGCCTGGTGGTGGCTCACCGGGCGCTTTATCGAGACCACCGACGACGCCTATCTGCAAGCCGACAGCATCAGCGTGGCGCCGAAAATCAACGGCTACGTCGCCGAGGTGCTGGTGGCCGACAACCAGAACGTGAAGCGTGGCGACGTGCTGGTGCGCCTGGATGCGCGCAAATACCAGGCAGTCAGTGACGAAGCCTCGGCGACGATTGCGGCCCGCGAGGCCGACTTTGCCAAGGCCCAGGCCGACCTCGTGCAACAGGACTCGACCATCGCCGAAGCCCGCGCCCAACTGCAAGGCGCCCAGGCCGACGCCCAGCACGCGCAAACCGAAGTCGCACGTTATGCGCCGCTGGCGCGTTCCGGGGCCGAGCCGGAAGAACGCCTGGCGCAGCTCAACAACCAGCTCGCCCAGGCCCGCAGCACCGTGGCCGCCAAGCAGGCCGCGTTGCGCTCCAGCCAGACCCGCTACGGCACCCTCGAAGCCCAACTCAAGCAAGCCCAGGCGCAACTCGGCGTGGCCAAGGCCAGCGAAGCCCAGAGCCAGCTGGATGTGGACGACGCGGTGATTCGCAGCCCGCTCGATGGCCGCGTCGCTGATCGCGGTGTACGCGTCGGCCAATACGTGCAGCCGGGCACACGCTTGTTGACCGTGGTGCCGGTGAGCGCGATCTACCTGACCGCCAACTACAAGGAAACGCAGATCGGCGAGATGCGCGCCGGGCAGACCGTCACCGTGCATGTGGACGCACTGCCAGGCCATGATATTCAGGGCCATATCGACAGCCTGTCCCCAGGCACCGGCGCACAGTTCGCGTTGCTGCCGCCGTCCAACGCCACCGGCAACTTCACCAAGATCGTGCAGCGGGTGCCGGTGCGGATTTCCCTGGATGTACCGGATGACGACGTGCGCCAGGCACTGGTGCCCGGCTTGTCCGCCACCGTGGAAGTCGACACCCGCACCCACAAGGCAGACGCCAACCATGGCTGAAGCCATCTTGACCGAAGTGCCCGCGGACAAACCGCGCAACGCTTCGCTGACCGACTGGATCGCAGTCGCCGCCGGCTCGCTGGGCGCCTTGCTGGCGACCCTGGACATCTCGATCACCAACTCGGCGCTGCCGCAGATCCAGGGCCAGATCGGCGCGACCGGTACCGAAGGCACGTGGATCGCCACCGGTTACCTGATGTCGGAAATCGTCATGATTCCCCTCGCCGCCTGGCTGACCCGGGTATTCGGCCTGCGCCGGTTCCTGATCGGCACCGCGTTGATGTTCACGTTTTTCTCGATGTTCTGCGGGTTGTCTTCCAGCCTCGGCGCGATGATCGCCGGGCGTATCGGCCAGGGTTTTGCCGGCGGCGCGATGATCCCGACCGCACAGACCATCGTACGCACCCGCCTGCCTGCCCATCAGTTGGCAATCGGCACCACGATGTTCGGCATGACGGTGATCCTCGGCCCGCTGCTGGGCCCGGTGATTGGCGGCTGGCTCACGGAAAATATCAACTGGCGCTGGTGCTTCTTCATCAACTTGCCCGTCAGCATTACCTTGATCACCTTGCTGATCACCGGCCTGCCCAGCGACCGCATGAACCTCCAGCAATTCATCAAGGCCGACTGGCTGGGCATCATTGGCCTGGCCATGGGCCTGAGTTCGCTCACCGTGGTGCTGGAAGAAGGCCAGCGCGAACACTGGTTCGACTCGCAGTTGATCATCTGGTTGAGCATCACGATGGTGATCGGCTTCTTCCTGATTGCCGTCGGGCAAGTCCGCTCGAGTACGCCGATCCTGCGCCTGCAACTGGTGCTCAACCGCAGCTTTGGCAGCGTGCTGCTGATCGCCACGGCGGTCGGCGCCGGGCTGTATGGCACGGCGTACCTGGTGCCGCAGTTCCTCGGCATCCTGTCGGGCTATAACGCGCAACAGTCGGGTTCGATCATGTTGCTGTCGGGGATCCCGGCGTTCCTGCTGATGCCGATCCTGCCGCGAATGCTTGGCCGCCTGGACCTGCGGATGATGGTCGGCGTGGGTTTGTTGATGTACTGGGCCAGCTGTTTTCTCGACACCCAGCTCACCGCCCAGAGTGTCGGCCATGATTTCTACTGGTCGCAGATCCTGCGGGGCTTCGGGCAGATCCTGGTGATGATGCCCCTCAGCCAACTGTCGATGCGCTCGGTGGAAACCCGCGATGCGGGTGACGCGGCCGGGCTCTACAACATGTCACGCAACCTCGGCGGTACCTTGGGGCTTGCGCTGCTCGGCGTACTGATGGACCGGCGCAGCCACTTCCACGACGACATGTTGCGCGAAGGCATCCAGGCCAACACCCAGTTGACCCAGGATCAAATGGCGAGCGATACCGCCAGCTACCTGGCGCAAACCGGCGACCCGTCCACCGCCTCGCTGCAGGCCCTCAGTCATCTGGCCAACGACATCGCCCAACAAGCGGCGGTGATGGCCTACAACGACGCGTTCTACGTGCTGGGACTCGCCATGCTGGCGTGCCTTCCCCTGATCTTCATCCTGAAAAAGCGCGCGGCGCAGGCAGGCCAACGAACATGATTTATCGCTCACTTCCCTTGCTCTTCACCGTCGGCCTGCTGACGGCGTGTACCGTGGGGCCGGACTACCAGGGTGCGCCGGATGCCTCACCAAAGACCCTCGCGGCCGGACGCTTGCCCCACGCCGACATAGGCCTGCCGCGCACACCCGCGGTCGCCCAGTGGTGGCAAGCCCTGGGCGATCCGCAGCTCAACCAATTGGTGGCCCAGGCCCTGCAAAACAGTCCGGACATGGCGACCGCCCAGGCGCGCCTCAAGCAATCGCGAGCCAGCCTGAGTGGCGCCAACGCCAACGCCCTGCCCAAGATCACCGGCGATGCAGCGATGCTGAAGCTGCGCTCCCCCGACACCTCGGCGCTGGGTGGCAGCAGTGGCGGTGGTCGCGGGCCATTGAGCCTTTACCTCGCCGGCTTTGATGCCAGTTGGGAGGCCGACCTGTTCGGCGGCACCCGGCGTGCAATCGAGGCGGCCCAGGCGGAAAACGACGCCTCGCAGGCGCAACTGGCCGATGCCCAGGTGCAACTGGCAGCCGAGGTGGTGCAGACCTATGCCGACGTGCGTGACCAGCAGGCGCGACTGGCACTGGTGGACGCCAGTGTCGAGATTGAGGAACAGGCGCTGGACCTGACCCAGCAGCGACGCAGCCGTGGCGTGGCCTCGCAGTTACAGCTGGAGCAGGTCCTGACACAGGCCGAAAACACCCGGGCCCAACGCCTGCCGCTGCAAGCGTCAATCGTCGAGGCGATTGACCAGTTGAACCTGCTCTGCGGACTGGAACCGGGCGAGCTGGACGCGAGCCTCAACACTCCCCGCGCCCTGCCCGCTATCCCTAGCCAGGTACCCTTTGCCGACCCGGCGGCGATCCTGAAAGCACGCCCGGATATCCGGGTGGCCGAGCGCCAACTGGCTTCCAGCAACGCGCAGATCGGCGAGAAAACCGCCGACTGGTTTCCCAAGCTCAGCCTGATGGGCGACTTGTCGTTCTCGGCGGCCGATCCCGGGCACCTGGCGCGCAAGGACAGCGGCACCTGGCTGCTGTTGCCGCGGCTGACCTGGAACGCATTGGATTTCGGCCGGGTGGCGGCCAGTGTCAAAGGTGCGGAAGCCGGGCGCGACGAGGCCCTGGCCCATTACAAAAGTGTGGTGTTGAGTGCGTTGCGTGATGCGGATGTGGCGTTGTCCCGGTATGGCAACCAGCGGCAGAACGTGGTGCTGCTGCGTAATGTGGAGTCTTCGGCGGTACGGGCTGCGGACCTGACGCGCCAGCGTTATAAGGCAGGTACGGCGAGCACGCTGGATTGGCTGGACGCGGAACGTACGCGGTACCAGGCGCAGGAAAGCCGGATTTCCGGGGATGCGCTGTTGCTCAAGGACTTTGCGTCGTTGCACAAGGCGCTGGGGTTGGGATGGACGTTGTGACAAATAACCCGAGTGACCACTGACCTGTGGCGAGGGGGCTTGTCCCCCGTTGGGCTGCGCAGCGGCCCCAAAAAAGAGGGACTGCTACGCAGTCCAACGGGGGACAAGCCCCCTCGCCACAACAAGCCCTCTCACCACAGGTACGGTGTCAGCTTTTAATTGGCCGTATTGGCCCGCGCCGCGTGCAGCTTCTTGTAGCTGTCGATCAACCGCAGGTGCCGGTCCAGCCCTTCCAGCTTCATGCTCGTCGGCGTCAAACCATAGAACCGCACACTGCCATTCACCGACCCAATCGCCGCGTCCATCCGCTCGTTGCCAAACATCCGGCGGAAATTCACTTCGTAGTCCGCCAGTTCCAGGTCTTCGTCCAACTCCATCTCCAGCACCGCATTCACAGCCTGATAGAACAAGCCGCGCTCGACGGTGTTGTCGTTGTACTGCTGGAACATCTCCACCAGTTCCTTGGCTTCTTCGAACTGCTGCAGGGCCAGATAAATCAGCAGCTTCAATTCCAGGATGGTCAGTTGACCCCACGCCGTATTGTCATCGAACTCGATGCCGATCAAGGTGGTGATGTCGGTGTAGTCGTCCAGTTCGCTTTCCACCAGGCGCTCAACCAACCCCTTCAATTCCGCTTCGTCGAGGCGATGCAGGTTCAGGATGTCCTCGCGGAAAAACAGCGCCTTGTTGGTGTTGTCCCAGATCAGGTCGTCGATCGGGTAGATCTCCGAATAGTCGGGCACCAGGATGCGGCAGGCGGTCGCGCCGATGTGCTCGTACACCGCCATGTAGACTTCCTTGCCCATGCCTTCGAGGATGCCGAACAACGTGGAGGCTTCCTCGGCATTGGAGTTTTCACCCTGGCCGGAGAAGTCCCATTCGACGAACTCGTAATCCGACTTCGAGCTGAAGAAGCGCCACGACACCACACCGCTGGAGTCGATGAAGTGCTCGACAAAGTTGTTCGGTTCGGTCACCGCATGGCCTTCAAACGTCGGCTGCGGCAGATCGTTCAGGCCTTCAAAACTGCGGCCTTGCAGCAGTTCGGTGAGGCTGCGCTCCAACGCCACTTCCAGGCTTGGGTGCGCGCCGAACGAGGCGAATACGCCGCCGGTGCGTGGGTTCATCAACGTCACGCACATCACCGGGAATTCACCGCCCAGGGACGCATCCTTCACCAGTACCGGAAAGCCCTGGGCTTCCAGGCCCTGGATACCGGCCAGGATACCGGGGAATTTCGCCAGCACTTCCTGCGGTACATCCGGCAGCGCGAATTCACCTTCGATGATTTCGCGTTTTACCGCGCGTTCGAAGATTTCCGACAGGCACTGCACCTGCGCTTCAGCCAGGGTGTTACCGGCACTCATGCCGTTGCTGAGGTACAGGTTCTCGATCAGGTTGGACGGGAAATACACCACCTCGCCATCGGACTGGCGCACGAACGGCAGCGAAACAATGCCGCGCTCTTCGTTGCCGGAGTTGGTGTCGTAGAGGTGTGAGCCGCGCAGCTCGCCGTCACGGTTGTAGATGTGCAGGCAATGCGCGTCGAGTATCTCCGGTGGCAGTTCGTCCTTGCGGCCAGGCTTGAACCAGCGCTCGTCCGGGTAATGCACAAACGCCGCATTGGCGATGTCTTCGCCCCAGAACTGGTCGTTGTAGAAGAAGTTGCAGTTCAGCCGCTCGATAAACTCGCCCAATGCCGACGCCAATGCGCCTTCCTTGGTCGCGCCCTTGCCGTTGGTAAAGCACATCGGCGAGTGCGCGTCGCGGATATGCAGCGACCATACGTTGGGCACGATATTGCGCCACGAAGCGATCTCGATCTTCATGCCCAGGCCCGCGAGAATGGCCGACATGTTGGCGATGGTTGTTTCCAGCGGCAGGTCCTTGCCCGCGATGTAGGTGCCCGCGTCGGACGCCGCGCTCGGCATCAGCAATGCCTGGGCATCGGCATCCAGGTTTTCCACTTCCTCGATGACAAACTCCGGCCCGGCCTGCACGACTTTTTTCACGGTGCAGCGGTCGATGGAACGCAGGATGCCCTGGCGGTCTTTATCGGAGATGTCCGCTGGCAATTCGACCTGGATCTTGAAGATCTGGTTGTAGCGGTTTTCCGGGTCGACAATGTTGTTCTGGGACAGGCGAATATTGTCGGTAGGGATGTTGCGGGTTTCGCAGTACAACTTCACAAAGTAAGCCGCACACAACGCCGACGACGCCAGGAAGTAATCGAACGGACCGGGGGCCGAGCCATCGCCCTTGTAGCGAATAGGCTGGTCGGCCACCACGGTGAAGTCGTCGAACTTGGCTTCAAGTCGAAGGTTGTCGAGAAAATTGACCTTGATTTCCATGCGGGATTACCAGAATAGCGAGCAAAATATGGCCGCCATTATCCGGGTTTCGAGGCGTAAGTCTTGTGCTTTCGGGCCTGGGCGATCGTTGGCGATGGGTATCAGCCGTGTTGAAAGTCCGCAATCTGCTGCCACATCGCGATCGGGTTGGAGTACATCGGGAAGTGCCCGCACCGGGCAATCGGCGCCAACCGCACGCCTTGCGCCTGGATATGCGCCAGGTACGACAAATGGGCATTCTGCTCGCCGTACATGAACATGCGCGGGCATTCCAGGCCGAGGAACTTGCCCATCAAGTCGGCGTTATCCGACAGTTCGACCATCGACAGGAAGATCCCCCGCACCGCCCCGGCACGCACCTTGTGGCGCAGGCTCGCCGAATACAGCGCGCTGGCGTAGGCCGGTGCCTGCCGGGTGCGCTCGATAAAGGCGCTGAAAAACGCCTCGGGATCGTCCGCGGGGTAGTCGACGATCTGCCGGCTGAGAAAGCAGTCTTCCGGGGCGATATTGCCTTCGATATCGACAAAGCTCAGCACCCGGCCCGGCAACCGGTGCGCCAGCATCAGCGCGGTGAGGCCGCCCATGGAGTGGCCTACCAGATGGAAGCGCTCGATGTTGAAATGCTCCAGCACCTGCAAGGCGGTTTGCAGCAGGAACGGGATGGAGATCTTCGACAGGTCATCGCAATGGCTCTCACCGCAACCCGGGGCGTCATAAGCCAAAAATGGATGACCGTCGAAGGCAGGTTGCTGGACGATGTCGGCGTAATCTTCCTTGGTCGAGCCAAAGCCATGCAGGAACACGATTGGCGCCAGGGTACCCGCGCGGTGGATCGCGGCGATGTTCAACGGCACATCGGCGACGACGATGGGGAGTTGTGTGTGGGTGAATGGCATGGTGAAGACTCCCTGAAAAACCGATTGGCGGCTCAAAAGCCGTTAATTTCAACGGTATTCAGGTTTCTGTAAATTCCTGATTCGGGAAGGTATTCATAGGCTGATCGTATGAGTCGTTCCATAACGCCCTACCCCGCACTCAATCCCCACAACACGTCCAACACATGTTGCGTAGGCCGCTCAACCTCCCCGGCGCGATGGGCGATCCCCAGTTGCCGCCACAGCAACGGTTGCAACGGCCGCATCGCAATCCGGGTGTCGTGCAAGGGCGTGGACGCTTCATGGGGCAACAACGTGGCCCCGTAACCGGCGGCCACCAGGCTTTTGATTGCGTCGTTGTAATTCAGCTGAATACGCGCCGTCGGCTGGTAGCCGTCATTGGCAAACCACTCCGAGGTCAGGCGCGAAAGCCGGGTGGTGTTGTCATTCAGGATTAACGGCTGGGCAGCCAGCCAGGCGGGTGTTACCACCTCGGGGCATTCCCGGCGCGCCGGCAAAAACGCCATGACCGGGTCGCGCCGCCAGGGCTCGATCCGCAAGCCCTTCACCGGTGCCTGGGGCAGCGCCACCAGGCCAATCTCCAGGGCGCCCTCGGCCAGCTTCTTCAATGTGTCCTGCGACGTGAGCACCGCCACCTGCACATCAATGGCGGGATGATGTTGGCTCAAGGTTTCCAGGGCTTGCGGCAGCAACTGTGCGATGGCTCCGGTTGAGGCTCCCAGACGCACCCGCCCCGCCAGCCCCTGCACCTGTCGCTCCACGTCTTCAAGCGCCTGCTCGGCATCCGCCAACAAGCGGCGCGCGCGCGCCACCAGGGTTTCGCCAATCGCTGAAGGCTGCACCCGCCCACGGGTACGCGATAGCAGCTTGCCGCCCACTCGCGCCTCCAGGTCGGCGATATGCAGGCTGACGGTGGGTGGCGCCAGGTTGAGCATGCGGGCTGCTTCGGCGAACGAACCGAGGTCGGCAATCGCCACCAACGTACGCAGGCGGTCCAGGCTGATTTCGCGCATGGGTCAATCCTCGTTCATAAAAACTGAACTTCATCGTTTGGAAATTCAACTTTTCCTATCCTAGCGGCTGGCCGAAGATTGGAACACCTGATTTCCTATCCGAGTGCATCCCATGGCAAATCCTCTTGTATTCATCGACGGCGACCAAGGCACCACCGGGCTACAGATCCATCAACGCCTGCGCGACCGCACCGATCTGCAACTGATCACCCTCAGCCCTGAACACCGCAAGGACCCGCAGCAGCGCGCCGAGATGATCAACGCCTGCGATATCGCGATTCTCTGCCTGCCCGACGACGCCGCACGGGACGCCGTCGCCAGCATCCACAATCCGGCCGTGCGGGTGATCGACGCGAGTTCGGCGCACCGCACTCATCCCGACTGGACCTACGGTTTCGCCGAGATGAACCCGCAACAGGCGCAACGCATTGCCACGGCGCAGCGGGTGAGCAATCCCGGTTGCTATCCCACCGGCGCGATTGGTTTGTTGCGCCCGTTGCTTGAGGCCGGGCTGCTGCCCGGGGACTACCCGACGACCATTCATGCCGTCTCGGGCTATTCCGGCAAGGGCCGCGCCGGGGTGCAGGAGCACGAGGGCGCCGACGCTTCACAGGCGCCCGCGTTCCTGGTGTATGGGCTGGGACTGGCACACAAGCATGTGCCGGAGATTCAGCAGCAAAGCGGGCTGACGCAGCCGCCGCTGTTTGTGCCGGCCTACGGGGCGTTCCGCCAGGGCATCGTGCTGACCATCCCGCTGCAACTGCGGCTGTTGGCCCCGGGCGTGGACGCGGCGCGGTTGCATGCCTGCCTGTCGCAGCACTACCGCGATACCCGTCACGTACGGGTGCTGTCGATGCAGGCTGCGAGGGAGTTGACCTACCTCGACCCTCAAGCGCTGAACGGCACGGACGATGTGCGTTTGATCGTGTGTGAGAACCACGAGACGGGCCAGGTCCTGCTGGCGGCGGTGTTCGACAACCTCGGCAAGGGCGCCGCAGGTGCCGCCGTGCAAAACCTGGACTTGATGATCAAGCCGAGACCGTAGCGATAAAGGCGCGCAGGTCCGCCAGCATCAACGCCGGCTGCTCCCAGGCCGCGAAGTGACCGCCGGCGGGCATCTCGCTCCAGTGCACGATGTTGAAGGTCTTTTCGGCAAATGAGCGCGGCGGCGGCACGAACACCGGATCACGAAAGGCGGCAAATCCGGTCGGCACCTGGATGCGGGTGCCGACCGGGAATTTTGACGATCCCTCAAGGCGCTTGCCGTGATACATCCACGTCGCGGTGACCATGGAAGATGGCGCGAGATACAACATGATGTTGGTCAGCAGTTGCTCCTCGGTAAAGGTGCCCCAGAGATCCGGGCTGCCATCGGCGGTAGTGGGCAGATCGGCCCATGTGCCGATTTTTTCGAGGATCCATCCCGCGGCCCCCACCGGGCTGTCGGCCAGCGCGACACCCAGGGTCTGCGGGCGGGTTTCCTGCTGGTGGTTGTAGCCGGTTTCCCAGTCGATCAGCACGTCACGCCGGGCGACGAAAGCCTCCTCCTCCGGCGTGGTCGCAACGGTGCCCTGGGCCAGCAGGTCGGCCATGTTCAGGTGAATCCCCAGTAACGCCTCGGGCCGATCGTGGGCCATCCAACCGGCGATGCCCGAACCCCAGTCACCGCCCTGAACGATGAAGCGGGTTGGCCCGAACAGCCGGGCCATCAACCCATGCATGAGTTCGCCCGCCCGACGCGGGCCAATCACTCCGGTGATCGGCCTGGAGAATGCAAACCCCGGAAGCGACGGCACGATCACATCGTGTCCGTCAGCCGCCAGCGGTTCCAGCAGCGCCTCGAATTCCAGGTACGAACCTGGCCAGCCATGGAGCAGCAGGATCGGCGGCCTGGAACCGTCGCCCCGCACATGGACGAAGTGCAGGTGCTCGCCCTCAATCTCGGTGATGAAGTTGGGCAGTTGGTTGAGGTGTTTTTCGACCCGGCGCCAATCATAGGATTCCAGCCAGTAAGCGACCAGGCGCTGAAGGTCGCGCACGCCAACGCCCGACTTCCACCCTCCCAAATCGGGAAGCCGGGTCCAATCGTAGGCGGCGACTTTGTCGCGGATGGCCACAAGACGTTCGTCGGGGACATTGATGGTGTAGGGCAAGATCATGGGATTCTCCTGGTGAGTTTCCGTATTACATTGCTTTACGCAATACTGAACCCGACAAAAACCGATGTGAACCCCATTACGCCGCTCAAGGCCTTTGCGAAAAACGCACAAGTGAGTTTCCCGTGGACATAACGGACGAACTGGAAATCTTTACCCTCGTGGCCGAAACCGCGAGTTTCTCGGCGGCCGCGCGTCGCTTGAACCTTGCGCCCTCCTCCATCGCGCGGGTGCTGGACCGCATGGAGGCCCGGCTGGGCGTACGCCTGTTGCTGCGAACCACGCGCTCACTGACCGTGACCCCGGAGGGTGCCGCCTACCTGTCGTGCGCCCGGCGGATCCTCACGGACCTGCGGGAAACCGAACAGCAGATTACCGACCAGAGTTCACCCCGCGGGCGCCTGCGGGTCAGCAGTTCGCTGCTGTATGGCAGGACCTTCGTGATCCCGTTGTTGGGCGAGTTCATTCAGCGTTACCCGGACATCCTGGTGGACATCAACCTGACCGACACCGTGGTCGACATCGCCGCCGGGCAAGCCGACGTCGCAGTGCGATTGGGCCCGCTGCCCGACAGCAGCCTGACGTCCCGCCGGCTGGGCGCCACCCACAAGGTCATCATTGCTGCGCCGAGCTATCTGGCACGACGCGGCACGCCGCAGGTGCCGGAAGACCTGCTAGATCACGACTGCATCGGTTTCAACTTCAAGCGTGCGGCGCCCACCTGGCCGTTTCGCAAGGATGGCCACGACTATTCACTGACGATCAAGGGCCATGTCGAAACCAATAACGGTGACACCCAGGGCCAATTGGCGGCCGAGGGCATCGGCATCGCGCGGGTCTGCGCCGAGACCGTGGCGGACGCCATTCAGGCGGGTCGGCTGGTGCCGCTGCTGGAGGCATTCAATCCAGGCGATGGCGAAGAGATCCATGCCGTGTTCCTCGGCGGTACCCACACGCCGGCGCGGGTCCGGTGTTTTGTCGACTACCTGGTTGAGCGGTTCCAGTAGGCGCGAAATTGCATGATTACTCGGCAACGAGTTCGACGTAGCTCGACTCCCCGCCTCCCGTCGCGCCCGACAACCAGCCCCAGACGAAGGCCAGGGTGGTACGCCCGGCGTCATCCACGCCTAGCGTGCCCCGGGACCAGCCGGCAAGAATCTCGCCCTCGGTGGTCAGGCACTGGTACAGCAACTCGATGGTATCGGGGCCTGTGGCGCGCCCGACTTGATTGCCCATGCGAATCCGGCCGCCCTGGTAGGTGCCCCATATGGCGTTTTCATCGACGTGGTAATGAAACACGGTGCCTGTACCGGACACACCATGGGTGTTGCCCGCGACGATAAACCGGCGGTTGTCCAGGCGTTCGCTGATTTGGCAAAAGGCATTTGGCATTGACAGGCGCTTCCTTGGTCGAGAGGGTTCATTCCGGGGCGCCCAACCTACCTCATATGGCTTTTGTCGGTCATGTAAAACCTGCACAATTGTGGGCTTTCCCGCGACAGGACGTCCCTTCATGCAACGCATCGTGATTCTCGGTAATGCGGGCAGCGGAAAATCCACCCTCGCCCGCGCCCTCGGACAACGCCTGGGCCTGCCCGTGGTGCACCTGGACACCCTGTTCTGGTCGCCCGGCTGGGTCGAGCCCGACGCCGAGCAGTTCCGTACCCGCGTGCGCGACGCCGTTGCCGCCGATGGCTGGGTGTGTGAAGGCAACTATGCGCGGCGCACGTTCGACCTGCGCCTGCCCCGTGCCGATTTGATCATCTGGCTCGACACGCCACGGCTCACCTGCTTTACCCGGGTGATCCTGCGCAGTGCGCTGAACCGCCCGCGCCCGGATATTCCCGCCGGCTGTACCGAGAAACTCGACCGGGAGTTCCTGACATTCCTGAAGTACGTGTGGACGTTTGATCGCGGCCACCGGCCAGGTATCGAGGCGGTGCGGTTGGCGGCAGGCCCGTCGGTGCCCGTGGTGCACTTGCGCGGTGGCCAGCAGATCGCCGAGTTTCTCGAGCGCTTGCCCGCAGCATCTGAAGGCTGCCTTGAATAGAGGGAGCAGGAGCGTTGGCCGCGATAGTGGGTCGTCTTGCCAGTGAAGAAATCATTGATGGCAAGACTTCCACCGCCCTCGGGCCATGCCGTCCTGACAGGTTTTTTCAACTGTAGGATCTTGTTGGCAGCCGCTCCCTCGTGCGACCTGAAGAAGCCCCTATCTGGACCTCAGGTACCGATAGAGCGTCTGCCGACTGATTTCAAAATCACGCGCCAATTTGGATCTACTTTCTCCTGCAGTGGCCCGGTCAATCAAGTTTACAACCTGATTGTCAGACAGCTTTTTCTTGCGACCTCTATAAGTCCCACGATTCTTTGCACTGGCAATTCCCGCCGCCTGTCTTTCCCTCATCGCAGCGCGCTCGAACTCTGCAATCAGCTCCATTACCGCAATGATCGACTCCACGACTTCAAGACAGTCATGCCGGAAAACCAGGTTTTCGTTCAAACACTCCAGCGTGACCTGCTTTTCAATCAACCGGCGAATGATGGCGCACAGCTGCTCCGTGCTTGAAGTCAGCGCTGCCATGCTGTCCACCACCACGGTATCCCCGCACTGCAGGTAGCGGAGTAGCCTTTCCAGGCCTGCAGGATTCGCGGCATTGTCTGCCGGCTCATCGCAAAACACGGCATCAAATACATCGTCGCTTGTTATTTTCTCTGCGCCACCCTCGGGCTCTTTTAGAGCGCGCCGGACATATTTGATGCGATGCAATCTCATGGTGCCTCCTTGGCAATACTTGTACAGCGTCATTTTATACTTGTACAAACTGTAACTAAATCATCAATTCCTTACACCGCACTTGTAACACTGAACCCACCCAAAATACACAGTTGCAAAGAGTTGAACTTCCCTTATCATTTTGAAGCATGGAATTCTAACAAGCTTTTCGCAAAAAAGTCGATTTCGTATTCCTTGAATGCCTCGTGCAATTCAAGCAACCCATATGAGTATCTACTGTTTTACAGCTCCAATAATTGACATGAGCGGCTTGACGCGGCTGTTAATTTCTCGATGCAATCAGAGGATGAATGGATGAATGTCTTGGAAGGCGCCATCGAAATTGATCGCCCAACTACCGATCAGGAAAAGATTGATAAGGTAACCCGCAGTATCACCGATCATGGGAACTACCTGCGAAAGCGTTATCCGATCCTGCAGCACCAGGATGCTCTGGGCGCGAGTGTCATGGCGTTTTCCCTGATAGGGATGGTCATTACGGGAGGGCTCTATCTAAAGGGTTTTATCCCCGCATGGATGTGTATTCTGGTCAATGCGCTGCTGACTTCGTTCATTCATGAAATCGAACATGACCTGATTCATCGCCTTTATTTTAGAAAACAGCCGCTGGCCCATAATGCCATGATGCTCTTCTGCTGGCTGGCACGCCCGGGCATGCCCAGCCCGTGGCTAAGACGCAGTCTGCACTTTCATCACCATAAGCAGTCCGGAACTGATTCTGATGTTGAAGCCTGGATCACCACGAGCGGCAGTCCTTGGGGAATACTCCGATTACTCAAACTGGTGGACGGATTTGTATTTGGTTTTCTAAATGCGGTGTTTGCCCCTGGATGGCGGCAAAAGGTAAAATTGTTAGGCAAGATCATTCGGCTCAATACACCATTCGGGCTTCTGTATTGGGGGTGCTGGTATGTGTTCCTCGGCTACCACCTGTATGTCTGGCTTGGGTCAATTACCGGGATGGAGGTTCACAGTTCAGCTACGACGCTGGAATTAATGGATATCGTCAATAGCGCAGTGGTTATTCTTATAGCGCCCAATATGATACGGCAGTTCTGCCTGTTCTTTATAAGTTCAAATATGCACTATTACGGCGATGTTGCCCCGCGTAACGCCTTACAACAAACCCAGGTGATGAACCCTTGGTGGCTGTGGCCGTTCCAGTTGTTCTGTTTTAACTTTGGCAGCACTCACAGCATCCATCACTTCGTGGTGAGAGACCCGTTTTATCTGCGTCAGATGACGGCACCTTATGCTCATAAAGTCATGGCCCAGGCCGGTGTCAGGTTCAATGACTTCGGCACCTACAAACGAGCCAATCGCTTTTCCATGGAGCACTCCCAAACTCGGTCTCGTGGGTGAATTCCTCCACAACCATTATCCGTGTTCGGCAAGTATCAAGGGCCGCACTTCAAATACGAGGACGTTGAGGTATGAAAGCGCAAGGGATATGTGCGAAGCAGTTTGAAGCGGTCAAGCAGGCCTTCGAGGACATGTTCGATGATCCGCAGGAACGTGGGGCCGGCCTGTGCGTGCAGGTAGGCGCAGAGATCGTTGTCGACCTGTGGGCCGGCATGGCAGACCAGGCGGGCACGAAACCCTGGACCCGCGATACGCTGGCCAATACCTTCTGCGTAATAAAACCCTATGTCGCGGTGGCCGTCCTGATGTTGGTTGAGGCGGGCAAGCTGGAGCTGGATGCACCCGTGGCCCGTTACTGGCCCGAGTTCGCCCGGAGCGGGAAAGCAAAGGTCACCCTGCGCCAGGTGATGAACCATACCGCAGGCCTGCCGGCGCTGCGGGGGCCCGACCATAACCCCATGATGTATGACTGGGAGCACATGCTGCGACTGCTGGAGGCCGAGCCGCTGTGGTGGGAACCGGGAACAGACCTGGGCTACGGCACCACCACGTTTGGCTGGATCCTCGGCGAGTTGATTCGCCGGGTGGACGGACGAGATCCCTGTGTGTTTATCCACGAAGAGATTCTCGATCCCCATGAGTTGGACGTGCACCTTGGCGTGAACGAAGAACACTTTCACCGTATCGCGCGTTTCGACAGTGCCACGGGACGAGTCGGTGACCCTTACTCGCAGGCGTTGCGAACCGTGGTGAAAAACGAGCCGTCGCATATCGCGACGCTCGCCTTCACCAACCCCGGAATGGTGCCCAGACGAACCAGTGACCCTCGCTGGTGGGCCTACCGGCAACCCGCCGTGTGTGGACACGGTTCGGCTCACGGCCTGGCCGGTTTCTACAGTGCATTGATGGCAGGAAACTTTATCGGTCCCGAGCTGCTTACTGAATTCAGCCGTGAGCACAGTCATGGCATGGATCGAGTATGGATGCGCCCCATGCGTTATGGATTGGGTTGCATGCTCGAGCAGCAACGCGACCCGACGGCTTCCCATGCAATGGGCCCGAACACCTTTGGCCATATCGGGCTTGGTGGCCCGATCAGTTTCGCTGATCCCGAAAAACAAGTGAGCTTCGGTTTTGTCACCACGACTTCGGGCAGCCATTCGATGATTGATCCACGCCCACGCCGACTTTCATCCCTTGTCTATGCGGCGCTTTGAGAGGCAAGGGGCGGATCTGTTCATCTGAGGCTTTCAAGGGGGGCGCAATACTGCCGAATGCAACGCAGCAAGTTTGTGGCAAGACACAAGTGGCTGATGGCAAACCGAAACCTTCCCCTCCCGGCCAACAATGAGTCATTGGCTTATTAACGAAGGCTGGTACAACGACGACATGATTTATTTATAAATAAATTCATATGCCTCGATATAAGAACCTATCTTGTTTGAATGAGCAGTCACCCACACTGCATTCATGCCTGTCTTTCTTTGATCGTTGAATTCCGACTGAGTGGTACAAAGCGTAACCCAGCGCTCAGTCTTTAAATCCTTAATCCGCAGACCCGCCTCACAACGACTGAACTTTCCAACGTAGGGCCCCGGAGTCACCAGCTCGTAAGGTGACGCATACTGAACAATGTCGCCGGGCAACAGGTACGTAACGACGTCATAACTGTGCAAGGACAAAATCAGACCCACGCAAAAGCCACCAAAAAAAGATTCTCCAACACGGTTCGGGTTTCTTACAGCCGGACGATAGTAGGTGGCCCTTGCAGCAAAAAAGAGTCCAACCAGACAACCAATGACTATATAGGTCGTCCACTCGGGAATCGATGGCATTAAAACCGTTCGCATTACAATGCGACCGGCCCAGAGCGTATAAGCAATCCATGCTCCAAATAACAGACACACCACCAACAACAAGGTTCTTTTCTTTGATTTGTTTTCAAATGAAGGATATTCCATTCCCTGCCTACTCTATTTTTAATTCCCGGGAAAAGCGCTTCGTGCTTCACGCCAACTTCCTTTACCCGATTGGCATGCCGGGCATATTAACGAATGAGCGTCATGGTGACCGATCTATTTACCCACGACTCACAGACATGGCCAGAGCGCCATCGGTTCTACCCATTAGCGCAAATTGTTCAACCGCCTCACATCCCTTATCCTCGTGGCCTTACCTGCCAGCGCCCGCCGGAGCCCCCCATGGACCTCGCCACCCTCACCCTCTTCCTCCCGGCCTGCTTCGCCCTGAACATGGCGCCAGGCCCGAACAACCTGCTGTCCGTGAGCAACTCCACCCGCTACGGCTACCGCACTTCGTGCCTGGCAGGCATCGGGCGACTGCTGGCCTTTGCCGGGATGATCGCCCTCGCGTCCGCCGGGCTGGCGGTGGTGCTGCAAACCTCGGAGTTGTTGTTCTACGGGATCAAGATTCTGGGGGCGGCGTATCTATTCTATCTGGCGTATCAACTGTGGCGGTCCAATCCGCACGCGGAGGCTGAGTCGACGGCGCCCAAGGCGGGCTTGTGGGCCTTGGCGCGACAGGAGTTCCTGGTGGCCGCCGGCAATCCCAAGGCAATCCTGATTTTTACCGCCTTCCTGCCGCAATTCGTCGACCCGGCACGTCCGATCACGCCGCAATTTGCCCTGCTGGGAGCGATGTTCCTGGCGCTGGAATGGTTCGCCATCAGCGCCTACGCCTATATGGGTTTGCATATGCGCCGCTGGTTCGCGCAGCCTCGGGGCAAGCGGATTTTCAACCGCTGCTGTGCGGGGTTGTTGTCGGCTGCCGCGACGGTATTGCTGATGGCGCGCAGGGCCTGAGCACTGCGAAAAACCGGCGAAAACGCTTACAATCGCCGTCTCACCGCAACTCAGGCAGGCCAGTTCGCCCATGGCGCTCGACCCCATCACCATACTGGTCCTCACCATCGCACTGGCAGGCGCCGCCGCGCTGTACCTGGCCGTCGAGTGGCGCAATGTCCGCGAGCCATCGCTGCTGTACTGGACTGCCGGTTTCGCCATCATCAGCGTGGGCAGCACCCTGGCGCTGTTGCGGGCCAGCGGCCTGCTGTTGATCGGCATCTGGTTCGCCAACGGATTGCTGATCACCGCCCACTGGCTGTTCCTGCTGGGCGTTGCGCGTTTCACCCAGGTGCGCCTGTCTCGCGCCTGGTACCTGATGTTCGTGGCCTGGTTTGCCATGCTGCTGTTGCCGGAAGGACAGTCGTGGTCCAGGGCCATGCTGCTGGCCAACTCGCTGCTGGTTGCCCTGCCGACCCTGCGGGCCAGTTTCCTGTTACGCCCCCATGGCCGATCACTCAGCGTGGGCGCGGTGCAACTGCGCTATGTGCTGCTGGCCCACGGGCTGTTCTATCTGGCCAAGTCGCTGGTGGCGATCGTGCCGGGGACACTGATCGACCTGACGGCGTTTCGTGGCGAGATCATTCAGGTGTCGCTGGTGGAAGGCGCCATGGCGATCATGCTGATTGCATTGTCGATGACCGGCACCGAGCGCTACCGCCGTGAGGAACAGATTGCACGGTTGGCCGCCCGCGACCCGTTGACCGCGCTGTACAACCGCCGCGCCCTTGAAATGCGCGCGCCGAGCCTGCTGAGCGAGGTGTCGCAGGCCCGGCCGGGTGCCCTGCTGTTGATCGACATCGACAATTTCAAGCTGATCAACGACCTGTACGGCCATACCGCGGGCGACCGGCTGCTGGTGGCCCTGAGCGAGATGATTCGCGCGCAGTTGCCCGATGATTCGCTGGCGGCGCGGTTGGGTGGCGACGAGTTCGTGATCCTGCTTAATGACACCTCGAACGCGCGCATTGTCGCGCTGGGCAGCGCCCTGCGCGAACAGTTTCATCAGGCTGCCTCGCAGGCGTTCGCCACGCCCGAGGCGGTGACATTGAGCATCGGCGCCAGCCTGTTCGACACGCCGCCCGCCAGCCTCGCGGCCTTGATCGAGCAAGGCGACGCGGCGCTGTATGAATCCAAGCGTGGCGGACGCAACCGTATTCGTCTGGTGGACCGGACTGCGGTGGGCGCCGATTGACTCAATCGGTGCATCAACCTTTGAGCGCCGCCTCAATCCCCGCTATATCAATCCTGGTCATCCCCATCATCGCATCAAACGCCCGCTTGGCCGCTGCCGGGTCGGGATGGGTGATCGCCGCGCTCAGTACACGCGGGGTAATCTGCCATCTCACCCCCCATTTATCCTGGCACCAGCCGCAGACGTTTTCCTGGCCGCCATGGCTGACAATCGCGTGCCACAAGCGGTCGGTTTCCGCCTGGTCGTCGGTGGCTACCTGGAACGAAAACGCCTCGTTGTGCTGCACGCCGGAGCCGCCGTTCAGCCCCAGGCAAGGAATACCCATGACGGTGAATTCCACCGTCAACACATCGCCCTGTTTGCCCGCCGGATAATCCCCGGGGGCGTGATGGACCGCAGTCACTGCGCTGTCCGGGAAGGTCCTGGCGTAGAAGTTGGCAGCGTCCAGTGCACTGCCGTCGTACCAAAGGCACACCGTGTTTTTGTTGAGCATGAGTGTTCTCCAGCGTGGAGGTTCGGACTTGCAGTGTAGTACCGCTACCGACAAGAATGCGTTCGCGTCCTGACATGAACCCAAACGGTGCAGAGAATGAGTAATGGTGTAAGGATCGACCCGCGAATCATCCCGGTTCCGCGGTCCATCAGCCCCGAGGCCCAGGCGATGCTGCAACGCATGGTGAACGCCGATGGCGTGCCGCTGAACAGCCTGTACACCCTGCCCGCACCCGATGACCACGCTGGCTGGCGCCGTATGCAGGCCGCAGTTGCCCAACAGTACGCGGCGTCCCAGGCGGGACAGACGGCAGACCACGTTGAGACATTCACCGTGGAAGACGCCACGGTGTACCGGGCGACGCCGGCATACGGGGCCGAGTTCGCCTATATCGACCTGCACGGCGGCGCCCTGGTGTTCGGCGGCGGCGAAAACGCCCGCCTCGCCGCCGGCAAGCACGCCGACCTGCACAACCTGACCTGCTACGGCGTGGACTACCGCATGCCGCCTGACCATCCGTACCCGGCGGCACTCGATGACTGTCTGGCCACCTACCGGCATGTGCTGAAGCACCACACCCCGGACAAGATCGTGATCGGCGGACGCTCGGCCGGAGGCAACCTCGCCGCTGCCATGGTGCTGCGCGCCCGCGACGAAGGCTTGCCGCTGCCGGCCGCGCTGGTATTGCTGTCACCTGAAGTGGACCTGACCGAATCGGGCGACAGCTTCCAGGTCAACCGCACCGTCGACGTGGTGTTGCCCAACTCGCTGATGAGCACCAACCTGCTGTACGCCGCTGGCGCGGATTTGTCTCACCCGTACCTGTCGCCGCTGTTCGGGGATTTCGCAGCGGGCTTCCCGCCGACGTTCGTGCAAAGCGGCACCCGCGACCTGTTCCTGTCCAACGCCGTACGCCTGCACCGGGCGCTGCGCCAGGCCGAGGTACCGGTGGAACTGCACATCTTTGAAGCAATGCCCCACGGCGGTTTCATGGACGCGCCGGAAGACGCAGAACTGTCGGCGGAGCAGGTGCGTTTCGTGCGCCATTGGCTGAACCGCGACTGATCGCCGTGAGTTGACACACCCTGTAATAATCCATAAAGATAAGCGTCTTCTTCAGGGTGTGTCCTCAATGTCTGCAACGACCTTCAACTTTTCCGTCATTGGCTTGATTGCCAAGGCGCAAGGTTGCGTTGCGCACGCCCTCAAATCGAAGAAACAGTCGCTCATGTGACCGGGGCGCGCTGTCCCGTCAGATGAGCTGACAGGACATTGAGCGCGAAGGCCCCCTCCTCTTGCTTACTTCCCTCTGCCCTTCTGACGGTGACGAAATCGGTCAACCATCAGGAGAAAGCGCATGTCATCGTTTCAAGGTATCTGGGTTCCCGTCGTTACACCGTTTCATAACGGCGTTATCGACTTCATCGGCTTGCGCCGCCTGGTCTGCCATCTGCTGGAACAAGGCGTGGCCGGGATCATGGTCTGTACCACCACCGGCGAAGCCGCAGCACTGAGCCGCCGTGAGCAATTGGCGATGCTGGATGCCGTACTGGAACTGGTACCGCCGCAGCAGGTGGTGATGGGCCTGGCGGGGTATAACCAGATTGAGCTGCTGCAGTTCCAGAGTGAAATCCAGCAACGCGCGGTGGCCGGTTTGCTGGTACCGCCGCCGAGCTACATCCGCCCGTCCCAGGCGGGCCTTGAAGCGTTCTTCCGCACCGTGGCCGATGCGTCCAGTGTGCCGATCATTCTGTATGACATTCCCTACCGCACCGGTATCGCCTTCGAACAGGCGACGTTGCTGAACATCGTCTCCCATGAACGGATCGTCGCGATCAAGGATTGTGGCGGCAACCTGGCCAATACCCTGGCGCTGCTGGCCAGCGGGAATGTGGATGTGTTGTGTGGCGAGGATGTGCAGATATTCAACGCGCTGTGCCTGGGAGCGACCGGCGCGATTGCCGCGTCGGCGCATGTGCGTACCGCAGATTTTGTGGCGCTGCATCGACAGGTTCGCGACAACCGGTTGCTGGCGGCTCGCGAGACGTTTTTCGGGCTGCTGCCGTTGATTCACACACTGTTCGTGGAGCCCAATCCGGCGCCGGTGAAGGCCGCGCTGGCGATGGAGGGTTTGATCGGCAGTGAGTTGCGGGCGCCGATGTTGGGGGCGAGTGAGACGGTGACAAATCGGTTGCAGCAAGTATTAGGCGTGCGGGAATAACCCGTGGCGAGGGAGCTTGCTCCCGCTGGGCTGCGCAGCAGCCCCAATTCAGGCACCGCGTTTTCGCCAGGTAAAATGGGGTGACCGGTTTTGGGGGCGCTTCGCACCCCAGCGGGAGCAAGCTCCCTCGCCACAGGGGGCGGGCTGACTCGTCGATACGAGGGCTTATCCTCTCGCCACCGCCAACCGATGCAACGTGATCTTGCGCACCTCCTGCTTGCTCACCTCGATGTGAGTCTTGAGCAGTTGCTGCGCCAGATCGCGGTGCCGTGCCGAGATCGCATCGAGGATGCTTGCATGTTCCTCATAGGTCGCTGCAATACGTGATTGCTGAGTGAAATCCAGCCGCCGAATGATGCGGATTTTCTCGGTTATCTCGTAATGCATGCGCGCCATTTCAGCGTTGCCCGTGGCCTGCACCAACCCGCAGTGGAACTCCTCATCCAGCGCGCAGACGACCTGTGCGTCATCCAGCCGGGCACTTTCGTCCACCCGCCAGATCGCTTCAAGCCGTTCAAGCCCCTGCTCCGCCATGCCACACAAGCGGCTGACAGCGGCCAACTCCAGCACGATTCTTACGTCGTAAAGCTCTTCGAAATAGTTGAAGTCGAACGGCCGCACCTGCCAGCCACTCCTGAAAAACACCTCCAGGTACCCTTCCCGCTCCAGCCGATACAGCGCCTGGCGCACCGGCGTGCGGCTGGCCTGCATGCGCTCGGCCACGTCGCCTTCGCTGAAGCGATCACCCGGCAGCAGGCGAAAGCCGAAGATGTCGTCCTTCACCTGCTGGTAGACCCGTTCCGCCAGGCTGTCCGGCCGTTCGCCGGGTTTTCTCGTGGTTGAGAGCTGCATGCCTAGTTCCTGCTCGCCATGTACGCGCGCCAGCCGCCGAATTCGGTGATGTCGGTGGCGCCTGCCAGGGCCCAGGGCTCGCAGATAAAGCCCTTCACGCTGCGCCCGTCCGCCAGGGTGAGGTTGCCGATGCCCAGCGGCGCGGGAATCTCGGCGACGAACTCACCAAAGCGGGCGACAGGCATGTCCCACAGCTCGACGATGATCGAGCGGCCCGAGTCATCCCTGGCCAGCCCCGGCTTGGGCGGAACCGTGCCCGGCAGTGCATGCAGGCGGTAGTTGCTCGCTGTCAGTGTTTGCTCCACCAGCACGGCGTTGCGGCTGGTCAGCTGGAAGTTCAGCGGCATCCCGGTGAGATGCGCCCCAACCACCGCCACCCGCACGCTGCCGGGCGCCTGTCGCACCGGTGCCGGTTGCGGCAGATTGCGTTGGGTAGCGCCCAGCGGAAGATCAAGGCCGGCCTGCCAACGCTTGCCCAGATGCGCCAGGGCGGCGTCGTGCCAGGCCGGTGCGATAAGGGTGACGCCGCACGGCAGGCCGTCGCTGCGCAGCCCGGCGGGCACGGCCAGTGCCGAGAGGTCGGCCAGGTTGGTGAAGTTGGTGTAGAAGCCAAACTGCGAGTTGTAGAGCACCGGCTCCACGGCCATTTCCGCCAGGGTGCGGATCGTCGGCGATGTCGGCACCAGCAAGGCGTCGAAACCGGCCAGGGTGTCGTTGATGCGGCGGCTCAGTTCGGCGCGCAGGTATTCGGCTTTATAGGCATCGCAGGCGCTGTACGTGTGACCGTTTTCCACAATGCCACGCACCACCGGGTTGATCGCTTCGGCGTTGCTGGCGAGCATGCCTTCCAGTGCCACCGTGCGCTCCGCAACCCAGGAGCCGTAATAGAGCTGCTCGGCGAGTTGCTGAAACGGGCTGAAATCCACCGCCGTGATTTCGGCGCCGAGGGACTGGAACCTGAGCAGCGCCTGTTCAAATACGGCCTGGTTCTGCGCGTCGCCAAAAAACTCCAGGCTGGCCGGAACCGCCAGCTTGATTGTGGCGCCGACCGCTACGGGAGCAGTGTTGGGATTGACGCGTGAATAGGCGTCGCTGGCGTCGTAAGCAGCAGCGAGGCCCGCAACCGTCTCGGCATCTTCAACCGTCAGCGCAAATACCGAAATACAGTCCACGGTACGACAGGCCGGCACCAGTCCGGTGTTAGACAAGCGCCCCTTGGTCGGCTTCAACCCGACAATATTGTTGAAGCCCGCCGGCACCCGCCCGGAACCGGCGGTGTCGGTGCCCAGGGAAAACGCCACCAGCCCGCGGGCAACCACCGAGGCCGAACCCGAGCTGGAACCGCCGCTGACATAGTCCGGGTTAAAACTGTTGCCCACCGCGCCGTAGGGCGAGCGTGTACCCACCAGGCCGGTGGCGAACTGATCGAGGTTGGTCTTGCCCATCAGGATCGCCCCGGCCGCCCGCAACCGCGCCACCACCGAGGCATCCGCCGCGGCGGTATAGGCAAACTCAGGACACGCCGCCGTGGTTTCCCAACCCGCCGCATCGATGTTGTCCTTGATGGCAAACGGCACGCCATACAACGGCAACTGGTCGATATCGCCGTCGACCGCCGCAAGCCGCTCGGCCAACTGCGCCAACTGGTCACGCAATTGCTGCGGTTGCACCTGGCTGATCCAGGCATTGTCCTCGGAGGGAAACGTGCTCGCCAGGGTCAACAGGATATCGGGAGTCAGCGCCTGGCTGCGGTAGGCAGCTTGCCATTCACCCAGGGTCCAGCCGAGTTGTTCGTTGCGCATTGAGGATCCTATCTTGTATCCAAGTTTGGATTTCTTTTAGCAAACCCTGGGCCAATCAGCTGCAAGCCAATGAATACGTGAGGTTGACAGAAAACCCGCCGATGGATCGCCTCCAGCCGTGCTCCGTCATGAAGCAGCAATGCGCCAAAAAAAGACATTCTGGCGGCCGCGCGGTTGCGAGCGGCCCGATACCGGCCTATGTTCGAAACCATGTTGTAAACGCTGCTGTCCATCCCATACGCCCTTTCCGTAGCCAGGTGACGACATGCCCACCGCTTCCCGCCCCGCCGTGCTCGAACTGATTGGCAATACCCCGCTGGTGCGGGTCAGCCGCTTCGATACCGGCCCGTGCACGCTGTTCCTCAAGCTTGAATCCCAGAACCCCGGCGGCTCCATCAAGGACCGCATTGGCCTGGCCATGATCGACGCCGCCGAGCGGGATGGCCGCCTGCGCCCCGGCGGCACCATCATCGAAGCCACCGCCGGCAATACCGGCCTCGGCCTGGCCCTGGTGGGACGCGCCAAAGGCTACCGGGTGGTGCTGGTGGTGCCGGACAAGATGTCCACAGAGAAAGTCTTGCACCTGAAAGCCATGGGCGCCGAGGTGCACATCACCCGCTCGGATGTCGGCAAGGGCCATCCCGAGTATTACCAGGATGTGGCGGCGCGACTGGCCAAGGACATTCCCGATTCGTTCTTCGCCGACCAGTTCAACAACCCGGCCAACCCCCTGGCCCACGAGACCAGCACCGCCCCGGAAATCTGGGCCCAGACCCAACATGACCTGGATGCCATCGTGGTTGGCGTCGGCTCGGCCGGCACCCTCACCGGCCTGACACGCTTCTTCAAGCGCGTGCAACCCGACCTTGCCATGGTGCTGGCCGACCCGGTCGGCTCGGTGATGGCCGAGTACAGCCGCAGTGGCACCATGACCGAACCCGGCTCGTGGGCCGTGGAAGGTATCGGCGAAGACTTCATCCCCTCGATCGCCGACCTCTCCAGCGTGCGCCACGCCTATTCCATCAGCGACGAAGAAAGCTTCGACCACGCCCGCCAACTGCTGCGGGCCGAAGGCATTCTCGGTGGCTCCTCCACCGGCACCCTGCTGGCCGCAGCCCTGCGTTATTGCCGCGAACAGACCGAGCCCAAGCGCGTGGTCACCTTCGTCTGCGACACCGGCACGCGCTACCTGTCGAAGGTCTACAACGACCAATGGATGAACGACGCCGGCCTGCTGCACTACAAACACTACGGCGACCTGCGCGACCTGATCGCCCGTCGTTTCGAGGATGGCCGGGTGATCAGCGTCGGCCCCGACGACAGCCTGCTCACCGCCTTCCAGCGCATGCGCCTGGCCGACGTCTCACAGCTGCCGGTGCTGGTGGACGGCAAGCAACTGGTGGGGGTGCTCGACGAGTCGGATGTATTGCTCGGCCTGCATCAGAACGCCGCGCACTTTTCCATGACCGTGGGCAGCGCCATGACCAACGCCCTTCACACCCTCGCACCCAGCGCCAGCCTTGCGCAATTGCAGGCCGAGCTGGATCGCGGGCTGGTGGCAATCATTGCCGACGCCTCGGGCTTTCACGGCCTGATCACCCGCGTCGACCTGCTCAATCACCTACGGAGATCCCTTGCATGACCCAGCACGATAAAAGCGCCTTCGCCACCCGCGTGATCCATGCCGGGCAATCCCCGGACCCGACCACCGGGGCGCTGATGCCGCCGATCTACGCCAACTCCACCTACCTGCAAGACAGCCCCGGCGTTCACAAGGGCTTCGACTACGGGCGCTCCCACAACCCGACGCGCTTCGCCCTGGAACGCTGCGTGGCCGACCTGGAAGGCGGCACCCAGGCGTTCGCCTTCGCCTCCGGGCTGGCGGCGATTTCCACCGTGCTGGAACTGCTCGACGCCGGTTCCCACGTGGTTTCCGGCAATGACTTGTACGGCGGCACCTTCCGCCTGTTCGACAAAGTGCGCCAGCGCAGCGCCGGGCATCGCTTCAGCTTCGTCGACCTGACAGACCTGTCGGCCTTCGAAGCCGCGCTGCAGGACGACACGCGGATGGTCTGGGTCGAAACCCCGAGCAACCCGCTGCTGAGCCTGACCGATCTCAGTGCCATCTCCCGCATCTGCAAGGCCCGGGGCATCATCTGCGTGGCCGACAACACCTTCGCCAGCCCGTGGATCCAGCGCCCGCTGGAGCTGGGTTTCGACATCGTGGTGCACTCCACCACCAAGTACCTCAACGGCCACTCCGATGTGATCGGCGGCATTGCGGTGGTGGGCCAGAATCCTGAGCTGGCCGAGCGCCTGGGCTTCCTGCAGAACTCCGTGGGCGCGATTGCCGGGCCGTTCGACGCATTCCTGACCTTGCGCGGGGTGAAGACCCTGGCGCTGCGCATGGAGCGCCATTGCAGCAATGCGCTGGAACTGGCGACGTGGCTGGAGCAACAGCCGCAAGTGGCGCGGGTTTATTACCCAGGCCTGGCATCACACCCGCAGCATGAGCTGGCACGCCGGCAGATGCGCGGGTTTGGCGGGATGATTTCGGTGGACCTGAAAAGCGACCTGGCAGGAGCGACACGCTTCCTGGAAAACGTGAAGATCTTTGCGTTGGCTGAAAGCCTGGGGGGCGTTGAAAGCCTGATCGAGCACCCGGCGATCATGACCCATGCGAGCATCCCGGCAGCGACCCGGGCGCAGCTGGGGATTGGTGATGGGTTGGTGCGGTTGTCGGTGGGGGTTGAGGATGTGGAAGACCTGCGGGCGGATCTGGCGCAGGCGTTGGCAAAAATCTAACGCGCAATCTGCCGGAGCGAGCATGCCCGCTCCGGCAACACCTTAAATAGCGTAATTGACCTCAACCATTCGCCCGGTCTTGATGGACTCCAGCGCACAGTCCGCCAAGTGCAACGCATACAGCCCATCGCGCATGTTGGTGGGCAGCGCGCGCCCCGCGCTCAGTGCCTGGATAAACTGCCCCAACTCATTGCGGTAGGCATCCGCATAACGCTCCAGGAAGAAATGCTGCAACGGCTCCAACGCCTCGGTGTGCTCGTGGTTCCAATGGCGCAAGGTGCTGGGTCGATGGTTATCCGTGAGCAGCACCCCCTTGGCCCCGGATACCTCAAGTCGCTGGTCATACCCGTAGACCGCCTCCCGACAGCAGTTGATATGGCACTGTTTCCCGGATGCGGTGCGCAGCAGCACCATCACGCTGTCGAAGTCGTCAATCTGCGCCAGGCTCGGATCTACCAGCCGGCTGGCTATCGCGCCGACTTCAATGGGCTCTTCACCCAGCAGGTGCCGCGCCATGTCGAAGTCATGAATGGTCATGTCCCGCAGGATGCCGCCGGAATGTGCCAGGTAATCCCGTGGCGCCAACCCCGGGTCGCGGCTGGTGATGATCACCTGCCGCACAGCACCAATTTGCCCCGCGTCGATGGCCTGGCGCAGGCGCAGCGTGTCGGGATCGAAGCGGCGGTTGAAGCCCAGCATGACTTTGCCGCCCTCGCGCTCCACAGCTTGCGCCGCCGCCCGCGCCTTGGCGAAATCCAGGTCAATGGGCTTCTCGCACAGCACGGCCTTGCCCTGGGACACGGCCGCCAGCAGCAAATCGATATGAGTGTCGGTGGGTGTGCCAATCACCACCGCGTCGATATCGTCCCGACTTAGCACTGCTGCGCAGTCATAGGCCGCCTCGCAACCCAGCTGCGCAGCCAAGCCATCGACGCCCTCCCGCCAGGGGTCGGCGACCACCACCAGAGTGGCATCAGGATGGGCCGCGACATTGGCCGCGTGAATGTTGGCGATGCGCCCTGCACCAAGGACAGCGATACGTAGCATGGTCGAACTCCTGGGATTGTTATTGGGTGTGGAGATTCAGTCCGGCAGGTTGAACGGTGTGACGATCTGTACCTGTGACGGCGCAATCGGCCCAGCCTTCCACAGCCGATGAAATTGCAGGATGTGCAGAAACACATGGCGCGCATCGATCTGCAGGTTGTGATCGATAATCGCGGCGACTTTTTCTTCAGCCAACAGCTGGCGATTCTCTTCGTCGAGGTCGTGAGCAATAAACACGTCCAACGGGCGATCCAGAGCCGCAAAGGCGTCGACAATTGCCCGGTTGCCACCGCCGACGCTGTACACCGCCTTCAGTTCGGGATGCTGCTTCAACGCATCGGTGACCCGGGCAAATGTTCGGTCATACACGCCGTACCCACCGCTGATATCCAGTACCCGCAGGTGCGTCGCACGGCCGCGCAGCCACATGCGAAAGCCCATTTCGCGTTCTTCCTCGCCCCGGAACAATTCGCTGCCAATCACCACCGCCACTTCCTGGGGTTGGGGTGACAGCCAGCGGGACAGGAGGTACGCGGCGGTTTGTCCGGCGGTGCGGTTATCCATGCCTACGTAGCCGATGCGCTCGCTGTGGGGCAGATCGGTGACCAGGGTCACCACCGGAATACCTGCGGCCGCCAGGTGCTTGACCGCCAGATTCACCGCCGGCTCGTCCGCGGCCTTGAGCACCACACCCTGGCTGCCGGTCTCGAGGCAGCGCAGCAATTGGTCGTGCATCGCCTGAGGCTCGATCTCTTCGAACACATGAAACCGCGGGGCGATACGAAACGGTGCCAGGCTGCCCAGTTGGGCGGTGATGGCGGCCTGCACCGCCGCACTGAAGCGCTTGGGCGTGTGCATGATCACATCGACATGAAAGGTACGGCCTACTGCCAGGCCATTTTTTTCCTGGGATTCCAGCTCATCCAGAGCCTGTTCGATACGCCGCCGGGTTTGGGCGTGCACGCTGCCGCGCTCATGCAAGACGCGATCGACTGTCGCCTTGCTGACGCCCGCCTGGGTGGCCAGTTGCTTGATGGAAAAGTTTTTAGCGCGTTCGAGCATGCTGTTGGACCTGAGGTCTTTTTGAGGTTTTTTTGAGACTCGTTGAGGTGACCGCAATGCTAGTCTCAGTTTTGCCCGGCGTCGAGCCCGGCCTTCAAAACAACAAAAACCCAGGAGACCCCGATGCCTTCAACCGACCTCAGCCATACCTTCAAAGGCCAATACTTTGTCGTCACCGGCAGCACCCAGGGATTGGGGGCTGCCGTCGCCCATACCCTGGCGCGGCGCGGTGCTGCCGGCCTGATCATCTGCGGACGCCGTCCGGACCAGGGCCAGGAGCAAGTACGGCAGTTGGCAGCGCTCGATTGCCGCGCGGTGTTTGTCCAGGCGGACCTGGAACAGATTGGCGACTGCCGCGCCGTGATCGAGGCGGCCCGTGCCCACTTCGGCACCCTCCACGGGCTGATCAACTGCGCCGGGATGTCGGATCGCGGCACCATTCTCGACACCTCCCCTGAACTGTTTGACCGACTGTTTGCGGTCAATGTGAGGGCGCCGTTTTTCCTGATGCAGGAAGCCTTGAAGCTGATGATCAGCCAGAGGGTTGAAGGTGCAGTGGTCAATATCCAGAGTGTCACCGGCCACGGCGGGCAATCGTTCTTGAGTGCCTACGCGGCGTCCAAGGGCGCTCTCGCGATTCTGACCAAAAACGTGGCGTTCAGCGCCCTGCGCAACCGGATTCGGGTCAACGGCTTGAACATCGGCTGGATGGACACACCTCACGAGGATGAAATCCAGCGGCACTACCACGGTGCCGGGGATGGCTGGTTGGAGGCCGCCGAAGCCGCGCAGCCCTTCGGCCGCCTGCTCAAACCTGAAGAGGTGGCCCAGAGCGTGGCATTTCTATTGTCACGCGAGTCGGGAATGATGACCGGCACGGTGATCGACCTGGAGCAAGGCGTCATCGGCTGTGGCGACGGCGGCACCCCACGCCCCGATCAGGCCCTGAGCCTGGTGGAGGGTGCGTGATGCCTGCCTTTGTCAGCGCCGACGCAGTGCAACTGGAAGATTTTCACTCGATCTGTGCCCAGCAGGCGGCTGCCGAGGACTACCCGCACTGCGCCGAAGTGTGCAGCAACATCCCGATCTATCAGGCCCAGGCACTGCGCAACGGCGATCGTCACGCCGTGCTGGACGAACTGCATCGCCTGTTCAGCCAGGGGCCGGGAGTGATGGTGGTGCGCCAGGGCTACGCCGACCTGGACGTGGTCGACCGTCACAGCCAGGTATTCGAAGCGATCTTTGCCCAAGAGGCTGCGCAAGGTGTGGCCGCCGACCACTTCGCCAAGGCCGGCAGTAACGGACGTATCTGGAACTCATTACAGAAGGCCGCACTGCAGTCGCCGGCATCCTTTGTCGAATATTACGCCAACCCACTGCTGGGGTTGATCGCACAAGCCTGGCTCGGCCCGGGCTACCAAGTCACGGCCCAGGTCAACGTGGTGCACCCCGGTGGCCAAGCCCAGCAACCGCACCGTGATTATCACCTCGGGTTCCAGACCATCGACGTGGTGGAGCGCTTTCCGTTGCCCCTGCACACGCTGTCCCAATACCTCACGCTGCAAGGGGCCGTGGCCCACAGCGACATGCCCCTGGAAACCGGCCCGACCCAACTGCTGCCGTTTTCCCAGCAATACCCACTGGGCTACCTGGCCTGGAGGCGCACTGAATTCATCGAGTACTTCCAGCAGCATGCCGTGCAATTGCCGCTGAACAAAGGTGACCTGCTGTTCTTCAACCCGGCCCTGTTTCACGCCGCTGGCACCAATCGCACACCGGACCGCCAGCGCATGGCCAACCTGCTGCAAATCTCCTCGGCGTTCGGCAAAACGATGGAGGCTGTGGACCGCGACCGGATGATGCTGGCGCTCTACCCCTGCCTGTTGGAGCGCCTGGCGGACAACGTCATGGATGGCGAGGCGCTGCACGCGGTGATCGCCTGCACCGCCGATGGCTATTCCTTTCCCACCAACCTGGATACCGACCCACCCTTACAGGGCCTGGCTCCGCAAACCGGGCAGCAACTGATGTTGCAGGCACTGAACGAACGCTGGCCCTGCGAGACCTTTGCCGAACGCGTTGCGCAACTACACGCCAAACGCCAAGGCTGAGGAATGTTTTCAACGTCTTTCAAAACAACAAAAAAACGGACTGACACCATGAAAAAACAGCTGCTGACCTTGCTCCTGACCCTCATCGTTACCCCGCTCGCCCTCGCCGAGACACGCATCGGCGTCAGCATCGCCCAGGTGGACGACGTGTTCCTCGCCCAGATGCGTGACTACATGGCGGCCCACGCCAGGGACCTCACCGACGTGACCCTGCAATTCGAAGACGCCCAAGGCGATGTGGTGCGCCAACTGAACCAGGTGCAGAGCTTTTCTGCCCAAGGCATGGACGCGATTATCGTCAACGCGGTCGACACCGCCGCCACCCAGAAAATGACCGTAAATGCCCAGCAGGCGGGTATCCCGCTGGTGTACGTCAACCGTCGCCCGGACATCCCGGTCCTGCCGGCCGGGGTGGGTTATGTCGGCTCGGACGAGATCAAAGCGGGCGAGATTCAGATGCGCTACCTCGCGGAAAAAATGAACGGCAAGGGCAACCTCGCAATCATGCTCGGCTTGCTCTCCAACAACGCCACCCACAACCGCACACAGGGCGTGAAAAACGTACTGAAGGATTACCCCAACATCCATATCGTCGAAGAACAAAGCGCCGACTGGCAGCGCAGCAAGGCCATGGACCTGATGAACAACTGGATCGTCTCGGGCAAGAAAATCGACGCCGTGGCGGCCAATGCCGATGAAATGGCTATCGGTGCCGCGATGGCGATTACCCAGGCCGGTATGCACCCTGGCAAGGACATCCTGGTGGGCGGCAGCGACGGCGGACCCGCCGGCCTGGATGCGATCAAAAAAGATCTATTGGTAGTCACGGCCTATCAGGACAACAAGGGCCAGGCCGTCGGCTCGATTGACCTGGCGCTGAAGATGATCAGGAAGCAGCCCTACACGGCGGAGCTGACCATTCCCTATCAACAGATCACCAAGGACAACTATCAGGCCTTTCTCACCCCTTGATTGTTATCAGCCCAGCGCCAAGCAGACCGGCCAGCCCCGACAAACAGAGCACTCCCACTCCATAAGCGAGGGTGCGCCAGGGCTGGCGGCCGCTCAGATACATCACCGTATGCATCACACGGGCAGCGGTGAACAGACAGAACAACCCCGCGGTAGCGGTGCCTGGCGTTTCCATCGCCAGGCACAGGCCACCCAAAATGAAGAACAACGGAATATTTTCCAGATCATTGGCCCAAGCCTTTTCGGCCCGGGAGACTTGCGGTAACTCCTGGGGATTTGCATCGCGATGGAAGAAAGCTGCATCCTCGTGGTTAGTGAATGCACGGAATCTGAGTCGAAAGAAACCCTGGTAACAGGAGATCGCCAGCATCTTCAAGAACAGCACCAGTACGCACAACGCATAAACCTCCATCACCGGCCCCCTGAAGGTTCGCGGAACCCGTTGACCACGATATACAGCAGCGGACCGATGGATACGAAAACCGCCGTTACCAGTAAATAGGGCAACACCGACGCCAGGGATTTGCCCCTGGCCCGCGCATCCCGGTACATCCATACGCCCGCCAAGGCCGCCATCAGATACAAGTCAATCACCACCTGGGCAGTATCCGGCCTCGATATCAATTCACGTCCGAACGCCATGAGCGATTGTTCGGCGATCAGCATCGTGATCAATGTGTACAGGGCAAAAGCCAACAGCCCGGCCAGGGCAATCCAGGGTCTGCGCATGTTCTCCTCCTTGGAGACAACGGTTCGGGAAGCTGCACATTAGTGATAACGTCGTTCCCCTCTCAATGACCTCGAAGGTCATCGACACCACCGACCCGCACGGCCAGAGTCAACCCATGAGCAGCCAACCTTTCCCCCGCGCCAACCCCGACACTACCGCCGGCACGCAACTGCGCGTGCTGCGTCGGCACGCCAGATTGAGCCAGCTGGAACTGGCGCTGATCACCGGGGTTTCCCAACGCCACCTGAGCTGCATCGAGACCGGGCGCGCCAAGCCGAGCCCGGGCACCTTGCATAATTTGCTGATGGCGCTGGAGGTTCCGCTGGAGCAATGCAACAGCGTGTTCCTCGCTGCCGGCTTCGCCCCGCGCTATGAGGCAACCCCGCTCTCCTCGCCCTCCATGGAGGCTATTCGCGAGGCAATCAGCCATGTGCTCCACGCGAACAATCCTGCACCGGCGATCGTGCTGGGCAGCCACTGGGAAGTGCTAGCCGCCAACGCCAGTACCCAGGTGCTGTTCGAGCTGGTGGGGATCAAACCGGAGGCGGCTGATGGGCTGAATTTGCTGGTCACCCTGCTACAGCCTGGCGGCCTGGGTGATCATTTGATCAACGCTGACGAAATCCGCACCATCGCCTGGCAACGGGCGACGCGCGAGGCGTTGGGCAACTCCGAACTTGCCAGGCTTCTGGACAGCCTGCCGGCCCCGCTAAGTACCGAAGCCTTGGTCAATGAACCGCCGCCACTGGTGCTGACACGCGTCAACTCCCGTGAAGGTGAGCTGAACTTCATGTCGACCTTCACCACCTTCGGCATGCCTCAGGACATCACGGTAACGTCGTTGCGCATCGAGCATTTGATTCCGGCGGATGCGCAGACGTGGCAGGTGATGACCGCGGCGTATGAGCGGTCATTGGTGAGGTAGAAAGCCGCGGCGGGGCCATTAGTTATTTGTCGTATTTTGCCCGCCATAGCTATTGGCGCGGCTCTTGGAGGAGGAGCCGTTGCTGTATTGGGTGTCTTGCCCGCCGTAGCTATTGGAGCGGCTCTTGGCTGAGGTGCCGTCGCTGTATTGAGTGTCTTGCCCACCATAGCTGTTGGAACGGGTCTTGGCCGAGGTGCCGTCGCCGTATTGGATATCCTGCCCGCCATAACTATTGGAGCGGCTCTTGGAGGAAGTACCATCGCTGTATTGGGTGTCTTGCCCACCGTAGCTATTGGCGCGACTCTTGGAAGAGGTGCCATTGTCGTATTCGCAATCGGACCCACCATAACTGTTCGCCCTGCACGTCTCGGCAACCGCTTGGTAAAGCGGCGCAGCCAACAAAACCGTGCCCAGCAAAACGACCTTAAGCTTCATGTTAATTCCTTGTAGAGGTGGCGATACGCTATTACAGACTGGAGATTCTGAACTTAGTTTCCAACGTTCTGAAATGCGCTCGCGCGAGCCGACGTGGCAACCCTTTGCCAGCCCCGGCAACTCCTGGCCTGCGCCCTGCCCCGGCAATACCACCCAGCCCGCGCCGCACAAGGCATGCAGCACATGGCCCGGGTTTTGCTCTGTTGCTGCTACCAATAAGGGAGCGGCACCATGATAGGAAGCACGACAAGTCTGTTAGCGCTGGGACAGAAGACTTTTACACAATCCATGGAAAACGGCACCCTGCGGGCCGGGAGGATTGAAGTCACCAACGCCACGCCCGAGATCAAGACCAAGCTGGAAGCCAGCTATCAGGAGCAAGTGCGCTCGACCGCGCAAACCGTTGCCACCGCCAGGGCCAACCCTTCATGGGCGACCTTCGACGATAAAGGCAACGCCGTCGAACTGCCCGATGTTCAGTCACTCAGCAAAAGCGACGCCACCCATGTGGCCAACGGTCTTCAGTACCTGCTCGATATCGGGCGCCTGGACGGCAAGACTGTCACCGCGAAAAATGGCGACCAGTCGACCGATAACATCGCGGTCTACAAAGACTGGCTCCAGGCCCACATCGGCGTTGATGTACAGGCCTGAGACGGTTCACACCATCGGCACGGCAATCAGCAAGATCGCCGTGCCATGGGTGGCCGTCGCCGCCACCACACCGTAGCGCATCCGCACCAGCCCGCAGGCCACGCCTTCAATCAGGGTAAAGGCCAACACTGGCCAGCCCAGTTGCGTCACGCTCAACGCCAGAAATGAATGGCACGCGGCGAACGCCAACCCGCTGAGCAACGCCGCACGCAGCGGCGTAACGTGCTGTTCGAGATAACCCTGCAAGAAGCCGCGAAACAATACCTCTTCCAGCGCATTGGCGCAGTAGGCAAGCGCTAGCATGCCCATCAGCCAGGCCCAGTAAACCGGCTCAATGCCTTGATACAGCCGCAATGGCAGGCCGATCAGACACCCGGCCCCGAGTCCCACCGCCAGGCCCGCCCAACGATTGCCCTTGAACAGCACCGTCAGTTGCCACAACTCCGGTGCCAGGCGCGCGAGCAGGGCAATCAGCCCAAGGGATAACCCGCCCAGCGCGGCCAGCACCCACGGGTTGGCCGTGAACTCGATCTGCACCTCGCGGCTCAGCGACCACATGCCCAGCGGCGTCATCGCATCGCGCATCAGCACGAAGGCCAGCAGCAGGATAACGATGCGCAAGCCCGGCAATGTTTTCGGCGTGAGACCGAACCACAGGCCAAACAGGATCAGTCCCGGGAGCAGGTAGATTCCATAGTGGACCAGTACCGCAAACGCCTCGGCGATCACCCGGTTTCAGTCCCGTGCCACGGCGATCATGTCGATTTCCACGGCCGCGCCCTTGGGCAATTGCAGCACGCCCACCGAGGTGCGCGTATGGGATCCTGCGGCCCCCAGGATCTCGTTCAACAGGTCCGACGCACCGTTGGCCACTTCGCTTTGCTGGTCGAAGTCATCCGCGCTGCGCACGTACACATTGATCTTGAGGATCGCCTTGACCTGGTCCAGCGAACCCAGTGCCTGCTTGAGCAAGCCCAGGCAACGCAGTGCGCTGACGCCCGCGGCAATCTGTGCGTCGGCCAGGCTGAGGCTTTCGCCGACCTTGCCGGGCAACACGATGGCGTCACCCACCCGCGGAATCTGGCCACTGATGTAGACGTGATTGCCGTCCCTCAGCAGCGGCGTGTAGTTGCCGCCGATCTTGAACTCGTTGAGTTGGTAACCCAGGCGCACCATAGCCGCCGCGTATTTTTGATCCGGTGTCATTTTTTTGTTTTCCTCAGTCGTTGCGAATCCACGCCATGAAGTCGCCGGCCACAGCATAGCCATGTGCCATTTCCACGGGAAGTGCCGACCGCTATTTCGCAAGTGATACGACAACCAATACTGGCAAACAGCGCTTATCTTCTAGCCAAGAACAAATTTCACTTTCCTTGATCCCGGTAAATACGGCATGGTTGTACGACGACTTAAAAACACAGCCCGAGTCGTCCCGGTACCCACAACAACAAGGAAACACCCATGCAAAACGTCAAGGTTCTGATTGGTTTTCTGTGCCTGTTCAGCGGTTACGCGGCCGCCGCGCCTGCCGCAAGTGACAAGGATGTAGCCGCTGCGGTCGATCATCTGACCCAGGCCATGCTGCACAAGGACATCCCGCAACTGCAGGCCCTCACCGCGAACAACCTCACCTACGGCCATTCCAGCGGCAAGGTCCAGAACAAGCGGGAATTTATCGCCGACATTGAAACCGGCAGAAGTGGTTTCAAGACCCTGGAAATGCAGAAACAGACCATCACCCTCAATGGCGACACCGCCCTGGTGCGCAACCACTTTTCCGCGCAGGCGGTGAACAGTGGCGTCGAGGTGCCCACCGAAATTGAAAACTTCCAGGTCTGGCAGAAGCAGAAAGGCAAGTGGCTGCTGATCGGGCGCCAGGCCTACAAGTTCTGAGTCCCGCCTGGATCGTTCCCACGCTCTGCGTGGGAATGCATCCGGTGACGCTCTGCGTCACTATCGCGCAAATCTACAGCGGGACGCGGAGCGTCCAAGGCGGCGTTCCCACGCAGAGCGTGGGAACGATCCGGATCTCAAGCGCGATCTAGCACGCCTCCACCGCCCAGCGCACTTTCACCAAAGCCTCGCGCAACACCTCCCGGTCCACCGACCCCAGCGCCACACGCAAGGCATGGGGCACGTGGGCCGAAACGGCAAACGGCTCGGCGGTGGACACCGAGATATTCTCCCGGGCCAGCGCCATGGTGATCTGGTCGGCGCGGGCATCCTCCGGCAACGGCAACCACAAGAAATACGAAGACGGATGGCGGATCACAGTGAGCCCCGCCAACACCTCATCGGCCACCGCCTGGCGCGCCTGGGCGTCTTCACGCTTTTGCGCTTCCAGTTGCAGCACCGTGCCGTCATCGATCCACGCGACGGCGACGGCGGTCATCACCCCCGGGGTGTTCCAGGTGGTGGCCATGACCGTACGTTCCAGCGCCGCCATCCACGGCAGCGGCGCAGCCACGTAACCCACCCGCAGGCCGGTGGCGACGCTCTTGGAAAGCCCCGACACATACACCGTGCGTTCCGGTGCCAGCTCGGCCACCGGCGGCGGCGGGTCCTCGGCTAAAAACGCGTAGGCAGCATCCTCGATCAGGATCAGGTCATGCCGACGGGCAATCGCCACCAGGTGCTCGCGCTGCGCCATGCTCATCACCCAGCCCAACGGGTTATGCAGGGTCGGCATGCTGTACACGGCGCGTACCGGGCGCCGGGCGCAGAGTTGTTCAAGAAAGGCCAAGTCGGGGCCCGTCGCGGTCACCGGGATCGCAACGATTTCCAGGTGCAGCGTCTCGGCCAACACCTTGAACCCGGAATAGGTCAGCGCATCCACCGCCACCACATCGCCGGGCTTGAGCAGCGACATCATGGTCACCGCCAGCCCATGCTGGGCACCGCTGACGATCAGCACCTGCTCGGCCTGCACCGTCAACCCACGACTCAGCAGATGACGCGCCACCGCTGCCCGCTCATGCAGCCGGCCGGCGTGAGGCTGATAGCGCAGCAGCGCCGCCAGGTCGCCGGACAACGCCAACTGGCGCAATGCGGTGCGCAGCAGGTCGGTCTGGCCCGGCAGCGACGGGTAGTTGAAGTTGAGATCGATCATGCCCGCCGCCACCGCGATCTGGCCGACGCCCTGCCCCGGCGACAACGCGATTTCCCGCACAAAGGTTCCGCGCCCGGTTTCACCACTGACCAGGCCCATGGCCTCAAGCTCGGTGTACACCCGGCTGGCCGTGACCAGCGCCAGGCCATGGCTGGCGGCCAACTGGCGGTGCGTCGGCAACCGGGTGCCCGCCGCCAGCGCGCCCGAACGGATATCCCTGGCGAAGGTGTCCACCAATGTCTTGTAGCGGGCGCGGGGCATAGGCGATGTATCCATGACAATTCTTTGATTGTCTTGATAGTGAATCATAGGATGCGCAGGACGCAACTTATCCCTATCGAGCCCTACACCCATGGAACGAACCACCCACCTCAACACCCGGGAAAACAACGCCAGCGGCTGGATCAACGGTTTGATCGGCGTGGTGATCTTCAGCGGCTCGCTGCCGGCCACGCGCCTGGCGGTGCTGGAGTTCGATCCGGTATTCCTTACCGTCGCCCGCGCCACCATCGCCGCCCTGCTCGGCCTGTGCCTGCTGTGGCTGTTCAAGGAAAAAACCCCGGCCCGCAGTCAGTTGCTGCCCCTGGCAATCGTCGCGCTGGGCGTGGTGATCGGCTTTCCTTTGCTCACCGCACTGGCCTTGCAGTACGTCACCAGTGCCCATTCCATCGTATTTGTCGGCCTGCTGCCTTTAGCCACTGCGGTCTTCGGCGTATGGCGCGGCGGCGAGCGGCCCAAGTTGGTGTTCTGGCTGTTTTCGATCCTGGGCAGCCTGCTGGTGGTGGGCTACGCGGTTGCCCAGGGCCTGAGCGCTGCGCCCGCCGGGGATTTGCTGATGCTGTTGGCAATCCTGGTGTGCGGCCTCGGTTATGCCGAAGGAGCCAAACTCTCGCGCACCCTGGGTGGCTGGCAGGTGATCTGCTGGGCGCTGGTGATCGCGCTGCCGATTGTGGCCCCGCTGACGGCGATCCTCGCCCCGGGCACTTTCGTGAGCATCAGCCTGCCGGCCTGGCTGAGCCTGGCCTATGTGTCGCTGTTCAGCATGCTGATCGGGTTTGTGTTCTGGTACCGCGGGCTGGCCCAGGGCGGCATTGCCGCCGTCGGGCAATTGCAGTTGCTGCAACCGTTTTTCGGCCTGGCACTGGCGGCCACGCTGCTGCATGAGCAGGTGAGCCTGGGCATGCTGGGGGTGACCGTCGCGGTGATTGCGTGCGTGGCGGGGGCCAAGAAGTTCGCCCGCTGACCATCAGCGTTCAGGCGCAACCATCTTGAACTTGATGACAATCGCATTGGACACCACGCTGTCCGCCCACTCCCCCGCGCCGATCCTGAAGTCATCGCGCTTGAGCACGAATTCGCCGTCGAATATGCCAATGCCGCTCTGCTCCTTGAGGGCCACCTTGACCTCCACCGGCCGGGTCTGGCCCTTGAGGGTCAGGTTGCCGCTGAACAGGTAACGGTTGTCGCCCAGGTCAGTGATGTGGGTCGAGGTGAAGGTGCCCACCGGGTAGGTCGTCATGTCGAACCAGCCGGGCTTGGGCAGTTCGGTGTTGGCGTCGTCGCTGCCGGCATTGATGCTCGGCAGCTGGATGGTCAGTACGGTGCTGGCGGCGGCCGGGTTTTGCGTGTCGAAATTCAGGGTCGCCGAATAGGTGCCAAACGTGCCGTACACCTCTTGGCCCATCTGGTCATAGGTGAAGCTGATGGTGCTGGCCGTCGGATTCACGTCGGTGTATTCCACGGCGTACGCGTTAGACAAGGTGGCGAGGGCAAGGACGACCGCTGGCAATCGAGATTTCATGGGATTCTCAACCGGGAATGAACACGCTGTGCACTGCTAACAGCGTAGGCGCTGGATTTATTCACGCGCCTGGCATTAGGCTCGTGCCTCGACGGAACCCAAACAACAAGGAGCCACGATGCCCGCGCTTTCCCTGCAAGACACCACCGCCCCCGAAGGCGTCTGTTATGGCTGCGGCAGCAGCAACCCCCACGGGCTGCACATCAAGAGCCGCTGGGACGCCGACGGCATCCACGTGATCGCCGAGCACCAGCCCGACGCCCGATACAGCGGCTGGCCAGACCTGGTCTATGGCGGTCTGATCGCGATGCTGGTGGACTGCCACTCGAACTGGACCGCCATGGCCTACCACTACCGGGCCGAGCAACGCGAACCCGGCAGCCTGCCGCGTATCGACTGCGTCACCGGCAACCTGGGAATCAAATTCATCAAGCCGACACCGATGGGCGTGCCGCTGACCTTGCGCGCAAGAGTCGAAGGTGACGTGGGGCGCAAAAGCCGCGTGGTGTGCGAGGTGTACGCCGATGGCGTGCTGACGGCGATTGGCGATTCGGTCTTCGTGAGGGTCGACACCGGGCAACTGGCCGCCGCGGCCCATGGCCGGGAAGCCTGATACTGGTCTACATTCAGTCCCACCGCTAATCGAGGACGCTACCGATGACTCGTCTGACCGCCAAAGACTTCGCCCCTGAACTGCTGGAGCTTTACGATGGCTACGCCCACGGCAAGATCAACCGCCGGGAATTTCTCGACCGCGCAGCACTGTTCACCTTCGGCGGGCTGACGGCCTCGGCCCTGCTCGCCGCCCTGAGCCCCAACTACGCCCTGGCCGAGCAGGTGAAATTCACCGACCCGGAGATCGTCGCCGACTACATCACCTACCCGTCACCCAAGGGCAACGGCACGGTGCGCGGCTACCTGGTGCGCCCGGCCAAGGCCAGCGGCAAGGTGCCGGCGGTGGTGGTGGTGCATGAGAACCGGGGGTTGAACCCGTATATCGAAGACGTCGCCCGTCGGTTGGCCAAGGCCGGATTCATTGCCCTGGCGCCGGATGGCCTGACCTCGGTGGGCGGCTATCCCGGCAATGATGAGAAAGGTGTGGAGTTGCAACAGAAAGTCGATCCCGAGAAGCTGATGAACGACTTTTTCGCCGCCATCGAATGGTTGATGCACCACGATGCAAGCACCGGCAAGGTGGGCATTACCGGGTTCTGTTATGGCGGCGGCGTGACGAATGCGGCGGCGGTGGCTTATCCGGAGCTGGGCGCGGCGGTGTCGTTTTATGGGCGCCAGCCGGAAGCCAAGGATGTGCCACGGATCAAGGCACCGATCATGTTGCATTACGGTGAGCTGGATACGCGGATCAATGAGGGCTGGCCGGCGTATGAGAAAGCGTTGAAGGCGGCCGGCACGACCTATGAGGCGTTTATCTACAAGGGCGCCAATCACGGCTTCCACAACGATTCGACGCCGAGGTATGACGAGGCGGCGGCGAATCTGGCGTGGGAGCGGACGTTGGGCTGGTTCAAGAAATACCTGGTGTAACCCGCCCTCCAAAACACCACCCAACTCATGTGGGAGCGGGCTTGCTCGCGAACGCGGTGTGTCAGTCAGCAGATGTTTGACTGATCCACCGCTTTCGCGAGCAAGCCCGCTCCCACAGGGGACTTTCAGCTTTCTTGAGGTCAGTGCTCCAGCGCATACCGCCGGCAATGATTCAAATACCCTTCCTCATGGCTCCCCACCAACTGCACCACACTGGTCCACAGCCACGAAGGCGCATCCAGTTGCCTGGAGCGATTCTCTTGCAACAGCGCCATCCAGTCCTTGCGCGTATCCCGGTCCATCTGCCGCGCATGGGCCACGCCGACCACCCGCGCCAGGTACCCGGCCGCGTGCATCGCATCAATCTCGCTCAGCTCATCCAGTTCCAGCTTCATGTCCTGGGGCAGCAGTTCGCGGACGAAAAACCCGTGATCCAGAAACCGCGTGGCCAACATTCGCTCCCCCAACGCCGGTGACAGGTGCCGCGCGCCCTCCACCACCCGCCGGCCGTTATCCCGAGGCATTTTTGCCCGGGCCGCACGCGGCGCCGCAGCGCCTACCGCTTCCTTGATGTCGAGCAGGCAGTATTCCTGATCAGACTTGTCCCCTACTCCCAGCAACACCGCATAACGCAGCAACCCAAGGGAGCTGCAACCCTTGACCCAATAGGCCGAGTCCAGCAGCTCAACCTCGGCGTCGTTGGAGCGGCCTTTGAGCGAAGTCACCAGCCGGTGGATTTCATCCGACGCGCACAACGTTTCAAGGGCGGACTTTTCCGCCCGCGACAACGACCAGAAATGCTTGCCCAGCGGAATCGTCGGCCGGGTGTTTTCAATACGTTCGCGAGCCAGATTCTTCCAGGTGCGCTCCACCGCACTGCGCATCCCGGCCTTGACCTGGGACGGGCGCGGCGGTGCCTCGTCGGGCTTGTCCTTAAACGCCTGCGCGTAGCCCACCATCATCTCTTCAAGCATGCGTGCGGTGGTCACCCCCGGCAGGTCCGAACCCCGCGCAGCGGTGGCCAGGGACAAGGCCAGGCGCACCAGGTCATGGGCCGGATTGCCGATCACCGCCTGGTCAAGGTCACGGATATGCATGTCGATCCGGCCCTTGGTATCGCCCGTGGGCCCAAGGTTACCGGCGTGGCAGTCGCCGCAGATCCAGATCGCCGGCCCGTGGGGCAAGCGCCGGCCGCGCTGGCTGTGCAGCCACTCGTAAAACTGAACCGTACTGCCCCGCACATAGGCGTGGGCGGAGCGCGCCATCTTCAGGTTGCGCAGTTGCGTGAGGTGGGGCATTCGCGAAGAGGGACGCGGAATTTTCATAGAAGTACTCGTCGTGGAGATACGGTAGAGGCTGGCCCGCGACAAATGTTTCATTTTGTTTCAGAGGATTCTATTAATAAGCCACGCCAATCAATCCCACTGCAATCGGTCTTTCTATTCCTCCCGTCCCCGGGACTAGCATCGGGTCAACTCGATGCAGCGAGTCACAACCCTAACTGCACACATCCCCAAACACTGCCGCCCTAACAAAAGAGATAACGCAGATGAATGAAGTGATGAACACCGCACCCGCCAAGATCAACCTGGTCAAGGCCCGAGGCTCGCTGGTATGGGACGACCAGGGCAAGGAATACATCGACTGTACCGCCCAGGCCTGGTCGAACAATTTGGGGGCCAATGACCCCCGGGTGGTGGAAGCCGCCGTCGCGCAATTGCGCGAAATGACTCACATCCGCCCCAACTTTGGCTCACCGGCCCACACCCGGCTGGTGAAGAAGCTGCGGGAAGTCTCCCCGGGCGCCCTCAACCAGATGGGCTTTGCCCTGCATGGCAGCCTCGCCGGTGAAATGGCGATGAAACTGGCTTTCAAGAACCGCCCCGGCGCACAGAACCTGCTGGTGCTGCAGGACGGCTACCACGGCCGCTCCCTGGCCACCCTCGGCGCCAGTTGGCCGCATCCGAACAATCCGTTCCTGGCGATCCAGCCACGTTTCACCCGCGTCCCCCACCCCAACCCGTACCGCACGCGCCTGGGCATGGACCCGGAAACCGAGTCGCAGCTGTGCCTTGGCCTGCTGGAAGAAACCATCCTCAAGGGCGTCGACGGTGGCGTGGCAGCAGTGATGATGGAACCGATCCAGGGCAATGGCGGGCATATCGAGTTCCCCCGCTCCTACTACAAAGGCGTGCGCGAGATCTGCGACCGCTTAGGCGTGCTGCTGATTTTTGATGAAGTGCAGACCGGTTTCGGGCGCATGGGCACGATGTTCGCTGCGGACTATTACGACGTGCTGCCCGACATCATCGTGTTCGGCAAAGGCGTCGGCGGCGGCTTCCCGCTGGCCGGGATCCTCGCCGATGACAAGCTCAAGTGGTTCGACGAAGGTGAAGAAGCCCTGACCTTCGGCCACTTCCCGGTCTCGCTGGCCGCCGGCTACGCCACGGTGGAAGCGATCGTCGCCGACAACCTCTGCGAAAAGGCCCGCGACTCCGGCGACTACATCACCGCCCGCCTCAAGGACATGCAAACCCGCCACCCGCTGATCGGCGACGTGCGCTGCCCCGGGCTGATGGCGTCCATCGAGCTGGTCAAGGACCGCACCACCAAGGAACCGGCCTGCCGGGAATCCCAGGAGGTGTATCGCCTTGGGGTGGAGCGCGGCGTATTGTTTGGCGAAAGCCGCTACGCCGGGCTGGGTAACCTGATCAAGGTCAAGCCTCCGCTGGATATCGAACGCCCGTTGCTGGCCAAGGCCCTCGACGTGCTGGACGAGGTGATCGGCATCATCGAGGAGCAACGGCCATGAGCACATTCGTTGAAAACACCGTGACCGCCCCGCCGAATGCCCAGGCCCCGCTGTCCAGCGACGACGCCGACCTGGCCAGCCTCGGCTACGAGCAAAAGATGCACCGCACCATGAGTTCGTTCACCTCGTTTGCCCTGGCCTTTTCCATGGTCTCGATCAACACCGGGGTGGTCACGCTGTTCGCCGACCCGTTCAACCGCGTCGGCGGTATCGGCATCCTTTTGTGGCTGCTGGTGATCCCGCTGGTGTGCTGCATCGTCATGGTCTACTGCCACCTGGCCGGGCGCATTCCGCTTACCGGCTACGCCTACCAATGGTCCAGCCGGTTGGCGGGCAATCACTTCGGCTGGTTTACCGGCTGGGTCGCGTTCACCTCGTTTGTCGCCGGTACAGCCGCCACCTCGGCGGCCATCGGCACGGTGTTCGCGCCGGAGATCTGGGCCAGCCCGACACAGGGCCAGATCCAAGGCCTGAGCATCGGTGCCACGCTGGTGGTAGGCCTGCTGAACATCTGCGGGATTCGCCTGGCCACGCGGATCAACGACATCGGCGCAATCATCGAAATCATCGGCACGGTGCTGCTGGCGATTGCGTTGTTCTTCGGGGTGTTTTTCTTCTTCGAGCACACCCAGGGCGTGGCGATCCTGACCTCGGCAAAACCGGTCAGCGGCGGCACCCTCAGCTTCACCACCCTCGCCCTCGCCACCTTGCTGCCGGTCTCGGTGCTGCTGGGCTGGGAGGGCGCCGCCGACCTGTCCGAAGAAACCAAGGACCCACGCCGCGCCGCGCCCCGGGCGATGATTCGTGCGGTGCTGGTGTCCAGTGTATTGGGCTTCGTGGTGTTCGCCTTGCTGAGCATTGCGATCCCGGGGTCGGTCAGCGAGCTGCTCAGCCACAGCGAAAACCCGGTGATCAATATCGTGCGCCTGCAACTGGGCAACGCCGCCGGCGTGGGCATGATCGTGATCGCCTTCGCCTCGATCCTCGCCTGCCTGATCGCCAACATGGCGGTGGCCACGCGCATGACCTTCGCCCTGTCCCGGGACAACATGCTGCCGGGCTCCAAGGTGCTGGCGAAGATCAACCCGCACTTCGGTACGCCGGTCGCCGCCATCGTGCTGATCACCGCCATCGCCGTGCTGCTGAACCTGGCGAGCGGCGGGTTTGTCACGGCGATCTACTCGATGGTCGGCCTGACCTACTACTGCACCTACCTGCTGACGCTGATTGCCGCGTACCTGGCCTATAAAAATGGCCGGATGCCGGGGGCGCCTGCGGGTGTGTTCAGCCTGGGCAAGTGGTTGTTGCCGATGATCGTCCTCGGCGGCCTGTGGGCCATCGCGGTGATCCTGACCCTGAGCGTGCCCGAAGAAAGCCACACCGGCGCCATCACCACCGGGGTTACACTCGGGGTCGGCGTGCTGTGGTGGTTGTTTTCGCTGCGCACGCGCCTTAACAATGGCACCGCCGGGCCGAGCGGCAAATTGCTCGACCACTAGCCGCTGATTGCAGCCAAACAACAAAACCCCGGACGCCGGGGTTTTGTCTTGTCACCTTCAAGGAGCTTCCCGATGTTTGAACAGGCCAGCTGGCTCAATCAACCCCAGCAATGGAGCCGAGAAGGCCAGCGCCTCAAGGTGCGCACCGATGCCAGCACCGATTTCTGGCGCGAAACCCACTATGGTTTTGTGCGCGACAACGGGCATTTCCTGTTCGTCGAAACCGACGGTGACTTCACCGCCCAGGTCAAGATCCACAGTGCGTTTACCCACCTGTATGACCAGGCCGGGTTGATGGTGCGGGTGGATGAAGCGCATTGGGTGAAGATCGGTGCAGAGCTGTCCGACGGTGTGACGCTGTTGAGCAGCGTATTGACCGATGGTGTGTCGGACTGGGCCACCGGTGTGTTCCCGGGTGATCCCGAGGCGTTCTGGATTCGCGCCACCGTGGCCAAGGGCGTGCTGCGCGTGCAGGTGTCGGTGGATGGTGTGAGCTGGCCATTGGTGCGCCTGGCGCCGTTTCCCGTGGCTGCGTCGTATCGGGTGGGACCTTATTGCTGCACGCCGGAACGTGGCGGGCTGGAGGTGGAGTTTTCCGAGCTTCAGGTAAGTGCGCCCAACGGCAAATCCCTGCACGACCTGTCCTGACTAACCCCGGCTGCTCGCCACTTCCATCGCCAACTCGGCAAAGTTGCGCGCCGCCACACTCGGTTGTGGCGGCAAGGCGACCGCCACTTCACACATCGGCATATCGCTGATCACCGGGAAGGCCAGGCCGGGCCGTGCATAAAAACGTGCGGTGGACAGCGCGGTGATACTGATCCCGCGCTCCGACGCCACCGCCTGCAACTCGGTCTCCACCGTCGAAGCTTCATGGACGATCCGCGCCGGCTGGCCATCGCGGTACGCGTCGGCGGTCCAGAAACTGCGCCACACGCCCACTCCCGGTGCAGCAATGATCGGTTCATCCAGCACGTCGTAGATGCTCACGCTGCTCTCCCCGGCCAACCGGTGGCTGGACGCCAGGCACGCCACGCAGGGTTCGGTCACCAGGGTGTGCAACTCGATGTCCGGCAGGCCCAGTGGCGGGCGCAGCACCGACACGTCCATGCCCTCGTCGATCCCGGCATGGGGCGAGCCGAAGTCATACTCGCGCACCACCAGTTCGATCTCCGGGTAGCGCTTGGCGAACACGCTGAGGATTTGCGGCATCAAGTCCACACCCGCGCCGATCAGGAAGCCGATATTCAATGAGCCGCGTACGCCGCGTGCATGTTCGTGGGCGGTGCGTACCAGGCGGCTTACGCCATTGACGATTTCCCGCGCCTCTACCAGCAAGGCCAGGCCGGCTTCGGTCAGTGCTACGTTACGGGTGTTGCGTTGGAACAGTTGTACGTCCAGCAGCGCCTCAAACTGGCGGATGGTCTGGGACAGCGCCGGTTGCGAGACATGCAGACGGGTCGCGGCGCGCACGAAGCTGAGCTCCTCGGCCACCACCACGAAGGCCTTGAGTTGACGGATGTCTACGCCGGAAGTTTGCATTGCAGCCTCTTATGATCAATGGGCAGACCGAGTGGGAGAATAACCTGTGGCGAGGGAGCTTGCTCCCGCTGGGTTGCACAGCGCCCCTGAAACCATCCGCCGCGTTCTTGCTGAACTAACACCGCCGCTTCTTAGGGGCCGCTTCGCGGCCCAGCGGGAGCAAGCTCCCTCGCCACAGCGTCGACCCAACCTCAATGCATGGCCACTTCACGCAACCACGTCTTGAACGCCAGCATCGCCGGCGTCTCGGCCCGTGACTGCAAGCGCGTCAGCCAATAACTGCCGGTGGTGATGCCGATCTCGAACGGCTGGCGAATCACGTCCGTCGCCAACTGCCGGCTGAACATCATCGCCGGCGCGAGGGCCACCCCCGCCCCTTGCAGCGCCGCCTCCATCATCGCCAGGGACGAGTCGAAAACGATACTGCGCGGCACCAGCGTATCGGCAGGCAAGCCCGCGGCCTGGAACCATTGCGTCCACTCATCCGCACGATATGAGCGCAGCAGCGTGTGCTTCAACAGGTCCGCCGGAGTCTGCAATTGCCGAGCAAGTTGCGGCACGCACAGCACCGTCAGCGGCGCCTCCAGCAACTGGCACGCCTCGGTGCCGTGCCACGCGCCGGAACCAAACCGGATTGCGTAATCCAGGCCTTCGGCCGCCACGTCGACGCGGTTGTTGTTGGTGGACAGGCGCAAGTCGATAAACGGGTAGCGCGCCTGGAAATCCGCAAGCCGCGGCAACAGCCAGCCCACCGCAAAGGTGCCCACCGCGCCTACCGTCAATACTTCGCGGTAATGCCCACCTTCAAACTGGCCTAAGGTTTGAGCTATCCGGTCGAAGGATTCGCGCAACACCGGCAGCAGGGTCTCGCCCTCGCTGGTGAGCATCAGGCCCCGGGGCAGGCGTTTGAACAGCGTGACATTGAGCTGCGCCTCCAGGCTTTTCACCTGGTGACTGACCGCCGCCTGGGTGACGCACAGTTCAATCGCCGCCCGGGTAAAACTCAAATGCCGCGCAGACGCCTCGAAGGCTCGCAGCGCGTTGAGTGGCAAATGGGAGCGGAGCATGGCTTGACCCTAATTTTTCTAATGGCTGTTGCGAGATATCATCGTTTGCCGCGGGATCACAAACTGCCTAGATTTGCGGCGCCTGCGCAGGCAACGGTATTCACCCGATCACCTTCATGGAAGTCACGTCATCATGTACACATCCCTTTTTCCAACCGTGCGCAACACCGCGATATTCGCCTTATTGCTCGGCGCAGGCAACTGCATGGCGGCTACCGACATGCGCCAGGTCGTGGACAGTACGGTCCAGCCCCTGATGCAGCAACAGGACATCGCCGGCCTGTCGGTGGCGATCGTACAGAACGGCAAGGCGCAATACTTTAACTACGGCGTTGCCAGCAAGGAGAGCAAGCAGCCCGTCACCGAAAACACCCTGTTTGAAATCGGCTCGGTGAGCAAGACCTTCACCGCCACCCTCGCCGGCTATGCCCTGGCCAACGGCAAGCTGAAGCTGTCGGACCCGGCCAGCCAATACCTGCCGGCATTGCGCGGCGCCACGTTTGACCACATCAGCCTGCTCAACCTCGGCACCTACACCGCAGGTGGCTTGCCCCTGCAATTCCCCGATGAGTCCGATAACGCCGGCAAGATGATCAGCTACTACCAGCACTGGAAACCGGACTTCGCTCCCGGCACGCAACGCCTGTATTCCAACCCGAGCATCGGCTTGTTCGGCCACCTGGCAGCGCAAAGCCTGGGCCAGCCGTTTGACCGGTTGATGGCGCAGACCCTGCTGCCGAAACTCGGCCTCAAGCACACCTTTATCAGCGTACCCAAGTCACAAATGAACCTGTACGCCCAGGGTTACGACAAGGCCGGCAAACCGGTGCGCGTCGGGCCTGGCGCCCTGGACGCCGAGGCCTACGGCATCAAGACCAGCACCTCGGACCTGATTCAGTACGTTGAAGTGAACATGCACCCGGCGAAGCTGGAGAAGCCGCTGCAACAGGCGATTGCCGCAACTCACACCGGCTACTACACGGTGGATGGCATGACCCAGGGCCTCGGCTGGGAGATGTACCCCTACCCGATCACGCTGGATGCATTGACCCAAGGCAACTCGGCGCAAATGGCCTTTCAGCCCCACAAGGTCAACTGGCTGACACCACCGCAAGCGCCCCATGCCGACACGCTGGTGAACAAGACTGGCGCCACCGGTGGTTTTGGCGCCTATGTGGCGTACGTGCCGAGCAGAGGCCTGGGGGTGGTGATCCTGGCGAACAAGAACTACCCGAATGCCGAACGGGTAAAAGTGGCCCATGCGATCTTGAGTGCGATGGATAAATAAATCCCTGCACACCTCAAATGTGGGAGCGGGCAAGCCCGCTCCCACATTGTTTTGTGGCGTGATTCAAGTTGGGTTTACATCCCCAGCCAATGCGGCAAGGCCAGCGATATGAACGGCAGGTAAGTCACCATGATCAGGAACACCAGCAGGATCATCAGCCACGGCAACGCCGCGCGGATGGTCTGCCCCAGCGTCAGCCCGGTCACTGCCGAGGTCACAAACAGGTTCAACCCCACCGGCGGATGCACCAGGCCAATCTCCATGTTGACCACCATCACAATTCCCAGGTGAATCGGGTCGATCCCCAGCTTCATCGCAATCGGGAAAAAGATCGGCGCCAGGATCAGCACGATCGCCGACGGCTCCATAAAGCTGCCCGCCACCAGCAACACCACGTTGACCATGATCAGGAAACCAATCGGCGTCAGGCCCTCGGAGATCACCCACGCGGTGATTTCCTGGGGAATCTGCTCCGTGGTCAGCACGTGAGCGAAGAGCATGGCGTTGGCGATGATAAACATCAGCATGATCGCCAGGCGCCCGGACTCCAGCAGCACCTTGGGGCAATCCCTGATCTTCATGTCCTTGTAGATGAACAGCGCGACAAACGCCGAGTACACCGCCGCCACCGCCGCCGCTTCGGTCGGGGTGAACATGCCGCTGTAGATCCCGCCCAGGATGATCACCAGCAGCAACAGGCCCCAGAATGCCCGGCGGGCGCAGGTCAGCCACTCGCGAAAGGTCGCCCGTGGCTGGGCCGGCAGTTTCTTGATGCGCGCGACGATGTAGATCGCGACCATCAACATCAAGCCCAGCAGCAGGCCCGGAATCACCCCGGCCATGAACAGCTTGCCCACCGAGGTTTCCGTGGCGGCCGAGTACACCACCATCACGATCGACGGCGGAATCAGGATGCCCAGGGTACCGGCGTTGCAGATGATCCCGGCGCCGAATTCCTTCGGGTAGCCCGAGCGCACCATGCCCGCCACGGCAATCGAACCCACCGCCGCCACTGTCGCGGGCGAGGAGCCCGACAGTGCGGCAAACAGCATGCATGCCAGCACCGCCGCAATCGCCAGCCCGCCGCGGATATGCCCGACGCAGGCGTTGGCAAAGTCGATCAGCCGCTGCGCCACGCCACCGGTGGTCATGAACGCACCCGACAACAGGAAGAACGGAATCGCCAGGAAGGTATAGGCGTCCGAGGTTTCAAACAGCTTGATTGCCAGGGAACTCACCGAGTCCGGGCTGAACATCAGGATCGACACCGCGCCCGACAACCCCAGGGAAATCGCGATGGGCACACCGAGGAACATGAACACGAACAGCAGCAAAAACAGACACAGAACGGCCATCAGTGACGCTCCTCATGGCTGCCGGCCAACTTGCTGGCTTCACCGGCTTCGTCGGCCAGGCCCAGCCCGGTTTGGCGGTGGGTGAAGATGCGGTAGAAAATTTCCAGGTAGCGGATGAACACCAGGGCAAAGCCGATGGGCACGATCACAATAATGTCGCCGACATCGATGCCGAACTGGTCGAGGTCTTCCGCGCCGATGTGGGCGGTCATCACCGCACTCAACCACTTGTAGCTGGCAACCATGAACAACCCGGCGTAGGCCAGGCAGCACAGGCAAGCCAGCATGCCCAGCAGGCGCTGCACCCGGCGCGGCGTCAGCTTGACCAGCGCGTCCACGCCCAAGTGGCCGGCGGTGCGTACGCCGTAGGAGATGCCAAAGAAAATCAACCAACCGAACATGGCCTTGGTCAGCGCCACGCTCCAGGTCATGTCCTGGGCCCAGCCCATGGTGTGGTCACCCAGGGCATTGAAGAAACCGCTGCTCCACGCCCACTTGTCGGCAAGGGCAAAGAACAGGGTGTAGATGTTGTTGAGCATGACGTAGACAAAAGTCACCAGGGTCATGGCGGCCAGCAGGATGGCGATAAAGCCTTCCTCCAGGTGCTCCCAGACGCGCCTTAGCGTTTGCATGGCAAAACCTCGCGAAGCGGAGATAGGTGTGTGCAAGGCTTGGAGGCGGGAACCGGATCAACATGTGGGAGCGGGCTTGCTCGCGAATGCAGTCTTTCAGTTGATGCATTCGGTGACTGATACACCGCATTCGCGAGCAAGTCGAATCGTCGCACCGCCGCTCCCACATTTGATCTCGGTGCTCTCCAAATTACTGGTTCGACGCGTCGGCCGCCTTGATCAGGTCAGCGCCGATTTCACCTTCGAACTTCTGCCACACCGGGCGCATGGCTTCGCGCCAGAGCTGGCGTTGCTCCGGCGTCAGTTCGATGATTTCGCTGGTCTTGGCGTCGATGATCTTCTGCTTGGCCGACTGGTTCAGCGCCTCGGCCTGCTTGTTCACCTCGACGGTGACTTCAACCATGACCTGGTCCAGAGTGGTGCGTACATCCGGCGGCAGGCCGTTCCAGAACTTGGCGTTGGTGATCACCATGTAGTCGATCAGGCCATGGTTGGATTCGGTGAAGTACTTCTGCACTTCGTTGACCTTCTGGCTTTCATAGTTCGACCAGGTGTTCTCGGTGCCGTTGACGGTGCCGGTCTGCAAGCCCTGGTACACCTCGGCAAAACTCATCTTGCGCGGGTTGGCGCGGATCGCCTTGAACTGCTCCTCCAGGACGCTGGAGGCCTGCACGCGGAACTTCAGGCCACGGGCATCCTTGGGCTCACGCAATGCCTTGTTCGCCGACAGTTGCTTGAGGCCGTTGTGCCAATAGGCCAGGCCGAGGATGTTCTTGTCTTGCATCGAGGTCAGCAACGCCTTGCCCTGGGCCGCCTGGAAACGGTCGACCGCCGCCAGGTCGTTGAACAGGAACGGCAGGTCGTAGATCTGTACTTGCTTGGTGTACTGCTCAAACTTGGCCAGGGACGGCGCCAGCATCTGCACGTCGCCCAGCAGCAGCGCTTCCATTTCCTTGCCGTCGCCGAACAGCGAGGAGTTGGGGTACACCTCGACTTTCACCCGGCCGGGCAGGCGTTCTTCAGCGAGCTTCTTGAACAGCAAGGCGCCCTGGCCTTTGGGGGTGTTTTCCGCGACGACGTGGGCGAACTTGATCACGATGGGGTCGGCCGCCTGGGCCAGGCCCGCGGCAAACAAGGTGGCGGCGCAGAACAGCGCCCGAGAAAGCTTGAGCATGGAAAATCACCTTCTTATTGTTGTGTTATAGGGCAAGGTGCCTGATGTCACGCGTATAGAGAATTTCGAATTTTAGATACCTGCGTTCGGCGTGGACGAACGCCGATTTTGCAAACGACAGAGATCCAATGTGGGAGCGGGCTTGCTCGCGAAAGCGGTGTGCCAGTCACCGGATGCACTGGCTGACCCACCGCTTTCGCGAGCAAGCCCGCTCCCACATTTCTACGGTTGCGCGGCTAATAATCGTTGGGCCCGCAGCAACACCGGTGCATCCACCATCTGCCCGTCCAGCTGATACGCCCCGGCCCCATGGGCACCGGCATCCACCACCCGTTTGGCCCAGGCCAGATCCTCGGCACTGGGGGCCAACGCCTGGTGAATCACCGCCACCTGCTTGGGATGGATACACAGCGCGCCGGCAAAGCCCATTTCATAGGCATGCCGAATCGAACGGCGCAGACCTTCGGGGTCGTCGATGGCCGGGTGCACGCCGTCCAGCGGCGCCACCAGCCCGGCGGCGCGGGAATGCACGATCAAGGCAAGGCGAGCCTGGTCCAGGGCAAATTGCGCGGCCGGGGAACCACTGCTCAGGTTCAAGTCCAGCGCCAGGTCCAGGCCACCAAACGACAGGCGCTCCACCAGCGGCGCATGGGCGATTTCCGCCACCGCCAGCAAACCCCGCGCACTCTCGATAATCGGCCAGATAGCCTTGCCCGTTGCAGCCACTACGGCCACCTGGGCCGCACTTTCAACCTTGGGCAGCAACACCCCCGCGACCCCGGCGTGGGCCTGACAGAACGCCACATCGGCAAAATGCTCGGGATGCTCCGGCGCGTTGATCCGCACCCACACCCGCACCGCCGGCGTCGCCTGCAAAAACACCCCGAGGTTGTCCCGGGCCTGACGCTTGAGCGGCTCTTCCACCGCGTCTTCAAAATCCACAATCACTGCATCGGCGCCACTGGCCAGGGCCTTGGCAAAACGTTCCGGTCGGCTGCCCGGTACAAACAGCGCAGAGCGCACAAGAGAGGTTGGCATCGTTCGATTCCTTGTCAGATAACGCCGCGGATACGCAGGCCGTCGATGGCTTCAGCGGAGTAACCCAGCTGGTCGAGAATCCCCTGGCTGTGCTGCCCCAGCCCCGGCACCGCATCCATCCGCGGGGTGAACGCGGCATTGCGTGCCGGTGGCAGCAACGACGGTAATTTGCCCGCCGGGCTGTCGACTTCACGCCAACTGTCCCGGGCCTTGAGCTGCGGGTGGTCCCACACGCCTTGCATGTCGTTGACTCGTGCACTGGCGATTTGCGCGTCTTCCAGGCGCTGGATCACGCCCTCGGCGCTCATCTGCGCAAAACGGTCGACGATGATCTGGCGCAGCACGTCGCGGTTTTCCGAACGCTTGAAGTTGGCCGAGAAACGCTCGTCGGTGGCCAATTCCGGGGTGAGCAGCACCTTGTCGCAGAACGCCGCCCATTCCCGCTCATTCTGCAACCCGAGCATCACCGTGCCGCCGTCGCCGGTGGGAAACGGCCCGTAGGGGTAGATCGTCGAATGCGCCGCACCCGCGCGCGGTGGCTGGGGCGCGCCGTCGAACGCGTAATACATCGGGTAGCCCATCCACTCCACCAGGCTTTCCAGCATGCTGACGTCGATGCGACTGCCCTGCCCGGTCTTGCCCCGCAGCAGCAGCGCCGAGAGGATGCCGCTGTAGGCGTACATACCGGCGGAGATATCGGCGATGGAGCAGCCGGCCTTGGCCATCTGGTCTTCACCCGGGCCACCGGTGACCGAGAGAAAGCCGCCTTCGCTCTGGATCAGCAGGTCGTAGGCCTTTTTCTTTTCATACGGGCCACCCTCGCCATAGCCGGAGATGTCGCAGACGATCAGCCGCGGGAAGCGCTCATGCAGCGCCTCGAATGACAATCCCATGCGCGCGGCCGCGCCCGGTGCGAGGTTCTGCACCAGCACATCGGCATCGGCCAGCAGGGTTTCCAGGATGTTCCCGGCATCGTCGTGCTTGAGGTCCAGGGTCAGGCTTTCCTTGGAACGGTTGGTCCACACGAAATGCGAGGCCAGGCCGCGCACGCGCTCGTCATAGCCCCGGGCAAAGTCGCCCGCCCCGGGACGTTCGATCTTGATCACCCGCGCGCCCAGGTCGGCCAACTGGCGAGTGCAGAACGGTGCGGCAATCGCGTGTTCCAGGCTGACAACGGTGATGCCGTCCAGCGGTCGTTGATTAGCGGTCATGACAGTTCCTTAAAGCCAGTGAGCCAGGGACGCGGCGTTGCGCAGGTCCCAGACTTTTTCGATCAGCCCGGTGGTTTGCGCGAGTGTGCGGGCACCGCTGAATTGGGTCAGGCGCTGGAACTTGTCGGCCAGCTCCGAGCGGTTCAGGGTGTTGCCCGGGTCGCCCTTGGGTTCGTCGATGGCGCCGTGCAAGGTGCGGCCATCGGCGGTGGTCACGATGACCCGGCCCAGCCAGCGCTGCGGATAGGCACCGTCGACTTCGGCGTCGAGGGTCATGGAGACCTTGTCGCGAAACGCCGCCACGTCCCCGTCGCTCAGCGCCAGCTCGTGAAACTCGGTCAGCCCGGCCTTGCCATGCACGGCAATCAACCCCAGCACGGTGCCCATGGAAAACTTGGCCTGGTGCACGGTCTGCGGCAGCGTCACCCGGCCCAAAACGTCGATGGCGCCCTGGTGAACGCGGGTTTCCACATGGGCGATCTGCTCATGGCCCAGCCCTTCGCGCTGCATCAGATCCAGCAGCGCATCGGCGGCCGGATGGGTGTGGCGGCATGAAGCATGGAACTTGAACGACGTTTCCAGCAGCGCCCAGCGGCTGCCGAGACGATCGGACAATTTGCCTGGGTCGGCGTCGGTGGACATGCCCGCCGCCATCCCCTGATCGCCTTCCAGAATATTGCGCGCACCGGTCAGCCCGTCCGCTGTCAGATACGCCGCCAGCAAACCATCGGCAGCGGCCTTGGCAGTGTGCAGTTGCTTGGAGTCGGCGGCGTCCCGCAGGAACTCCCACAGCCCGGCCGCCTGAGTGCCGGCACTGCCCAGCAGGTTGATGAATTGCTCTTGGTTGAAGTCGAGCAATTTGCCCACGGCCACCGCCGCTGCGAGGGTGCCGACGGTGGCCGTGGTGTGGAAGATCCGGTAATGGGAACGGCCCATGAATTCGCCGATGCGAATCCCGGCTTCGTAACCGGCCACCGAGGCCAGCAGCAGTTCGCGACCGGACTTGCCGAGGTCTTGCGCCGCCGCCAATGCCGCCGGAAACACCACGGTCGCCGGGTGCAATACCGAGCTGTTGTGCAGGTCATCCTGCTCCACCAGGTGCGACGACGCGCCATTCACCAGCGCGGCGAAATAGGCACTGCTGCTGCCGCCGTTGACGATGATCTGCGCCGGGCCATCAGCCGGGCCCATCCTGCGGGCATAACGTTCGAACAGCGGGATCGGATGCGCGCCCTTGCTGGCCAGCGCCGAGGCGAGCCAGTCGAGGAACAGGTCTTCGGTGCGGGCGAGTACGGCGTCCGGCAATTGTGCGTAATTCAACTCGGCGAGGAACCGACACAGCGCTTGGGTATGGCTCATGGTCGGGCCCTCAGAAGCTGCGTGGCAGTTCGAGCAGATGCTCGGCCACGTAGGACAGGATCAGGTTGGTGGAGATCGGCGCAACCTGGTACAGGCGGGTCTCGCGGAACTTGCGCTCCACGTCGTATTCGCAGGCAAACCCGAAGCCGCCGTGGGTTTGCAGGCAGGCGTTGGCCGCCTCCCAGGAAGCCTTGGCCGCGAGGTACTTGGCCATGTTCGCGCTGGCCCCGGCATTGGCGCCGCTGTCGTATTCCTCACAGGCACGCCAGCGCATCAAGTCGGCCGCTTCGATCTCGATATGGGCTTCGGCAATCGGGAACTGCACGCCCTGGTTCTGTCCGATGGGCCGACCAAATACCACGCGGTCGCGGGCATAGGCGCAGGCTTTCTCGATAAACCAGCGGCCATCGCCGATGCACTCGGCGGCAATCAGCGTCCGCTCGGCATTCAAGCCGTCGAGGATGTAGCGAAAGCCCTTGCCCTCCTCGCCAATCAGGCTGTCCAGCGGCAACTCCAGGTTGTCGAAGAACAGTTCGTTGGTCTCGTGGTTGACCATGTTGGCGATGGGCTGCACGGTCAGGCCGTTGCCGATGGCTTCCCGCAAGTCCACCAGGAAGATCGACATGCCTTCGGATTTTTTCTTCACCTCGGCCAACGGCGTGGTGCGGGCCAGCAGGATCATCAGGTCGGAATGCTGCACCCGCGAGATCCAGACTTTCTGGCCGTTGATCACGTACTTGTCGCCGCGCTTGACTGCGGTGGTCTTGATTTTGGTGGTGTCAGTGCCGGTGGTGGGCTCGGTCACGGCCATCGACTGCAGGCGCAATTCGCCGCTGGCGAGCTTGGGCAGGTAGAAGCGTTTCTGTGCTTCGCTGCCGTGACGCAGCAAGGTGAACATGTTGTACATCTGGCCGTGGACGGTGCCGGAGTTGCCGCCGCAGCGGTTCACTTCTTCCAGAATCACCGAGGCTTCCGCCAGCCCCAGGCCGGAGCCACCGTATTCTTCGGGGATCATTGCCGACAGCCAGCCGGCGTCGGTCAGGGCTTTGACGAAGGCTTCCGGGAAGCCCTTTTCTTCATCGACCTTGCGCCAGTAGGCGGCGTCGAATTCGGCGCAGAGTGCGCGCACGCCTTCGCGGATGGCATTCAGTTCTTCGTTGTCATTCGGGTTCATTAACGGCTCTCCGCCTGTTGTTCTTGGAGGTTTATTCGAAATGCAGTTCGGCGCGCTGGGCCAGGCCGTCGGCGTTGCCCGCCCACAGTTCCGCGACGCCCGGCGCGGTGACGTGCCCGCCCACTTCAAAGGCTTGCGGGGCAATCAACGGGCGCACGCCGCGATACGAGAAACGGCGCAACGTGGCCGCGGGGTTGGCGCGGCAAAATGCGCGCAGGCTCAAGGTGGCGATCAGCGGCCCGTGCACCACCAGCCCCGAATAACCTTCGGTGCCGGTGACATAGGGGTAGTCGTAGTGAATGCGGTGGCCGTTGAAGGTCACGGCGCTGTAGCGGAACAACAGGGTTGGCGTCGGGTCGACCGCTTCACGCCAGGCGCCTTCGGGGAGCGCGTCACCACTGCCCTGCTTGGGCGGCGTGGGTTCGCGGTAGACGATGTCCTGTTCTTCGCGCAGGGCCAGGCGGCCGTCCTGGGAATAGTCGTGGCGCACGGTGACGAACAACAACGAGCCGGTGCGACCGGTTTTTTCTTCCACCCGGGTGATGGTCGAAACGCGGGTGGCGGCCTCACCGGCACGCAATGCATGGAAGAACTCGATACGCCCGCCGGCCCACATGCGGTTGCGATTATCGGCCGGCGGCAGGAAGCCGCCACGGGCCGGATGACCGTCACCGCCCAGGGCGGACTCGGGCAGCGGGTCCTGGAAGAAGCACCATTGCCACAAGGGCGGAACCGGCTCGCCATCTGCCGGTGCCGCTTCGCCAAAGGTGGCGGCGATGCGTTTGAGCAGGTTGTGGCTCAAGTGGTCGTGGGCTGTTTCGCTACGGCCGATCCAGTCTGTGGCGCTCATCAGGTGCATGTCCTCGGGCAGGGAATCTGAACCGGATCATGCTGGGCCCTGGCCGTTCTGAGAATTTGCATTTCAATAAAGCAGCGTTCGGCTATGCTGAACGCCATCGCCCATAAAAAGATCTCAAGAACCCGGATGATCAATGTGGGAGCTGGCTTGCCTGCTCCCACATGGGTTCTTCGTCGCTGCCCCGGAGCCTTGCATGCACTTTGATCTGGCTGACTTACGCCTGTTTATCCATATCGCCGAATCCCCCAGCCTGACCCAGGGCGCCAAGCGCGCGTTCCTTTCGCCGGCCGCCGCCAGTGCGCGGATCAAGGCCCTGGAGGGCCAACTCGACACCCGCCTGTTGTACCGCGACAGCCGTGGTGTGGAAATTACCCCGGCGGGCGAACGGCTGCTGCACCATGCGCGGCTGATCATGCGCCAGGTGGATTACCTGAAAAGCGAGTTCACCCAATACGGCATCGACTCGGCCGGGCATATCCGCATTTTTGCCAACACCACCGCCGTGACCGAATTTCTCCCGGAGGTGCTGGCCGGCTTCCTGTCCCAGCGCCCCGGCGTGACGGTGGACCTGCAGGAGCGGCTGTCGCGGGATATCGTGCGGGGCGTGCTGGATGGCACCAGCGACATGGGCATCATCGCCGGGCCTGTGGAAGCGTCGGGTTTGCAGGTGCTGCACTTCAGCACCGACCACCTGGTGCTGACGGTACCGGTGGGGCATCCGCTGGCGAGCCTGCCTTCGGTGACGCTGGAGCAAACCCTGGCTTATCAACATATCGGCTTGCATGACGGCAGCACGTTGCTGAGTTTCCTGCGTGAGCATGTGGAGCGGCTGGGCAAGCACTTGTCGTTGCGCATTCAAATGTCGAGCTTCGAGGCGATCTGCCGGATGGTTGAGGCGGGCGTGGGGATCGGCATCATTCCCGAGTCGGCCGCCGTGCGGCACAGCCGGACCATGCAACTGGTGACAGTGAAGCTGGATGAGGTTTGGGCAGTGCGCGAGCGCAGTATTCTGGTGCGGGAACTGGAGGCGTTGCCGGGGACGATTCGGGCGTTGATCGCGACCTTGATGCCCGAGATGGAACCGCCCCGGCTGCCGGGCGCCTAAGCTAACGTTGCCCTTTTGCGAAGGAGATCTGGTCATGCAGCTTGAAGGTTCCTGCCATTGCGGCGCGGTTTCGTTCAGTCTTGAGAGTACGCATCCCTACCCTTATCAGCGGTGTTATTGCTCGATTTGTCGCAAGACCCAGGGGGGTGGCGGGTATGCGATCAACCTTGGGGGGGATGCCAGGAGCCTCAAGGTGCGGGGGCGCAAGTTGATTTCGATTTATCACGCGCGGATGAAAGGGCCGGGGGATAGCCGGGCGCATGCGAGTACGGCTGAGCGGCATTTTTGTTCGCAGTGTGGGTCGGGGTTGTGGTTGTTCAGTCCGCAGTGGCCGGAGTTGATTCATCCGTTTGCTTCGGCGATTGATACGCCGTTGCCGGTGCCGCCGGAGCATACGCATCTGATGCTGGGGTCGAAGGCGCCGTGGGTTGAGGTGAGTGTTCGCGCGGGGGACCTGGAGTTTGAGGAGTATCCAGAGGAGTCGATTGCCGAGTGGCATGAGCGGTTGGGGCTGGGTTGATTGATTAAGTGAGTGAGTGAGTGAATATCCGTTATTTGGGTGATGGCTGAGATTGGTTCCGCTCTTACAGC
>NZ_JACAPT010000035.1:0-61720 GCF_013385565.1 Pseudomonas sp. E6002 | reverse complement strand
AACCATAAGTCGCCGTTACCTAAATAACGGATATGTACACCGAATCAAACAGCCGCCAAAGAAGGCTCCAACTGCCGCTGAGCCAACCAAATCTCCTCCTGCAACCACTGCGCAAACACCTGCAACTGCGGCGTATCCGTCTGCTCCGGCCGGGTCACCAGCCAATACGACTGATGCCCCTCCACATGCACATTCAGCACCTGCGTCAACTGCCCACTGGCCAACTCCGAAGCGACCATATGCCAATCCGCAATGGTAATCCCCAACCCATCGATCGCCGCCCGAATCGCCAAATCCAGCAGGTCAAACTCATACCCCCCCTCGATATCAACCCCACTGATCCGCGCCGCATCCAGCCAATGCTTCCACGTCAGATACCGCTGATCCTCCCGCGCCAGCACATGCAGCAACGTCATGCGATTCAGATCAATCCCGTCACTCCACTCCCGGGCATACAACGACGGCGCACACACCGCGATATGCCGCTCCTGAATCAACAACGAGCTGTCCAACCCATCCCATTCCCCATCGCCAAACCGAATCGCACAATCCAGCGTACTGGTCTCCGCCAGGCTGTCCTGCAACCGCGTGGTAATGCTCAGCTCCAACTCCGGATGCTGCTCGCGCAAGCGCCCCAACCGCGGCATCAACCAACGATTGGTAAACGTCGGCGGCGCATTGATGTGCAGCCGATTGGCATGGGACTTCTGCTGGATACTGCGCACCGTCAGCTCGATCTTGTCGAACGACTGGTGCAACGCCCGCAGCAACACCCGCCCGGCACTGGTCAATTCCAGGTGATGGTGACGACGCTCCAGCAGGGCCTCGCCCAACTGTTCTTCAAGCTGGCGCACCTGGCGGCTGACCGCACTCTGCGTCACGTTCAACAGCTCGGCGGCCCGGGTAAAACTGCCGGTACTGCCGGCGACTTCGAAAGCTTTGAGGGCGTTGAGACCGGGCATTTTGCGTTTCATGGACGACACTCGGGAGCACAGGGGAAATAACCTGCACAACATACCTTTTTGTATTGGGTCAGCGGTAGCACCCCAGCCTGACAAACAATTAATCGTCACAAACGCTGAAAGTGTCGTTTATCGCTACAGACCGTCGCCCACGAATAAATAGCCTGCGTATAACGCATGCACACTAAGACAATTAAGCATTGGTCGTCGCCAGGCTATAAACGCTAGTCTGCCGATGTACTTCCTGTAACTTCGCCCCTCTCTTTCGCGATTAACTTATCGAGTCATCGCCATGTCCAACGCTCCCGTTTCATCCCGGCGAAGTATTGGCTTGCTGGCACTGGTGTTTACCGCCTGCAACGCCACCACCCACGGTTTCAGTGTGTTCCTGTATTCGGCGCTGTTGCCGCAGATCCGCCTAGCCTTTGAGCTCAGTTACAGCCAGGCCGCGTTGATTGCCGCGCTGTTGCAGCTGTTCTACATGGGTGCCTCGATTGCCAGCGGCCTGGCGGCGGCGTGGATCAGCCCGCGCAATATGGCGCGCCTGACCATCGTCCTCAGCCCCGCCCTGCTGGCCCTGGCCGTCGCCACGCCGTGGGTGCTGCCGTTTGCCCTGTGCCTGGCACTGGTGTCGGCGTGCGCGGTGTCGAACTGGAACGCGATTTCGGCCCTCGCTCAAGAGGTGATCCCGACTACACATCGCAGCCGGGTGCTCGGGCTGGCGTCCTCGGGCTCAGCCTTTGCGCTGTGCTTGAACGGGCTGCTGATCGCGCTGTTGCAAGGGTTGTCGTTGCGCCAGTTCTGGCTGATCTGCGCCGGGTTGACGCTAGTTGTCACGCTGTTGACCCTGTGGGCACTGGCCCCGATCAAGCAACCGACACCACGCGAGACCATGGCGCCGGCGCTGAACCAAGTGCTGCGCCAATGGCTGAAGTTGTGCGTGGCACAACCGGTGGCAATGCAGATCGTCTTGCTCAGCGCGTTTATCGGCGCCATCAGCGGGCCGTTTCTGAATTTCCTGTCGGCGTTCGTCAGCGAGCAGCTACAAGCCAGCGCCTCCGTCACCGGCTCGATGTGGACGCTGATCGGGATCGGCGGTGTGATCGGCGGCTTGCTGCTGGGCACGCTGGCAGATCGTTGGGGGGCGTTGCGGGTGATGGCCCTGAGTATCGGCGCGTTTGGTCTGAGCATGCTCGGCTTGCTCGGGCACCCGAGCCTGGTACTGAGCTGGCTGGCGGCCGGGCTGTTCGCGCTGTTCTATTTCCCGTGTTGGGGCTTGATGGCCGCCTACGTCGGTGCCCGGCTCAGCCCGGTGCACAGCCTGCAAGTGGTGAGCCTGAGCATGGTCAGCTACGGCCTGGCGAGTGCCACCGGCAATGCCTTGTGCGGCTGGCTGCTGCAAGTCACTGGCGAATTTGCGGTGGTGCACGGCTGGATCGCGGCCTGGGTGTTGGCCAGCCTGTTATTGCTCAAGCGCATGGCCCAGCGACACACCCGCGAAGCGCTGGCCGCCCAGATGCCCTGAGTGGCCCAGTTGCCGGCGCAGAATCTCCACCAGGGCATCCACTTCCGGCACCTGGCAACCGGCTGAACGCCAGAACATCAGGCGTGCCGGCGCAATCGGCGGGAAGCCCTGGCGCTCGTCCAGAATCTGCCAGTCGGGTGGCACCAGGCGCCGCGCCATCACGCCCACCGACAAGCCCTGCTCGATCGCAATCGCAATGCCGCGCGGGCTTTGGCTGGTGTAAACCACCTGCCACGAGCGCCCGGACTGGGCCAGCGCCTGCACGGCGTTCGCACGGAACGCGCAGCCCTCGGCGTACACCGCCAACGGCACCGACTGACGCCCCACGCAACTCCAGCTGGGCGCCGCGACCCACACCAACGGCTCGTCGCACAGGTATTCCCCGCTGTGCAAACCTGCGTGTTCCACCCCCAGCACCAAGTCCAGCTCGCCCCGTTGCAGGCGCCCCACCAGGGCCGTCGACATCTCGCAGCACACATCGGGCCGCACCTGGGCGAACTGCGCCTGGAAGTCCTTGAGCATCCCGCCCAGGCAATACTCGGCGTAGTCCTCGGGCATGCCGAGGTGGATACACACCTGTTGATTGGGCAATTGCGCGGCGCTGACGGCTTCGCTGTGCAGCTTGAGGATCTGCCGGGCGTAGATCAAAAAGGTTTCGCCACCGGGGGTCAGGCCCACCGAGCGGCTGGTACGGCGGATCAGTGGCGTGCCGACGATGTCTTCCAGGCGTTGCAGGCTCTGGCTGACGGTGGATTGGGTCTTGTGCAGGCGCTCGGCGGCCGCCGAAAACCCCTGGCACTCGATAATTGCCACAAACACTTTAAGCAGGGTGCCATCCAGTTCGCCCGACATAACTATCGCCCTCGCCGATGGATTCGATCACAACTTGTAATTTCCACTTTGCACCTCGTTCAGCAACTATCGGGGCAGCCAAAAAACACCAACTGATAGTTCCGGGAGTCTTGCATGAGCCTTCAACTTGCTGACGCTGAAGTGGGCGATATCAGCGACATTATTAATACCGAGCTGTATCCCATACATGATTCGGGCCATGTTCAATTACAGGCCCTGATCGAACACGCCCGGTCCGAACTGGCCGAAGACGGCTGCTGCCTGCTGAAGAACTTCCTGCGCCCCGCAGCGCTTGAGCAGGCGCGCCTGGAAGGTTTGGCGCTGTCGGGCAAGACGTTTTATTCGGTGCGCAAGGTCAACGCCTACTTCACCGAGGACGACACCTCCCTGCCCCACGATGACCCGCGCCGCACGTTCATGGAGCGCACCAGCGGCTTTGTGACCCGCGACATGATCGCCCCGGACGCGATCATCCACCGGCTGTACGTGTCGCCGATGATGAAACGCTTTATCGGTGCCTGCCTGAATGAGCCGGAAATCTTCGAGTACGCCGACCCGTTCGCCGGGCTGGTGATCAACGTGATGCCGGACGGCACCGAGCAGCCCTGGCACTTCGATACCAACGAATTCATCGTCAGCATGATGACCCAGAAGCCCGAGGCCGGCGGCCTGTTCGAGTACGCGCCGATGATTCGCTCGCGCACCCAGGAGAACCTCGGCGCCGTCGGCAAGGTGGTGCGTGGCGAGGACCGTTCGCGGGTGCAGGAACTGGAGCTGAATCCCGGCGATTTGCAGATATTCAAAGGGCGTTTTTCGGTGCACCGGGTGACCCGCGTGGAAGGCGCCACCGAGCGCAACACGGCGATCTTCGCCTACTCCGAAAAGCCCGGAATCATTGGCCGTGCCCAGCGCACCAAGCAGCTTTACGGACGCCTGTCCGAAGCCCATCTGCAAGCCGAACGCAACCTGGTCCGCAGCGACCAGTTGCTCGACTGATTCACACCTAAGAAACCTTGAAACCGTATTTGCCCTGCGAGGAACACCCTATGAGTCTGTCCGGCCCCAACCGCAACCCCACTGACTGCGAACCTACCCATGACGAGATCCAGCAGATCCAGTTGGACCGTCTGCAACGGGTACGCAACGAGCTGAAAAAACGCGACTACGCCGCCTGCGTACTGTTCGACCCTACCCACATGCGCTACGCCACCGGCTCACGCAACATGCAGGTGTACTCGGCGCGCAACCCGGCCCGCTATGCGTTTATCCCGGCAGAAGGCCCGGTGGTGGTGTTCGAGTTCGGCGGCTGCCTGCACCTGGCCGAACCCCTCAACACCGTCGATGAAGTGCGCCCGGCCAAAGCCATCTCCTATTACTTCTGCGAAAGTTTCCTGGGCAATGTCACCGCCGACTGGGCCGCGGAAATCGATGAGCTGGTGCGCAAATGTGGCGGCGGCAAACGCATCGCCATTGAAAGCGCCACCTCCGCTGCGGCCTTCGAACTGCAAAAGCTCGGCTATCAGATATTTGATGCCCAGGAACCGCTGGAACGTGCGCGCTGCATCAAGGTGCCGAACGAACTCAAGATGATCCGCGCCAGCCTGCGTGCCACCGAAGCCGGGGTGCGCCTGATGGAAAGCAAACTCACCCCCGGCATCAGCGAGAACGAACTGTGGTCGCACCTGCACCAGCATGTGATCGCTACCGACGGTGATTACGTCGAGACCCGCCTGCTGTCCTCCGGCCCACGCACCAACCCGTGGTTCCAGGAGTGCAGCACCCGGCCCATCGAAGCCGGCGACCTGGTAGCGCTGGACACTGACGTGGTCGGGCGTTTCGGCTACTACGCCGACTTCTCGCGGACCTTCCTGTGCGGTGAACAAGCCGCCACCGCCAAGCAGCAGGAGCTGTACAAACTGGCCTACGAGCAAGTGCAGACCAACATGGAAATGCTCAAGGCCGGGCGCAGTTTCAAGGAGTACGCGGAACTGGCCTGGAAGATTCCCGAGCATTACAAAAACAACCGTTACTTCGCCCTGGTGCACGGGGTTGGCATGACCGGTGAATACCCCTACGTGGTGCATCGCGAAGACATTGATGCCCTGGGCTACGACGGTGTGTTCGAAGCCGGCATGACCATCTGCGTTGAAAGCTACATCGGCCACGACGAAGGCGGCGAAGGGGTCAAGCTCGAAGAGCAGATCTACATCCACGAACACGGCATCGAGTTGCTCTCCGACTACCCGTTCGACCCGCGCTTGTTGAGGTACTGATCGTTCCTACGCTCTGCGTGGGAATGCATCCCGTGACGCTCTGCGTCACCGTTTCGCAGAGGGGACGCGGAACGTCCGGGGCGGCATTCCCAAGCAGAGCGTGGGAACGATCGGTCGGTGGGGAGCGACATGTAACATGCGTTTATAGAACGTTCCAACGCAGAATTTGTCGTTTGTCGATCTTTGCGCAAATGACAAAACTGCGGGCATCTCTAATAAAAACAACATGAGAGCTGCCCTATGTCCTGTCCCATTGCCACCCTCCCGACTTCGTTGCGCCTTGTTCTTCTGCCGGCTTCACAGCGGTCACGGTCACGCCTTCGCGGCGCTTGCCATTGACCCTTGCGGTTCAACAAAAAAACGCATATTCGCAAGTACCGGAGAGGCTTATGAAAGAGTTGACTACCCTGGACGGCGCCGCGCCGCATCCAGCCGTAAATGATCTGTGTGCCCAAGTGCAAAGCGGCGAAATCAACCGTCGCCAATTCCTGCGCACGGCCGCGCTGCTGGGCATCACCGTGGCCAGTGCCAGCACCTTTCTCGGTTCCGCACTGCTGGGCAATGACGCCCAGGCCGCCGAGCCACGCCAGGGCGGCAGCCTGCGGTTTGCCTGCGCGATCCAGGAAATCCAGGACCCGATGCTGATCACCTGGATCGAAGCCTCGAACCTGCTGCGCAACTCGGTGGAATACCTGACCTGGGTCGACGCCGACAACATCACCCACCCTTACCTCGCCGAGAGCTGGAGCCCGTCGGAAGACCTCGCTACCTGGACCTTCAACCTGCGCCAGAACGTGAAGTGGAGCAACGGCGACACCTTCAACGTCGACGACGTGCAGCACAATATCGAACGCTGGATCGCCGCCGATTCCAAGTCGGTGAACCGCACCGCGTTCCAGGACATCAAGGCCTTCGAAAAAGTCAGCGAGTTCCAGTTCCGCCTGGTGCTCAAGCGGCCGATCCTGGCGATCCCGGAGATGCTCAACGCCTTCACCTGCGCCATCGTGCACCGCAGCTTCAAGGCCGGTGACGACTGGGCGAAAAACCCGCTGGGCACCGGGCCGTTCAAGCTGGTTTCATTCGCCGTGAACAAGCAGGCGACCTTCGCCAAGCGCGCCGATTACTGGGGCAAACCAGCCAACCTTGACGAGTTGCGCTACATCGACATGGGCACCGACGTGTCCACCCACCTCGCCGCCCTGCAAGCCGGGCAAGTCGACGTGCTGTACCGCGTGACGGTGGCTGAACTGGACCTGGCCAAGCGCTTGCCCGGGGCCCAGTTGCTGACCTGCAAGTCGGCGCAAACCGTGGTGATGCGCATGGCCTGCGACCAGAAGCCGTTCACCGACCTGCGCATCCGCAAGGCGGTGGTGCTGTGCGCCGATAACGCGCAGATGCTGAAGATCGCCTATCGCGGCATGGGCACCCTCGGCGAAGACCATCATGTGGCGCCTTCCCACCCCGAATATTTCCCGCTGCCCAAGCGCAACCGCGACGTGGCGGCGGCCAAGAAGCTGCTGGCCGAAGCCGGCTTCCCCAACGGCATCGACATTGACCTGATCGTCGGCAACACCCAGGGCCGCTATGAACAGGACTGCGCGCAGATCCTGCAACAGAACTGCCTGGAAGCCGGGATCCGCATCAACCTCAAAGTGATCCCTGCTGCACAGTACTGGCCGATCTGGGACAAGGCCGCCTTCAGCCTGACCTACTGGGCCCACCGCCCGCTGGGCGTAATGTCCCTGGAACTGGCCTACCGTGGCGGTGGTGCCTGGAACGAAAGCCATTACAGCGACCCGGCGTTCGATGCCGCGCTGGACAAGGCCATGGGCATCATCGACCCGAAACAGCGCGCCGTGGCGATGGAAAATGTCGAACGCATCCTGCAGGACGCCTGCGTGATCGTGCAGCCGTTCTGGGGCGACAAGTTCACCGCCGTGAGCAAAAAGGTCCAGGGCTTCCAGGTGCACCCTTCCGACTTCTACCCGATGGACAGTGTGTGGATGAGCGCTTGATTTAGCGCACGCCCTCCTCCCTGCCCGCACACGGGCAGGCATCCCTTGAACAGTCGGAGCATGCACCCATGGCTCATTTTCTGATGCGCAAGTTATTGGCGCTGGTGGCGACCCTGCTGTCGGTGTCATTGATCGTGTTCCTGGCCCTGGAACTGAATATCGAAGACGTGGCGATCAACGTCCTCGGCCCCTACTCCGCCGCCGACCAGCGCGCCGCGTGGCTGGTGGAACATGGCTATAACCAACCCTTTGTGTGGCGCTACCTGGTGTGGCTCAAGGACTTTGTCAGCGGCGACTGGGGCACCTCGGTGTACTTTCGCGAATCAGTGATCAAGCTGCTGCTGCCGAACCTTGCGCAAACCCTGACCCTGGCCGGCCTGGCCTTGCTGGTGATGGTGCCGGTGGCGTTGACCCTCGGCGTTCTGGCCGGGATTCGCCAGGGCTCGGCGCTGGACCGCCTGGTGTCGTTCCTGTCGATCGTCACCACCTCGATTCCCGACTTCGCCAGCGCGGTTTTCGTCTCCGCGATCTTTGTGTTCTGGCTTAACTGGCTGCCCGGTGTGAGCAGCATGAGCGAAGGCTTCAGCGTCGTGCAATTGGTGCTGCCACTGATGGTGCTGTGCCTGTTCGGCATCGGTTACCTGGCGCGCATCACCCGGGCCTCGATGGTGGAAGTGATGCAGGCGCCGTACATCCGCACGGCGCGACTCAAGGGCGCATCGACCTCACGCATTGTGCTGCGGCATGCCCTGCGCAATGTGCTGATCGCGCCGGTCACGGTGATCATGCTGTACATCCCGTGGCTGCTGTCGAACGTGATCGTGGTGGAGGTGTTCTTCGCCTACAAGGGCTTCGGCTCGCTGCTGTACACCGCCTCGCTGAACCATGACGTGTACCTGATCGAAGCCTGCGCGATGGTCAGTGCCGTAGTGGTGGGCATCACCAAGATCTTCTCGGATCTGGCCTACACCTGGCTCAACCCGCGCATCACCCTGCGCAGCCTCGGCGGAGGTGCCCAATGAACCTGCTGCACTCGTTCAAACATCCCTTGGCATTGCTCGGCCTGCTGCTGGTGGGCGGCTGGGTGCTGATCGCGCTGTTCGCACCGTGGATCGCGCCCCATGATCCGCTGGAAAGCTTCACGCCCTTGCTCACGCCAATGACCGTCGGCGACAACGGCCAGGGCTTCCTGCTGGGCACCGATATGATTGGCCGCGACATTCTCTCGCGGCTGATCTGGGGCACTCGTACCGTGCTGTTCTGGTCGATCCTCGCCACCCTCACCGCGTTTGCCGTGGGCATCGCCATGGGCCTGTGCGCCGGTTACTTCAACGGTTGGGTCGACAGCGTGCTGTCCTATGTGGCCGACACGGTGCTGTCGTTCCCGGTGCTGGTGTTGTACATCGTGATCATCATCGCCCTCGGCGCTTCGGCGCTGAATATCCTGATTGCGGTGACCTTCACCAGCGCACCGGCGATCTTCCGGATCATGCGCGCCCTGACCATCGATATTCGCTCGCGAGACTACGTGCTCAGCGCCATCACCCAGGGCGAAGGCTCGCTGCGGATCATGCTGGTGGAAATCCTGCCCAACTGCGGCGGGCCGCTGATTGTCGATTTCTGCCTGCGCATCGGCTACACCGCGATCATGATCGGCGCCCTCGGCTTCCTGGGCCTCGGGCTGCCGCCGCCCACACCGGACTGGGGCGGCATGATCAATGACGGCCGCGCCATGGCCATCGCCTTCCCGCACCTGGTGATCTTCCCGTGCATCGCCATCTCCACCCTGATGCTGGGCCTGAGCCTGTTGGCGGACGGCCTGGATGAACACGCCCAGAAAGGCGCAAGGAGTTGAGCATGAACCACACGCAAGTACTGCGGGTGCAGAACCTGTCCATCGAATTGCCCGCCGGCGCCGACCGCAGCCACGCGGTGCAAGGCATCAGCCTGGAGGTGCGCAAGGGCGAAATCCTCTGCGTGATCGGCGAGTCCGGCTCCGGCAAGTCCGTGCTGTCGGCGGCGATCATGGGCGACTACGCCAAGGGTTTGCGGCATACCGAAGGCGTGATCGACTTCCTCGGCGATGACATTTGCACCCTCGACGAGGAGCGTTTGCGCCAGCTGCGGGGCAACCGTATCGCGATGATTTTCCAGGAGCCCATGGCGGCGCTGAACCCGGCGATTCGCATTGGCAAGCAAGTGGAAGAGATCTTCGATATTCACGCACCGCAGATGCCGGCGGCGGAGCGTCGCGAGCGCATGTTGGCGCTGCTGGAGTCCACCCAACTACCGGACCCGCCACGCATCGCCAACAGCTTTGCGCACCAATTGTCTGGCGGCCAGTGCCAGCGAGTGGTGATTGCCATGGCGCTGGCGATGAACCCGGACCTGCTGATCGCCGACGAGCCCACCACGGCGCTGGACGTGACCACCCAGGCGCAGGTGCTGAAGCTGGTGCGCGAGCTGCGCGGCCGCGGGCAACACGGCATTCTGTTTATCACCCATGACTTCGGCGTGGTGGCGCAGATTGCCGACCGTATCGCGGTGATGGAAGGCGGCCGGCTGGTGGAAATCGGCGAGCGCGACCAGGTGCTGAATGCCCCGGCCCACGCCTACACCCGCAAGCTGATTGCGGCCGTGCCGGCGCTGCACCCGGAGCTGCACAAGCCGAGCGCCGACGGCGAGCTGGCATTGCGCATCGAGCACCTGACCAAGACCTACACCGTCGGTGGCAGCTCGGTGGCGGCCTTGCGCAATGTCTCGCTGCAACTGCCACGGGGCAAGACCCTGGCGATTGTCGGCGAGTCCGGTTCGGGCAAAAGCACGTTGGTGAAAGCCGCGATCCGCCTGGTGGACAGCGACAGCGGCCACGTATGGGTCGGTGACACCGACTTCCTGGCCCTGCGCGGCTCGGCGCTGGCGGCGAATCGTCGGCGCATCCAGATGATTTTCCAGGACCCGTATGGCTCGCTCAATCCTCGGCACCGGGTGGGCGACATCATCGCCCGCGCCGCGCAATTGCGCGGGTTGTCGGCCAAGGATGCGTGGGCTGAAGCCGGTGATTTGCTGGAACAGGTGGGCCTCAAGCGCGACGCCCTCAAGCGCAAGCCCCGGCAGTTCTCCGGCGGCCAGCGCCAGCGCATCGGCATCGCCCGCGCCCTGGCGATGCGCCCGGAAGTGTTGATCGCCGATGAGAGCGTGTCGGCCCTGGATGTCTCGGTGCAGAAACAGGTGCTGGAACTGCTGGCCGAACTGCAGCAGCGCCTGAACCTGAGCATCCTGTTCATCACCCACGACCTGCGGGTGGCGGCGCAGATCAGCGACTACATCGCGGTGATGCGCCAGGGCGAAGTCGTGGAATACGGCACTGCCGAGCAAGTGTTGCTGCGACCTCAGAACACTTACACCCAGACCTTGCTGGCCGCCGCCCCCGGCGCCTCGGAGCTGCCCGCCGCCGGCCCGCCGCTGCGGCTGATTCGCCCGCAAGCGCACTGAGTCAACCCTTTACCCCGCGTCGCAGCGTTCGTTGCGGCAAGGGGCTGCTGTTGCCAAAAAATAACCAATAACGAGAGCAAAACCATGCGACCAACCTTCCGTTACATCGCTCTGGTCCCTGTGCTTGGCGCCCTTGCGGCACCGGCCATGGCCATTCAAGTCACCGACAACCTCGACCTCGGCGGCGCCGTGCGCGCCCGTTGGGACTACGACCCGGATCGCGACATCCAGAAGTTCGGCCTCGACACCGCGTACCTCAGCGCCAAGTACAACTCCGACACCTGGATCGGCGAGGCGCAGTACCGTTTCTACGGGCGCTCCTACCCGTACCAGTACACCAAGAACTACGGCGATATCCAGTTCGCCAAGTTCGCCTGGGTGGGCTACAAGTTCAACCCCGACCAGCAGGTGCAAGTGGGCCTGAACACAGTGCCGTTTGGCTTGCAGCCGTACTTCGGCAGCACCTTCTACGAAACCCTGGGCAACGTGATCGGCCTGGAAGATGTGCAGCAGGTGGGCGCCAAGTACATCCAGCAAAGCGGCGACTGGAACATCCAGGCCGGTTACTACCTGCGCCCGGCGTGGCAAGGCAAAGGCACGAGCAAGGGCGTGACCTACTCCAGCGTGATCTCCGAGGCCGACAGCTACGTGGGCGACGGCAGCAACAACCAGGAACGCAACACCGTGGTGGTGCGGGTGGCCAAGGCCATGGACCTGGGCGGGTGGAAATCGGAAGTCGGGCTGTCCGGCCTGACCTCCACCCTGGAGAACAAGGACACCAACGACGATGGCCGGCGCAACGCGGTGGCGATCCACTACCTGGGCAAGAACGGCCCGTGGGGCGTGCAATTGCAGGCGGCACGCCAGCAGATGTCACCGCGCAACCCGGGCACCGACAGCGTGGTGACCCTGGGCGGGTATGACGGCACGTTCAACGTGGCCAGCCGCGGCAATCTGTATGTGGCGGACTTGAGCTACGACGTGGGCGGCAAGTACCTGTTTGACCAGGTCAGCGGCGTCAAGCTGTATGCCAACTACAGTGCGTTTGACAAGTCCGAGGATCAGTTCAAGACCTCACAGCGGGTGATCCTGGGAACGTCGTTTTCGGTGAGTAAACTGTGGGTGGCCACGGAGTGGTTGATCGGCAAGAACGATCCGTATATTGGTGGGAGCAGCTATACCGAGAGCTTGGGGGCTGGGGGGAGTAACCAGTGGGAGAATCAGTTGTATATGAACATTGGCTACTACTTCTAAAATAGGCGGCGTCTTCACTGACGCCTTCGCGAGCAAGCCCGCTCCCACATTTTGACCGCGGCGCCGATCAAATGTGGGAGCGGGCTTGCTCGCGAAGAGGCCGCCAAAAACACCATAAAAACAACAGGTGTGGAATCCATTTCATGCGCCAACTGCCCTCCCTCAACATGCTCCGTGTCTTCGAAGAAGTCGCCCGCCACCGCAGCTTCAGCCAGGCCGCCGTGGGCCTCAACGTCACCCAGGGTGCCGTCAGCCGCCAGATCAAACAACTGGAAGACTACCTCGGCGTCGCCCTCTTCATCCGCACCCCCCAGGGCCTGTCCCTGACCGAAGCCGGCTTCGCCCTCTCCCCGCACCTGAGCGACGCCTTCGACCATATCGAGCGCGCCCTGCACGCCGTGCGCGTGCCCAACCTGCGCCAGCGCCTGCGTATCGTCGCCCCGCCCACCTGGGCCACCCGCTGGCTGTCCGCCCACCTGCGCCGGTTTTGCGAGCGTTACCCGGACATCAACCTCAGCGTCACCCACCAGAACACCCATGCGAGCCTGGCGGAAATCGACTGCCAGGTCCGCTTCGGCCTGGAAGCGGCCACGCAGTGCAGCAGTGAACTGTTGGTGATGGAACGCCACATCGCCGTCGCCAGCCCGGAACTGTTCAGCGACGGTCAGCCGCCCGACCTGCGGCGCTTTCCGCTGCTGCACATCCTGCACGACGGCAAGCGCTTGAAGGTCTGGGAGAACTGGCTGGCGGCCATGGGCCGGGAAGATATCGATGCAGGCCAGGGCCTGGAATTCAGCACCCTGGACCAGGTGATCCACACCGCCCTGGCCGGCGGTGGGCTCGCGGTGATCGACCGGCAGATGATCGAGCGCGAACTGGCGAATGGCAGCCTGCTGCCGATCACCCCGGTGGAGGTGATCGGCCCGTATGGCTATTGGCTGGATGTGGCAAGTGACAAGCAGGGTTTATCCAAGGTTCGGTTGTTTACGCAGTGGTTGAACCGGGTGAGCAATCCCTGACACCGCAGGCTCGGCCTTGCACGCCTGGCTCAAGGTCAACGCCTTGGTTTCCGGCGCCCAGGCCCAGGAGATGATCGCGCCCAGCACCAGGATCGCGGCGAGGATGCCCATGGTCGGGCTCAGGCCGATCCCCGCTACGCTCACCGGCAACAGGAAGGTACTCACCGCCGAACCCAGGCGGCTGACGGCTGTGGCAAGGCCGATGCCGCTGGCCCGCACTTCGGTCGGGAAGCTCTCCGCCGGGAATACGCCCACCAGGTTGCTCACCGCCGACAGCACCAGGGTGAAGACGCCGAACGTCAGCACCATCAACCACGCCATGCTGCCCGGCAATACCGCCAGCAGGAACAGCGCCGCCGCCAGGATGATGAACGAGTTGATCAGGAAGCCGCGCCGGGAGAATTTCACGGTGCACCAGATGCCGATCAAGGCGCCGATGATCAGCAGCAGGTTGAGCATCAGCTCGGTGCCAAAACCTTCGGCCAGGCCCATCTTCTGCAGGATCGACGGCAGGAAGGTGTAGATGGCGAAGTACGGCATCACGATGCACACGAAGAACAGGCAGTTGAACGCGGTGCGCTTGCGGTATTCACGGCTGAACAGCACGCCGTAGCCGGAACGGGTTTGCCTCGACGGTTCTTCATCGAGGACCACGTGTTCGCCAAGGTGTTTCTTGACGATAGCTCGGGCCTCGGCAATCCGGCCCTGGTTGATCAGCCAGCGCGGCGATTCGGGCGTGCCGATGCGCGCGATCAGGATCAGCCCGGCAGGAATTGCCGACGATGCGAGCATCCAGCGCCAGGCATCATCGCCGAGGCTGAGCATGGCGGTGCCGACGAAAGTCGCGGCCACGTAACCAACCGTCCACACGACGCTGAAGGAGCCCAGCAGTACCCCGCGATGTTTCCTGGGCGAGAACTCGGCGAGCATCGCGTGGCCGACGCTGAAGTCGCCGCCCAGGCCGATACCGATCAACACCCGACAGAGGAACAGGCCCATGGCGGTTTCGGCGTAAAACTGCATCACCGAGGCAACGGTGATCAGGACGAAGCTGACCAGGAAGATTTTCTGCCGGCCGAGGGTGTCGGAGATCCAGCCAAAGAACAGGCTGCCCATAAACAGGCCGATCAGGGCCGAGGCGCCGATCAGGCCTTGCCAGAAGGCGTCCAGTTGCATCTGTGGGCTGAGCAAGATGAAGGCAATGCCGATCAGGCCGAGGATGTAGCCGTCGGTGAAGTGGGCGCCGAAGGTCAGGCCGGCGATTTTAAGGTGGAAGCGACCGATGGGCAGGTCGTCGATTTTGATGGGTTGAGTGGACATGGTGTTCTCCATATTTTTGTTCTTGACGGAGTAACAGCGGGCAAGCCCATTTCCCTGTGGGAGCGGGCTTGCTCGCGAAGGCGGTGTGTCAGTCAATGCATGTGGTGGCAGGCCCACCGCTTTCGCGAGCAAGCCCGCTCCCACATTGGATCGGTGTTGTTTGGGAGAGTGGGGTCAGAGACCGCCCATCAACAGGTATTTGATCTCCAGGTAATCCTCCAGGCCGTACCTGGAACCTTCACGGCCCAGGCCCGACTCCTTGATCCCGCCAAACGGTGCGACTTCGGTGGAGATGATCCCTTCGTTGATCCCGACCATGCCCGCTTCCAGGCCTTCGGCCATGCGCCATACGCGGCCGATGTCGCGGCTGTAGAAGTAGGCGGACAACCCAAACGGCGTGTCATTCGCCCGTTGCAGCACTTCGGCTTCGTCCTTGAAGCGGAAGCAGGCCGCCACCGGGCCGAAGGTTTCTTCCTGGGCAATCAGCATCTCGCCGTGGGCTTCGGTGAGGATGGTCGGTTCGAAGAACGTCCCGCCCAAGGCATGGCGACGGCCGCCGCACAGCAGCTTGGCGCCTTTCTCCAGGGCGTCGCCGACGTGGGCTTCAACCTTGGCCAACGCGGCCGCATTGATCAGCGGGCCTTGTTCGGTTTCGCCCTCGAGGGCGCTGCCGACGCGCATCGCAGAGACCGCTTCGGCCAGCTTGCGGGTGAACGCGTCGTACACAGCGTCCTGGATGAAGAAGCGGTTGACGCAGACGCAGGTCTGCCCGGTATTGCGAAACTTGGAAGCCATGGCGCCTTTGACGGCGGCGTCCAGGTCGGCATCGTCGAACACGATAAAGGGCGCGTTGCCGCCCAGTTCCAGGGAGACCTTTTTCAGGGTGTCGGCGGCCTGGCGCATCAGCAGCTTGCCGGTGCGGGTGGAGCCGGTGAAGGACAGCTTGCGCACAATGCTGGAGGCTTGCAGTGCGCCACCGATGGCCACGGCATCGCCGGACACGATGTTGAACACGCCCGCCGGAATCCCGGCCTGTTCTGCCAACACCGCCAGGGCGAAGGCCGACAGCGGGGTTTCTTCCGACGGTTTGAGAATCATCGTGCAACCCGCCGCCAGCGCCGGGCCAACCTTGCGGGTGACCATGGCCAGGGGAAAGTTCCACGGGGTGATCGCCGCGACCACGCCAATGGCTTCCTTGGTCACGATGATCCGCGCGTCGGCCTTGTGGCTCGGGATCACGTCGCCATAGGCACGCTTGGCTTCTTCGGCAAACCATTCGAGGAAGCTCGCGGCGTAGACCACTTCGCCCATGGCTTCGGCCAGCGGCTTGCCCTGTTCCAGGCTGAGCAGGTGGGCCAGGTCCTTCTGGTTGCTCAGCATCAACTCGCTCCAGCGCTTGAGGCGCTGGCTGCGCTCCTTGGCGGTGAGCTTGCGCCAGGCCGGCAACGCGCGGTTGGCGGCGGCAATGGCCAGGTTGGTTTCTTCAGCACCGGCGCGTTGTACTTCGGCGATCTGCGCACCATTGGCCGGGTTGCGCACCGGGTAGACCGGCCCACCGCTGGACCATTGGCCATCAATGAAATTGCCTGTGCGAATCAGCGGGTTCATGCCACGGCCTCTATCAGGTTAAAACGGTCCAGGCCCGGACGGGCGCTGCGCAAGATGCGTTTGCCGGCGGTGTAGTCGTTGATCACATCGCACGGCGTGTAGTTGCGTTCCAGCTCGTGCAGTTCTTCGGCATCCAGTCGGGTGTCCAAAGCGGCGAGCGCGCTATCAAATTGTGCGGTGGTGTCGGCGCCCACCAGCATCACGTCCACACCCGGATGATTGGCCACCCAGGCCTGGGCAATCTGTGCGTTGGACACGCCACGGGCACGGGCCACACGTTGCACCGAGTGGGCGATGTCGAACGACGCCTGGTCGCTGTACATCTGCTGGGTGAAGAAGTCGGTCTGGTTGCGGGTCGACTGCACTTCGCCGGTGAGCAAGCCACGGGCCAGCGGGCTGAACACCGACACGCCCAGGCCCTGGTCGCGGCAGAACGGGATCATCTCGCGCTCTTCCTCGCGGTAGGCGCAGTTCAGTTGCAGCTGCATGTTGATCGGCTTGACCCAGCCATTGCGCTCGCAGGCCATGAGGATTTTTGCCAGTTGCCCGGTGAGCATGGTCGACACGCCGATGTAGCGCGCCTTGCCGGAACGCACGATGTCGTTGAGGGCGCCCATGGTTTCTTCCACCGGGGTGTTCACGTCGAAGTAATGCAGCATGAACACGTCGACGTAATCCATGCCAAGGCGGCTCAGGGAGGCGTCGATGCTGTCCATGATGTGCTTGCGCGAATGGCCGCTGGCATTGATGCCGCTGCGGGTGCCGTAGCCGACCTTGGTGGTGACCACGATGTCTTCACGGCGCGCAACGCGCTTGAGGATGCGCCCGACCACTTCTTCGCCGACACCTGCGGAGTAGAAGTCCGCCAGGTCGATGAAGTTGACACCGTTGGCCAGGGCATGGGCAACGATGGGTTCGCTTTGTTTCTCGTCGAAGATCCACGGCTTCCAGTCCGGGGTGCCCATGTTCATGGTGCCCAGGCACAGGCGCGAGACTTGCAGGCCGGAGTTGCCCAAACGGATGTATTGCATGGGAATGTCCTCAGGCTTTTGGCGTGTAGAAAGGGTTGCTGATGTGGTTGACCACATCCGCCAGTTGCGCGGTGTGCGGCAAGCCTGTGAGGGCGGCGCGGATCGCGGTGCGGCAGGCGTTGTAGTTGTTCAGGTAGACCGCATCCAGGTCATCGCAGGCCGGGTTGACCCAGTTGGCGGTGACAATCGCCCACTCGTCCTCGGCTTCCGCCGGCAGGGTGCCGTCGAGCAGGGCTTCGAGCACCGCCTTGGCGATCCCGGCCTGGGACGCGCCCCAGGTGGCATTGCCGTGCAGGTCGCTGCCGATGGCGGCCTTGTTGACGTAGAGGGTCATGGGTTTGACCGGGATGTTCGGCTGGGCAATCACCATGAACGGGCAATGGCCCTGGCTTGGCGACGCCAAACTGTTGGCAAACGCCTGGCCGGCCGGACCGTTGCGCGGGCCGATGAGGATGTTGATGTGGGCAGCATTGACGCCTGGGCCTTCGAAGCCTTCGCCGATGTACAGATCAAGTGCTTTCATTTCGCAAACGCTCTTTTTTGTTATGGGGAGCTGGTTGGCGAATTTTTAGCACTGGGCCGGGTAGCGGCCGTAACCATTAAAAGTCATGGGGCTGTGAGTTTTAGTCATGGCCCTGCGACCATCGGCCTGGTCTTGTGCGTTGACCATCGTTGTTACACCCCATATAGTGTGCCCACAAACACAGACAACCACTACATAGTGTGCAATAACGCTGAACACCGACCACACTATGCGCCGTATTTCAATGCCTTGAAGCCTGCAAAACGCACATTTTTGAACACGCTGGGTGAATCGAAGCCCACGCCGTCAGACGGACCACGAAGGAGCAATTCAATGCTGAGTTGGGATGAAGCAGATCAACCAGACACCGGTGACGTAGTCATCCGGGGCGCCAACGCCGGCCACGCCACCGAAGCCAACATGGACCGCCTCGACGGCGCCGGCGCTGCCGCCGCCCTTGAAGCCCGCAACGTGACCGCCAGCGACTCCGCCGCGATCATCCGCGCCAAGGCCGCCCTCGACAAACTCGACGTCGCCGAAGGCCTCGCCGAGCTGGAAGGCTCCGCCGCCCGCGTCGCCGTAGACGAAAAGCGCATGATCAACTGCCGCGCCGACCTCAACCAACTCGTACCCTTCAAGTACGACTGGGCCTGGCAGAAGTACCTCGACGGCTGCGCCAACCACTGGATGCCGCAAGAGGTCAACATGACCGCCGACATCGCCCTGTGGAAAAATCCGGAAGGCCTGACCGACGACGAACGTCGCATCGTGATGCGCAACCTCGGCTTCTTCTCCACTGCGGATTCGTTGGTCGCGAACAATCTGGTACTGGCCGTATACCGCCTGATCACCAACCCGGAGTGCCGCCAGTACATCCTGCGCCAAGCCTTCGAAGAAGCGATCCACACCCACGCCTACCAGTACTGCATCGAATCGCTGGCCATGGATGAAGGCGAGATCTTCAACATGTACCACGAGATTCCATCGGTCGCGAAGAAAGCGGCTTGGGGCTTGAAGTACACCCGTTCGATCTCCGATCCGAAGTTCGAAACCGGCACCGTCGAGACCGACAAAGAATTGCTGCGTAACCTGGTGGCGTACTACTGCGTCCTGGAAGGCATCTTCTTCTACTGCGGCTTCACCCAAATTTTGTCCATGGGCCGTCGGAACAAAATGACCGGCGTTGCGGAACAGTTCCAGTACATCCTGCGGGATGAGTCGATGCACCTGAACTTCGGTATCGATGTGATCAACCAGATCAAAATCGAAAACCCGCATTTGTGGGATGCCGAGATGAAGGAAGAAGCGACACAGATGATCCTGCAAGGGACTCAGCTGGAGATTGAATATGCGCGTGACACCATGCCGCGTGGGGTGCTGGGGATGAATGCGGCGATGATGGAGGATTACCTCAAGTTCATCGCTAACCGTCGTCTGTCGCAGATTGGGTTGAAGGAAGAGTATCCAGGGACGACTAACCCGTTCCCTTGGATGAGCGAGATCATGGACTTGAAGAAAGAGAAGAACTTCTTCGAGACCCGTGTGATCGAGTACCAGACTGGCGGCGCGCTGAGCTGGGATTGATTTAAAGCGGCCCCTTCGGGGGCCGTGTTGTTTCACCTGTCGATGTTTTTTTATGCCCAATCAAACCATCAAGACACCCTGCGTCGGCCTGTGCTCCACCGTCTACGGAGACCTGGTGTGCCGGGGTTGCAAGCGTTATCACCATGAAGTGATTCAGTGGAACGGCTACAACGCCGAGGAGAAACAGGCGGTGTGGCTGCGCCTGGAACAACTGCTGGTGCAGGTGATGACCAGCAAGCTGCAGGTACTGGACCCGCAGCGCCTGCGCCAGCAACTGGAGGACCGCAAGATCCGCTTTGTGCCCCACCAGTCGCCGTATTGCTGGGCGTACCAGTTGATTGCCCGGGGCGCGCGGGTGATTTCGAAGCTGGATGCGTATGGGTTGGCGCTGTTGCCGGAGTTTCGCGAGCGCAATCTGGCAGATTTGCGGGATGCGATTGACCGGGAGTTTTTCCTGTTGTCCGAGGCGCATTACGAGCGGTATATCGCGCCGGGGTTTCTGCGGGAATCGTTTGGGGCGCCGTTGATAGCCAGTATTTAGACAACCACACAGAACCAGTGTGGGAGCGGGCTTGCTCGCGAATGCGGTGTATCAGTTGCCGGATATATTGACTGACACACCGCATTCGCGAGCAAGCCCGCTCCCACATTTAGATCTTTGTCGCTCAGGAGGTCCAGGACGGCTCGCGATCGGTCTGCACCCCATAACGCTCTATCGCCTGCTGGCAAACCTGCCTGTCCAGACTCCCCTGCTCCACCAACGCCGTCAGCGCCGCCAGCACGATGTGATGGCGGTCCACCTCAAAGAAATCCCGCAACGCCGCCCGGGTATCGCTGCGACCAAAGCCATCCGTCCCCAGCACGGTGTAAGCCGAATCCACGTACGACCCAATCATCTGCGGCACCGCCCTTACATAGTCAGATACCGCCACCACCGGCGCGCCCTTGGGCAAACACTCCGCCAGGTGGCTGCGCCGCGCCGGCTGTTGCGGATGCAGGCGGTTCCAGCGTTCCACGTCACGGGCGTCCCGGGCCAGTTCGCTGAAGCTGGTGACACTGAACACTTCAGCGTCAACCTGCCAATCTTCCGCCAACAATTGCGCCGCTGCCTGGGCTTCGCGCACCAGCGTGCCGGAGCCGAGCAACCGGACCTTGCCGCCAGGCTGCCCGCTCAGCCGGTACATGCCTTTGATGATCGCGGCTTCGACGCCTTCCGGCAGGCTCGGCTGCGGGTAGTTTTCGTTCATCAGGGTCACGTAGTAGAACTCGTCCACATCGTGCTCCAGCATCTGGCGCATGCCATGGTCGAGGATCACCGCAAACTCGCCGGCAAACGCCGGGTCGTAGGCACGGCAATTGGGCACGGTGGCGGCCATCAGGTGGCTGCTGCCGTCCTGGTGCTGCAGGCCTTCGCCACCCAGGGTGGTGCGCCCGGCAGTGGCGCCCAGCAGGAAACCTCGGGCACGCTGGTCGGCGGCGGCCCAGATCAGGTCCCCCACGCGCTGGAAACCGAACATCGAGTAGTAGATGTAAAACGGCAGCATCCGCAGGCCATGCACCGAATAACTGGTGGCCGCCGCGACCCAGGAACTGATGGCGCTGGCTTCGCTGATGCCTTCTTCAAGGATCTGCCCGTCGGTGGCTTCGCGGTAGCTGAGGATCGAGCCGATGTCTTCGGGCTCGTAGCGCTGGCCGACGCTGGAATAGATGCCGATCTGCTTGAACAGGTTGGCCATGCCGAAGGTGCGCGCCTCATCGGCGACGATGGGCACGATGCGCGGGCCGAGGGCCTTGTCCTTGAGCAGATTGGTGAGCATGCGCACAAAGGCCATGGTGGTGGACATTTCCTTGCCCTCCGCCTGGGTGGCAAACGCGCCGTAGCCCGACACCGGCGGGACACTCACGGTGGGCGCCTGCTGGCCACGGCTCGGCACATACCCGCCGAGGGTGGCGCGGCGCTGGTGCAAGTAGCGCATTTCGAGGCTGTCTTCAGCCGGTTTGTAGAAGCTCAGGGATTCGGCCTGTTCATCCGACAGCGGCAACTGGAAGCGATTGCGGAAGGCGATCAAGGCCTCGCGGTCGAGCTTCTTCTGCTGGTGGGTGGTCATCTTGCCCTGCCCGGCCTCGCCCATGCCAAAGCCCTTTTTGGTCTGGGCCAGGATCACCGTGGGTTTGCCGGCGACCCGGCGCGCCGCGTGATAGGCCGCGTGGATCTTGACCATGTCATGGCCGCCACGCTTGAGCCGGTCGATCTGCTCGTCGCTCAGGCCCTCGACCAGTTTGGACAGCGCCTCGCTCTGGCCGAAGAAATGTTCGCGGTTGTAGGCGCCGTCCTTGGCGGCGAAAGTCTGGAATTGCCCGTCCACCGTCTGCGACAGGGTGCGCGCCAGCTCGCCGTCGGTGTCCTTGGCCAGCAAGGCGTCCCAGTCCGAGCCCCAGACCAGCTTGATCACGTTCCAGCCGGCACCGGCGAACAACGCCTCCAGCTCGTCGATAATTCGCCCGTTGCCACGCACCGGGCCGTCGAGCCGTTGCAGGTTGCAGTTGACCACCCAGGTCAGGTTGTCCAGGCCTTCACGGGCGGCCAGGGTGAGGGCCGACATGCTTTCCGGTTCGTCCATCTCGCCGTCGCCGAATACGCCCCATACGTGGCGGTCGGTGGTGTCCTGCAAGCCGCGGTGTTGCAGGTAGCGCATGAACCGCGCCTGGAAAATCGAGCTGATGGGGCCAATGCCCATGGACCCGGTGGGAAATTGCCAGAAGTCCGGCATCAACCACGGATGGGGATAGCTGGACAAACCTCGGGCACCCGCCTTGCCGGCACCGATTTCCTGGCGATAGTGGGCCAGGTCGGCCTCGGTCAGGCGCCCTTCAAGGAAGGCGCGAGCATAGATGCCGGGGGCGGAATGCGGCTGGTAGAACACCAGGTCGCCGCCAAAACTGTCGCTTCGGGCCCGGAAAAAGTGGTTGAAGCCCACCTCGAACAAATCCGCCGCGCTGGCGTAGCTGGCGATATGCCCGCCCAGTTCGCCATAGGCCTGGTTGGCGCGCACTACCATGGCCAGGGCGTTCCAGCGCACCACTGAGGCCAGGCGTTCTTCAGTGGCCAGGTCGCCGGGAAACGGCGGTTGCTGCTCCACGGCGATGCTATTGATGTAGGGCGTGCCATGCCGGGGTTTCCAGGCGATGTGCGGCGCGCCGCCGGCATCCGCCAGCATGTCGAGGATCTCCCGTGCGCGCGCCGCGCCGGCGTTGGCCACCAGGGAGGCCAGGGCATCGCGCCATTCGGCCAGTTCTTCCTGGTCCATCGCTGTCTGACTCACTGCACTCGCGAAACCGTTCATGGGCACCTCCGGGCTTTTTTTCCAGTTTATGTCGGTGCCAAGGGATTTTTTGACTGTTGTGCGCCGCCTCTCAGGGACTTTTGAGCATAAATCACTGCCAATCAGCAAATTCAAAGCACGTTGTGCTTCAACTCCCGAACACCCCGCAATTGTGTTTAAAATGCCGCCCGCTCAATGACCGACGTTGCCCGATGAACCCAGACGCACTCGCCACCCTGCACACCCATTTGCTGACCGCCCTGCAAACCGTCCCCGCCGAGACCCGGCGCCTGTTTCACGGGCGTGGCCGCTGCTGGCCGGGCCTGGAGCAACTGACGGTGGACTGGCTGCAAGGCGTGGTGCTGGTCTCGCTGTTCAAGGAGCCTGAAGCCGCGGAGCTTGAGGCCTTGAAGCAGATGCTGGTGCAGATCGACTGGCGGTCATTTGGCGCCCATACCGTGGCGCTGCAACACCGCTACCTGCCGCAAAGCACCACCGAATGGCTGCTGGGCGAGGTGGTCGACGAACTGACCATCACCGAAGGCGGCCTGCGCTACCTGATCGACCTGGGCAAAAAGCAGAACAGTGGGCTGTTCCTCGACATGCGTTACGGCCGCAACTGGGTACGCGAACAGGCTCATGGCCTGCGGGTGCTGAACCTGTTCGCCTACACCTGTGGTTTCTCCGTGGCGGCCATCGAAGGCGGCGCCGAGCATGTGGTGAACCTGGACATGGCCCGAGGCGCCCTGAGCCGTGGTCGTGACAATCACCGCCTGAACGGCCACGACCTGAGCAAGGTGACGTTCCTCGGCCACGACCTGTTCAAGTCCTGGGCCAAGGTCACCAACAGCGGCCCGTACGACCTGGTGATCATCGACCCGCCCTCGTTCCAGAAAGGCAGTTTCCTTTTGACCAAGGACTACCAGCGGGTGCTGCGTCGCCTGCCGGATTTGCTCACGGCCCAGGGGACGGTGCTGGCGTGCATGAACGACCCGGCGTTCGGCGAAGACTTCCTGATCGACGGCGTAACCCTCGAAGCGCCTGGCCTGCGCTTTGACCAGCGGCTGGAAAACCCGCCGGAATTCCCCGATATCGACCCGCAAAGCGGCTTAAAGGCACTGGTGTTTCGCCAAGGCTGATGCCGAAACGTCCTGCGCTTGCTACGCTTAACCTACGCCGGGTGGTGAACCTTATCCCACCCTTCCCGGTCGATACCTGCACACTCTGGCCAGATTCGACGGTGCTACCCCGTCGGCTGCCCTGTTTCACCTTTTGGAGAACGCCCCTGTGATATCGACCCTGCATGTAGCCCGTCTCAAGGCCTGGGGCGCCCATGGTTTTACCGCCACCGGCGTGGTGCTGGCCTTCCTGGCCACCCTGGCACTGCTCGACAACCAGCCCAAGGCTTGCCTGCTGTGGCTGGGCCTGGCCTTGATCGTCGATGGGGTCGACGGCTCTCTCGCGCGACGGGTGAATGTGCAAACAGTGCTGCCAAGCTTCGATGGCTCGGTATTGGACCTGGTGATTGATTACCTGACGTACGTGTTTATTCCGGCGCTGTTTATCTATCGCTATATCGCCCTGCCGGACTTCACCCCGTTGTTTACGGTGTCGGTGATTCTGGTGTCGTCGCTGTTCTGCTTCTGCAACGTCAACATGAAGAGCAAGGACAACTACTTCGTCGGCTTCCCCGCCGCATGGAACGTGGTGGCGCTGTGCGTCTATATCATCCAGCCGGAAGCCTGGGTCACCTTGCTCACCGTGATCGGTCTGGCGTTGCTGACCGTGACGCCGATGAAGTTCCTGCACCCGTTCCGGGTCAAGCGCTTCATGCCGATCAATATTGCCGTGACCACCATCTGGTTGCTGTGCAGCCTGCTGCTGGTGATCGACTTCCCGTACACCAATCGCCTGACCCTGGGCCTGTGGTTGCTGATGTCGGCGTACTTCCTGGGGATCTGCATCTGGCGGACCGCACTGGAGTGGGTCGAAACACATAAATAGCCAAGCGGGCACGGTTGAAATGTGGGAGCGGGCTTGCTCGCGAATGCGGTGGATCAGCCACTCTATCCGGTGACTGACACTGCGCATTCGCGAGCAAGCCCGCTCCCACATTTGGATCGCCTCGACCCAGGGTTATGGGTAAGATACCGGCCTTTCGCGCAGCCCTTGCTGCGCCCTGCCGATTAAGTCTTGCCCATGCCCTTCGAACTCAGCGTTGACCTCACCACCCTGGCGATCCTCGCCGTGGTTGCCTTTATCGCCGGTTTCATCGACGCCATCGCCGGCGGTGGCGGCCTGCTCACCACGCCCGCCCTGCTGACCGCCGGCATGCCGCCCCACCTGGTGCTGGGCACCAACAAGCTCAGTTCCACCTTCGGCTCGGCCACTGCCAGCTTTACCTTCTACCGGCGCAAGCTGTTTCATCCGCGCCAGTGGGTGCATGCCATCGTCGGCACCCTGGTCGGTGCACTCACCGGCGCGGTCGTGGCCCATTACCTGCCGGCAGAAACCCTGAACAAGATGCTCCCGGTGATTGTGTTCGGCTGCGGTTTGTATTTGCTGTTCGGCGGCACGCCCAAGGCGGCGCTGGACAACGACGCACCGATCAAGAAGAAATGGCAGTCCACCCAGGGCTTTGGCCTGGGTTTCTACGACGGCGTCGCCGGCCCGGGCACCGGGGCCTTCTGGACCGTGAGTACCATGCTGTTGCACCCCATCGACCTGGTAAAGGCCAGCGGCGTGGCGCGCAGCATGAACTTCGTCAGCAACGCGGCGGCGCTGACGGTGTTCATTTTCAATGGCTCGGTAGACTGGATTGTCGGCCTGTGCATGGGCGTGTCGGTGATGTGCGGCGCTTTTTTTGGCGCACGCAGCGCCATCAGCGGCGGCGCCAAGTTCATTCGCCCGGTGTTCATCACCGTGGTGCTCGGCCTGACGGTGCGCCTAGCCTGGCAGCACTGGTTCAGCGTGACCTAGGCGACGGGCCAGGTAGAGGTCGATCAGGTAGCGCGCAATCGAGCGCGACGCCGGCAACGGCGGCAGTTCATGGATGTTGAACCACTGCGCGTCTTCGATCTCGTCAGCCTGGGGCACAATATCGCCGCCAGCGTACTCGGCGTGAAAGCCCAGCATCATCGAGTGCGGGAACGGCCAGCACTGGCTGCCCATGTACTGGATGTTCTTGACCTCCACCTGCACTTCTTCACGCACCTCGCGAATCAGGCAGTCCTCGGCCGACTCGCCCGGCTCCGCAAACCCCGCCAGAGTGCTGTAGACACCCGTGACAAAGCGCGGCGAACGGGCCAGCAGGATCTCGTCGCCACGGGTCACCAGCACGATCATGCTCGGCGAGATACGCGGGTAGCTGCGCAGGTCACAGGCCTGGCAGAACATCGCGCGCTCCCGTGGCACCTGCACCATCGCCTGGCCGCAACTGCCGCAAAAACGATGCTCCCGGGCCCAGGTGCCGATTTGCGCGGCGTAGCCCAGGACTTTGTACAGCGTGTGATCGCCCTGCAGCATGAATGCCCGCAGGCCCTGCCAGCCGCAGCCCGGCACGTCGGCGGGGCTGTTGAGTTCCAGCAGGTACACCGGCTCGCCGTCCAGGTGACCGATGCCATGCTCGGCGAACACCGAGAGGTCCTGGCGCTTGAGCCACTCCCGGGGAAACAGCGGGCCGTTCTGGTCGTGTAAAAAGCCTTCACGGCTGCGGGCCACGGCCCAGCCGCCCGGGGCGTCGTTGTCCAGCAGCGTTGTGGTAATCCAGCCTGGGGTCATGTTCAGTCAATCCACGAAGTCGGGTTTCTGCTTGCTCATATGGGCCGCGATGGCCACGCGCAGGTCGTTGGATTGCAACATAGCTGAGTTCCAGGTGGCAACGTATTCCAAACCGTCATTGATCGTGTGGTCACGCATGTAGCTGATCATCGCTTTGGTGCCGGTGACCGCGATCGGTGATTTGGCGGCTATTTCCCGGGCGATTTCCAGCACGCCGGCCAGCAGGCTCTGGTGATCGCTGTACACCCGATTTACCAGGCCGATGCTGCGGGCCTCTTCGGCGCCGAACTGGCGGCCGGTGTAGGCCAGCTCACGGAGCATGCCGTCGCCGACGATGCGCGGCAGGCGTTGCAGGGTGCCGACGTCGGCGGCCATGCCGATGTCGATTTCCTTGATGGAGAATTGCGCATCTTCGGCGGCGTAGCGCATGTCACAGGCGCTGATCAGGTCGATGGCGCCGCCGATGCAGTAGCCATGGATCGCCGCGAGTACCGGCTTGCGGCAATTGTCGACGGCGTTGAAGGAAGCTTGCAGTTCGAGGATCTTGCGCCGCAGCAGACGCGCGTTGCGGCCCACGTCCTTGCCGAAGTCATTGGCCACCGAGGCCAGCATCATCAGGTCGATGCCGGAGGAGAAATGCTTGCCGGCGCCGCTGATGACTACGGCACGCACCGCGTCGGTGTCTTCGACCCATTGGAAGATGTCGATGATCTCGGTCCAGAACGCCGCGTTCATCGCGTTGATCTTTTCCGGGCGATTGAGCTGCACATGGGCGACGTTGCCGCTGAGTTCGACGACAAAGGCTTGGTATTCGGACATGGCAGTGATCCTTGACTGGCGGCTGGAATAGGGGCCGAACTATAACAAGGCACCGCGTGAGGTGGTAAGGCTGTGCAAACGCCAAATTCGGGACTGAAGAACAATGAAGATCAAATGTGGGAGCTGGCTTGCCTGCGATGGCGGTGTATCAGTTAGCAAAGATGCAAGCTGACCCACCGCCATCGCAGGCAAGCCAGCTCCCACAATGGTTTTGTGGTGTTCTTTAACTCGGCAGCCAGAGCCGGAAGCGTGCACCACCCAATGGCGAAGCCTGAGCCGTCAATGTTCCGCCCTGCGCCTCCAGCGCCCGCCGGCTGATGGCCAATCCCAGGCCAAAACCGCCAGTGGCTCGATCCCGGCTGCGATCCAGCCGGTAGAACGGCTCGAAAATCCGCTCTCGCTGGTCAACCGGAATGCCAATGCCGTCATCATCCACGCAAATCTCGCACCCCCTGGGACACACCTTCACCCCCACCTGAATTCGCCGCTCGCAATACCGCATGGCGTTGCGCAGCAGGTTTTGCAGGGCCCGGGCGGTCAGGCGCGGGTCCAGGGTGAAGCGTTCCACGGCGCAGTCCAGCACCACGTCCATCACGATATCCGGGTTTTCCAGTTCGTCGTCGACGCTGCCCAGGATGCTGTCGATGAACTCATCCAGCACCACTTCCACCCGCTCGGGTGTTTGCGCCGGGTTTTGCAAACGGCTGTAGGAGAGCAGCTCCAGCACCAGCTCATCCAGCTCGCGAATGTGCGCCACCAACCCTTGCAGCCGCTCACGGCTGGCCGCCGGGAGGTCGTCGGACAGCGCCAAGGCCAGGCCGAAGTCCAGGCGCGTCAGCGGCGTACGCAGTTCATGGGAGACGGCATTGAGCAAGTCGCGTTGCTGGTTGAGCAGCTGTTCGATGTCGTTGGCCATGGTGTCGAACACCGCCGCGAGGCTGCCGATGTTGGAGCTGGGCGGGATTTTTGTGCGGGCCGCAAGGTTGCCCTGGCCGAGTTGCGCGGCGGTGCTTTTCAGGCGTTCCAGGTCACGCCAGTGGGGCCGCAGCCAGAACAGCAGGCATGCCAGCAGCGCCGCGCCGATCAGCACGTTCATGCTCCAGTACAGCAGGTTCATGTCCAGCGGGTCCGGCGGTACCGAGACCTTGACCACCAACTGGTCGTCCAGGGCCGAGCTGACGTCGTCCGCCCAGCCCCACTCGCCCAGGCGAATCACCATCTGGTCTTTTTCCAGCAGGCGCTGTTCTTCAGGGGTGTAGCTGGCGTCCTGGATACGCAGCAGTTGCACCTTCAGCGGCGCGAAATCCGCCGACAGGCGCACGGTGACATTGGCCCACTGCTCCATCGGCACCCGTCGGTACTCCTTGACGATCAGGCTCTGCATGCCTCGGGACTGCTCGATGTTGTAGTTCATGTAACGGTGTTCAAACAGCTGGATCACCGCCCGGGGCACCAGGTAGATCGCGGCGGCGAAGGTGACGATGGTGATCAGGTACAGCCGAATCAGGACGCGAAACATGGCTCAGCATTCCCACTCGGAACGGCTGAACAGGTAGCCCTTGCCCCACACCGTCTTGATCTTGCGCGCCTCGCCCGCGTGGTCGTCGAACTTGCGCCGCAGCTTGGAAATCGCCACGTCCACCGAACGGTCGGTGCCGTTGAACTCGATGCCGCGCAGGCGTTGCAGGATCTGGTCGCGGCTGAGCACTTCGCCGGCGTGCCGGGCCAGCACCACCAGCAGGTTGTATTCACCGCTGGACAGCTCAACCGGCTGGCCGCGCCAGGTCACGGTGCGTTCCGACAGGTCGATGCACAGGTTGCCCATCAGGATCTGGTCGTTGGCCACCTGGGGTTCGGTGAGGCTGCTGCGGCGCAGCAAGGTTCGCACCCGCGCCAGCAATACCCGCGGCTCGCAGGGTTTGGTGACGTAGTCGTCGGCGCCCATTTCCAGGCCCAACACCTGGTCATGGCTGTCGTCGCGGGCGGTGAGCATCAGGATCGGCAGCGTGGCCGAGTCGGCCCGCAGCAACCGGCAGACCTGCAGGCCGTCGAGGCCCGGCAGCATCAGGTCGAGGATCACCAGGTCCGGCGGGTTGAGCCGCGCACGCTCACGCACGTGGTCGCCACGGCTGAGCACACTGACGTGATAGCCGTTGCGTTCCAGGTAACTGGCGATCAATTCGGAGAGCGCGGCGTCGTCTTCCACCAGAAGAATGTTGGGCATGGTATTTCCAAATAATACAATTTCTGAGTAGTACGCAAATCCAATGTGGGAGCGGGCTTGCTCGCGAAAGCGGTGTTTCAGTTAACGCACACGGCGACTGACACACCGCCTTCGCGAGCAAGCCCGCTCCCACATTTGATCTTCGGTATCAGGAAGATCGTGTAAGGTTCGGCGGTTATGAAGGATATACGCCCGCGTGCATCTGTGGGTCGCACCTTACATTTCTTCACACACCACCTACAGAGCTTCACAGCACTGTGGCGGGGGCGCCCGTAGGATGCGCCAGTCAATATTGGGATATGAGCATGTCGAAGAATCTGTTTGCGCCGTTTTGCCTGTTGGCCCTGACACTGGCGTTGAGCGCGTGTGGCAAGTCGGCGGACGACGCCGCCGAGGCGCCGCTGGCCAAGGTGCGGATCGAAACCCTGGAAGCCAAGCCCCTGTCCATCACCAGCGAGTTGAGCGGACGGATTGCCGCGCCACGCATCGCCGAAGTGCGCGCCCGGGTGGCCGGCGTGGTGTTGCAACGGGTGTTCAAGGAAGGCCATGACGTCAAACAGGGCGATGTGCTGTTCCGGATTGACCCGGCGCCGTTCAAGGCCGACCTCGACAGCGCCCAGGCCAGCCTGCGCAAGGCCGAGGCCAATGCATTCCAGGCGCGCTTGCAAGAGCAGCGCTACAGCCAACTGGTGGAAGGCAACGCCATCAGCGGCCAGGAATACGACAACGCCCGCGCCGCCGCCCGGCAAACCGCCGCCGATGTGGCCGCCAACCAGGCCGCCGTGCAGCGCGCCAAATTGAACCTGGGTTATGCCACCGTGACTGCGCCGATTTCCGGTCGGATTGGCCGTGCGCTGGTGACCGAAGGTGCGCTGGTGGGCCAGAACGAAGCCACACCGATGGCGCTGATCCAGCAACTGGACCCGATCCACGCCGACCTGACCCAATCCACCCGCGAGCTGAACGACCTGCGCCGGGCCTTTCGCGCCGGGCACTTGAAGCAAGTCGGCCAGGACCAGGCCAAGGCCACGCTGATCCAGGATGACGGCAGCCCGTACCCGCTGCCGGGCAAGTTGCTGTTCGCCGAGATCAGCGTCGACCCGGGCACCGGGCAGATCATCTTGCGCAGCGAGTTCCCCAACCCGGATCTCGACCTGCTGCCCGGCAGCTTTATCCGCGTGCGCCTGGAGCAAGCCGTCGACCAGCAAGGCATCAGCGTGCCGCAACGGGCGATCACCCGCGACAGCGCCGGGATCCCGATGGTGTTACTGCTGGACGCCGAGCAAACCGTGAGCCAGCAGCCGGTAGAACTGGGTTCGGTGGTCAATGACCGCTGGGTGGTGACCCGCGGCCTGAAGGCCGGTGACCGTATCGTCGTCGAAGGCCTGCAACACGCCCGCCCTGGCGAGAAAGTCCAGGTCGACGACAGCCCCGCGCCCATCGCCCAGGCATCCGGCCAATAAGGATCGTTAAACATGCCGCAGTTCTTTATTGACCGCCCGATCTTCGCCTGGGTGGTCGCCCTGTTTATCCTGCTGGCCGGCGCCCTCGCCATCCCGCAGTTGCCGGTGGCGCAGTACCCCAACGTCGCGCCGCCGAAAGTCGAGATCTATGCGGTGTACCCGGGTGCCTCCGCGCAAACCCTGGACGAAAGCGTGGTCAGCCTGATCGAGCAAGAGCTTAACGGCGCCGATCACCTGCTGTATTTCGAATCCCAGAGCAGCCTCGGTTCGGCCACCATCACCGCCACCTTTCAGCCGGGCACCGACCCGGAGATGGCCCAGGTTGACGTGCAAAACCGTCTCAAGGCGGTGGAGCCGCGCCTGCCCCAAGCCGTGACGCAGCAAGGCTTGCAGGTGGAGAAAGTCTCCGCCGGCTTCCTGCTGCTGGTGACCCTGACCTCCAGTGACGGCAAGCTCGATGACGTGGCGCTCAGCGATTACCTGGCGCGCAACGTGATGAACGAACTCAAGCGCCTGGACGGTGTGGGCAAGGCCCAGCTGTACGGCGCCGAACGCGCAATGCGCATCTGGATCGACCCGCAGAAGCTGATCGGCTTCAACCTGACCCCGGCCGACGTCAACGCGGCGATTGCGGCGCAGAACGCCCAGGTGTCGGCCGGCAGCATCGGCGATTTGCCAGGCACCAAGACCCAGGAGATCACCGCGTCGATCCTGGTGAAAGGCCAACTGTCGACCCCGGCCGAATTTGCCGACATCGTGCTCAAGGCCAACCCGGACGGTTCCACCGTGCGCGTCGGTGACGTGGCGCGGGTGGAAATCGGCAGCCAGGAATACCAGTTCTCCACCCGCCTGAACGGCAAGCCGTCCACCGCCGTCAGCGTGCAGCTGTCACCGGGCGCCAACGCCTTGAGCACCGCGACCCTGGTGCGGGCGAAGATGGACGAACTGGCGCGCTACTTCCCGGCCAACGTCGAATACAAAATTCCGTACGACACCTCGCCGTTCGTGAAGGTCTCGATCACCAAGGTGGTGTACACCCTGGGCGAAGCGATGTTGCTGGTGTTTGCGGTGATGTTCCTGTTCCTGCAAAACATCCGCTACACATTGATCCCGACGCTGGTAGTGCCCATCGCGCTGATGGGCACCTTTGCGACGATGCTGTTGCTGGGTTTCTCGATCAACGTGCTGACCATGTTCGGCATGGTGCTGGCCATCGGCATTTTGGTGGACGATGCGATTGTGGTGGTGGAGAACGTCGAGCGGATCATGGTTACCGAGGGCCTGTCGCCCAAGGAGGCCACGCGCAAGGCCATGGGCCAGATTACCGGGGCGATTGTCGGTATCACCCTGGTGCTGGTGGCGGTGTTCCTGCCGATGGCGTTCATGCCGGGTTCGGTGGGCGTGATCTATCAGCAATTCTCGTTGTCGATGGCCACCTCGATCCTGTTCTCGGCATTCCTCGCCCTGACCTTGACCCCAGCCCTGTGCGCGACCTTGCTCAAGCCGGTTGCCAAGGGCGAGCACCATGAGAAAGGCGGGTTCTTCGGCTGGTTCAACCGGCGCTTCGAGCAGTTCACCGACCGCTATGAAGGCTGGGTGGCCTACGCCCTCAAGCGCAGCGGGCGTTACCTGTTGATCTATCTGGTGCTGGTGGTGGGGCTTGGGGTGTTGTTCGCCCGCCTGCCCTCGTCCTTCCTGCCGGTGGAAGACCAGGGCTACACCATCACCGATATCCAGCTGCCGCCGGGTGCCAGCAAGAACCGCACGGTGCAGGTCGCCGAGCAGATCGAGGCACACAATGCCGGCGAGCCGGGCGTGGGCGATACCACGATGATCATGGGTTTCAGCTTCTCCGGTTCGGGGCAGAACGCCGCGCTGGCGTTTACCACGCTCAAGGACTGGTCGGAACGCAGCAGCAAGGATTCCGCCTCGGCCATTGCGGACCGTGCCAACGCGGCCTTTACCGAGCTGAAGGACGCGATTGCCTATGCAATCCTGCCGCCGCCGGTGGATGGCCTGGGCACCTCCAGTGGTTTCGAGTTCCGCCTGCAGGACCGTGGCGGCGTCGGCCATGCCGCGTTGATGGAGGCCCGTACCGAACTGCTGGCCGCCGCCGAGAAAAGCCCGATCCTGGCCAACGTGCGTGAAAGCGCCCTGGCCGAGGCACCTCAGGTACAGCTGGAAGTTGACCGCAAGCAAGCCAATGCCCTGGGCATTTCCTTTGCCGATATCGGCAATGTGCTGTCCTCGGCCATCGGTTCGGCCTATATCAACGACTTCCCCAACCAGGGCCGCATGCAGCGGGTGGTGGTGCAGGCCGAAGGTGATCAGCGCAGCCAGGTGGCCGACCTGATGAAGATCCATGTGCGCAACAATGCCGGGAAGATGGTGCCGCTGTCGGCCTTCGTCGAGGCGCGCTGGATTCAGGGCCCCGCCCAGTTGACCCGCTACAACGGCTACCCGGCCATCGCGATTTCCGGTGAATCGGCACCGGGCCACAGTACCGGCGAGGCGATGGAGGAAATCCAGCGCCTGGTCAGCCAACTGCCCGCCGGCCTGGGCCAGGAATGGACCGGCCTGTCGTTGCAGGAGCGCTTGTCCGGCTCCCAGGCCCCGCTGCTGCTCGGTTTGTCGCTGCTGATCGTGTTCCTGTGCCTGGCGGCGCTGTATGAGAGCTGGTCGATTCCGACCTCGGTGCTGCTGGTGGTGCCCCTCGGCGTGCTCGGCGCGGTATTGGCCGTAAGCTTGCGCGGGATGCCCAACGATGTGTTCTTCAAGGTCGGCCTGATTACTATCATTGGGCTGTCGGCGAAGAACGCGATCCTGATCATCGAGTTTGCCAAGGACCTGTATGACCAGGGTGAAGACCTGATCGACGCCACGTTGAAAGCCGCACGCCTGCGCCTGCGGCCGATCATCATGACGTCCCTGGCGTTCATCCTCGGCGTGGTGCCGTTGGCGATTGCCACGGGCGCCAGCTCGGCCAGCCAGCAGGCCATCGGTACCGGGGTGATCGGCGGCATGATTACCGCGACGCTGGCGGTGGTGTTTGTGCCGGTGTTCTTCGTCGTGGTCATGAAGCTGGTGCGCAAGCGCCACACGTAATAAATGCGCTATGGTGCTTACTCATCCCTGATTTGTGAGCGCCATGCCCTTCCTCGCACGCACCCACCCTCGCCTGTCCTCCGCCGCCGTCCTGGGCCTGGCGGTGGGGCTCCTGGCTCCCGCCGACACGATCATCAGCAAAATCCTCATCGGCTGGAACGCCGGGGTCTGGACCTACCTGGTGCTGATGCTGTGGCTCACCAGCCATTCCCGGGCCGACGACGTGAAACGCATCGCCGAGATCGAGGACGAGAACGCCGGCCTGGTGTTGTTCATGGTGTGCATCGCGGCGATTGCCAGCCTGGCGACCATCACCCTGAACCTGGTGGGCACCAAGGACCTGAGCGATAGCCAGCGCCTGTTGCACTACGGTTTTACCGGCCTGACGGTGGTTGGCTCATGGCTGCTGATCGGGGTGATTTTCAGCGTGCACTATGCGCGCCTGTATTACACCTGGGACGGACCCGAGCCGGCACTGCGCTTTGCCGAGGATTTACGCACGCCCAATTACTGGGACTTCCTGTACTTCTCGTTCACCATCGGCGTGGCGGTGCAAACGGCGGATGTCGGGGTTGCCACGCGTACCATGCGCAAGGTGGTGCTGGGGCAATCGTTGATCGGGTTTCTGTTCAACACGGCGATCCTGGGGTTCTCGATCAACATCGCCGCCGGATTGTTTGGATGAAGCTGCACAAACCTTCTAGACGCTAAGCCCCTGCAGGAGCGAGCTTGTTCGCTCTTGCAGTGTTCCACCCCATAGGTATTTTATGGCCGCCCACAACTGGATCGACCTGGCTCAGGACGCCGACACCGGCATCGAGACCCTGCGCGCGCATTTCGAGGGCCACGCCTACGACCCGCACTGGCACGACAGCTACCTGGTGGGCGTCACGGAGCAAGGTGTGCAGCAGTTCAACTGCCGGCGCACCCGCCATAACAGCGTGCCCGGCCAGGTGTTCCTGGTGGAGCCCGGCGAGCTGCACGACGGCGACGCGCCCACGGCGGACGGTTTTACCTACCACATGCTTTACCTCGACCCGCAGTGGTTGGCGCGGGAAGTCAGCGCAGTGTTCGAAGAAGCGCCGCTCGACAGCCAGCTGGGGTTTGCCAGTACCCTGGCCAGCGACCCGCGCCTGGCCCTGGCCACCAGCCGGGCCTTCCAGACCTTGCACGGAGGTGAACTGCGCATCGTGCGGCAACAGGCGATGGACCAACTGCTCGAACGCCTCACTGCGCAACTGCACTGGCGCACCCGCTACCATGAAGACCCTCGCCTGCCACGGGTGGCGCACAAGGCCCGGGAATACCTGCATGCGCACCTGCAGCAAGATGTGGGCATGGATGAACTGGCGCGGGCCTGCGGCGTCGATCGCTTTCGCCTTACCCGCGCCTTCAAGAGCGCCTTCGGCCTGCCGCCCCATGCCTACCTGGTGCAACTGCGCCTGGCCCGCGCCCGGCATTGGCTGGCCAACGGCAAGCAACCCGCCGACGTAGCGATTGCCCTGGGCTTTGCCGACCAGAGTCACCTGGGGCGCTGGTTCGTGAGGGCGTATGGCCTGACGCCGGCGGCGTATCGCAAGCGGTGTTCAAGCGTTTTGCAGCGCTAGCTGCGCCACTACCACTCGTCGGCACTGTCAATTCTCACAGGTTCGCCACGCCCCCCGATAGGTGTTTGATCTCCTTGTCAGCAGTCGGCCACTCAGGGCCGCGCCTCATTCAAGGAAGCCTGTCCATGCCCAATTTTCCCATATTCCCGGATAATGCGCCGCTGGGCGACAACAACCCGCCCGGCAACGCCCTCGTGCTGCATAACCCATCGTCAGGCCTGGCGTCGCGCCGCGTCGAAGACCTCGCCCCACCCAAGTCGGCCTATCCGTCGGTCCCGCTGGATGCCACGCTGTATCCTGAAAGAGGGGTCTACGGCCTGGGAATCCGCCACGTGCGCCCCTTTGCCCAGTGGACCTTCGAACGCTGGTTCAACTTCAATTACGACTTCTACGCCCTCTACCTCAACGACCTGGTCAATGCAGTCGCCGCCGATATTGCGCTTGAAGACCGGGACCGTTACGACTTGTTCGTCCCCGAAGAATTCATCCCCGAAGGCGACGTCCAGATATACGGCCGCGTAGTGCGGGCCGGCAGCGGCCAGGAGAGTACGTCGCCGCTGCAAACCATCCTGATCAAGACCACCCGCCCCGGTGGCCGCGATAACGACCCCGGCAGCAAATGGCACCCGGGCCTGGTGATGACGGTGGAAGGCCTGCCTGAGGGCTCCACCGTTAATATAGATAATGCCAACAGCGGGGTCTGGTGCCTGATCCAGCGCTATGAAAACCTGCGCCAGAATGACCAGATCGAGCTGTCGTGGGATGGGGTTTTAGTCACGCATATCGTCAGCCCGGCCGAAGTCGCGGGTTCAGGGCCGATTCGCGTCTTTGTCTCCAGGGACATCATTTTGCAGGGGGGGCATTTCGGCAAGCTGACCCTGCGGTTCCGGGTCTCGGACGTGGTGCAAAACTTCTCCGGGGATAAATACCAGTACTCCAAACCCTACTTCCTGGACAGCGAGCTGGATCCGAACCTGCTTTTTGCACCGATCTTCCTGGTGGATTACGAAGAGGCGACCCAGATCGACTTCGATACCCAGAGCGAGGCAACCTTCGAAGTGCTGGTGACGGTGCCTCGGCAAACCCCGGCGCCCCTGCCGCGGCACCAATTGGCGGTGACCTTGTTCGGTACCCTGGCCGACGGTTCGACCCAGGTGTTCCCCTTGGCCCCGGTGGTGGACAAAAACCTCGGCGTTGAATTTGTCACCGTCGACCGCGAGATTATCGAACAACTGGTGGGCGGGTCCTTCCGGGTCTCGTTCCAGTGGCTGAAAAACGACGGCCGCGTGGAGCAATCCGGCAGTACCTCCGTCAGCGTGGTGGGCACGCCGGTGGCGATGCCGGCAGTGACGGTCGCACCGATCGAGGTGGGGCTGATCGAGCCCGATCAGGACATCACCGTGCAGATCCCCTTCTACGAACCCCACGACCCGGACTGGCTGGAAACCCTGGTGATTGAGCATATCCGCCCGGGCGGCGGTGGCGAAATCTACAAGGAAGAACAACTGGCGGGCGCCCAGGGCGGCACGCGCTACGTCAGCAAAGAGAACCTGAAACAGTTTGAAGGCGTGGGCGACATCGCGTTTTATTACCTGGTCAACGATGGCGCCGGCCACGTCCTGGACGGCAACGCATTGACCACTCGCAAGTCCCGCGAGCTGTTCGCCCACGTGGGTGAGCGCATCGGCAACATGCCGACTGCACACCTGGAAGGTGCCCTGGGCAACAACATCGACCCCAGCCATGTGACCACGCCCACCTTGCTGCTGACCCTGCCCCTGACCTTGCCCGCCCCGCACGGGCAGACCGAAGAAGGTGACCTGATCCACTGGAACGCCATCGGCTCCGGCCTTGACGGCTCGGCCAGCGGCGTTGTGCGCATCAACGGCGGCACGGCAGGCAAGCCCCTGGTTTTCCCGGTGAGCCGGGCGATCCTCGACAACAACAATAATGGCAGCCTGCGCATTACCTATAGCCTCGAACGCAGCGGCCCGCCACGCCTGGTATTGCGCTCCGAGGTGCTCAACCTGACCGTGGGCCGCGGCGTGCAACTGGAGCGTCCGGTTATCGACGGCGCCACCCTGTTCCCCGACGCACTCAACCCCCTGGCCGCATTGACCGGCGCCAAGGTCATCGTGAGATACCGGCCGATGCAGGCCACCGACCAGATCAAGGTCGACTGGTTGAGCCGCGACGGGCTGGGCAGTGCCACCGAGTACACCTTGGGCAACCCGTCCACCAACGAAGTATTCGTGACCATCCCGGCGCGCACCATCGCCAGGGGTATTCGCCCCGGTGGCAACCAGATCAGCGTGCAATACCACTTCAACCGTGGCGCCTTTCCGTACCCCTCGGACACTGTCGACCTGCACCTGCTTCCCCTCACCGGGCTGCCCACACCGACGATCGACGGCATTGGCGACAGCACCCTGCTCGACCTGTCGAAACTCAATGACCAGGCCCGCGCCCGTGTATCCGTCTGGCCGTTTATCGATGCCGGGCAGTTTATGTGGATGAGTTGGGAGGGCACGTTTGCCGACGGCAGCCCGTACCGCGAGGACACCTACACCGCCAACCTGGTCACCGAAAACGGTGCCGCCAACGGTATCTCGCCACCCGCGCCAGTGGACAAACTGCAGCGCTTGATGGATGGCTCGCACCTGACCATCCGCTTCTGGGTCAGCCTGGCAGAAAGCCCCGACAAGAACACCGCCGTGCTGTTTGGCGTGCGTGAACACCGTGTGCAAACCCTGCCCGCCGTGCTGCCGCACCCACGGTTCAACGACCAGCCCGGGGCAACGCTGACCATTCAGCCGCTGGACCACGTAGACAACGCCAGTGTCACGGTGGCGTATGGCGGCATGAATCCAAGCCATTCCATCCAGTTGCAATGGATTTTCCCGGATGGCGGTGTTGCGGATATTGGCGCCAAGGACGGCCTGGACGGCGGTCGTGTGGATTTCGTCATTACCAATGAAGTGCTGGCAGACAGCGTCGGCAAAACCATTGAGTTGCGCTATGTCGCCACCATCAATGGCAGCCCGGTGCCTTCAGAAACGCAGGTATTGACAGTGGCCAGGATCCCGGCGGGAAGACCGCCACAACCGCGAATCAATAACATGAACAGCGGCACAACCCTGGACCTCCAGGCGTTCACCGGGGATGCACACGCCTCAGTAGCCAAATGGGAATTGAGCAAGCAAGGTCAACGTGTATGGATCACGCTGGAGGCGGCAGGTGTAGAACCTTTGTCGGTGCTGAGGGCACACGCCATTACTGCTGCTCAAGCGGCCAACGGCATCACCAACCAAGCTGTCTCCCGCAGCTGGCTGGCAAGCCTGGGGAAAAACACTACGTTCACGGTGACCTGCAAAGTGACGTATGACGGCAGTGACGATGAGTCAAAAGCCATCCCGCTCCTGCAAAGTACCTATACCGTGACATGGCTAGCGGAGGTCAAATTTATTCCTACCCTCCTTCACTCATCAAGGGGGGTCGTCGTCAGCCCTGACGGGCGCCGCGTTTATGTCGCTGTTGGCGGGGGTGGTAGAACTGCGATTTACGTTATCGACACAGCAACAGACGCCATTATTCACTCGGCTTCGTATGACATTCAGTCCAGTGGGCACCTTGCAATTCACCCGGACGGATCAAGACTCTACCTGGACCTGGTCCGCACCAGCATAGCGGTAATCAGTACAACCTCCTTCGCCAGAGTTGCGACCTATGCCACCGTAAATGAAATTATAGTGGACTTGGCGATCAATACTGCAGGCACTCGGCTATATGTTACTGCGAGGAGCGGTGCTTATACTTACGACGCCGCCACCGGCAATCGGATAGCTCAAATAGCGGGTCAGTCTTACTTCATCGCCCGCTCACCTAATAACACGCGTGCCTATCTTACGACCTATGGCGGCGGTTTCAACGCGGTTGATACGACTGTTATCAATACTGCAAACAATAGTGTTGTAACTGTCATTCAGGGAGTGACTGGGCCCATGGCTTTAAGTACCAACACCCCTCGCCTCTATTTGGCGAGAGGTGATGGCTTGGGGATAATAAACACCAACACCAACAGTTTGGTGACCGTGATTGGGGCGGGATGGGGAAGGTCGGTTGCAGTCAACCCGGTACTTCCTCATGCCTATACGGCAGGGTACAGGGTCTTCAACATATTTGACACAAATACGGACAGGCTTATAGCGACTGTACCCGTGGACATTGAGTTTGGATCTGGCAATATTGCAGTACTACCAAACGGTTCAAAAGCTTATTTCACCGACAGTGACTCGCAAGGACTCTACGTCATGCGTTATTGATTAACTAACCGAGGTATAACCGGGACAGGTCCATCTAAACCATGGACTTGTCCCTTTTTTTGTCCCCTATAGCTCTCCCGCCACTATCCCCTCCCCGTGTCCGCCCGCCCCTGCTCAAACCTTCCAGACACGCCACCACGCACCTGCAACCATCGACTCCATCGCCCCACTTACGGAGTCGCCCCACCATGTTCCCTACCCTGTTGCCCTTCCTGTTATTCGCTTTTGTAGCCTCCATCACCCCTGGCCCCACCAATATCCTGGTGCTGAGTAACAGCGCACGGTATGGCTTCAAAGCCGCACTGCCTATCGTGCTGGGCGCATGCGCGGGGGCGGCGGGGATTGTGCTGCTGGTAGGCTCCGGCGTTGGCCAGTCGCTGGCGCACTGGCCCCGGGTGCAGGCAGCGATGCAATGGCTGGGGGTCGCCTGGCTCAGCTACCTTTCCTGGCAGATTTTCAGCGCCCCCGCCGAGTCAATCGACCCGGCTGCCGTGCAAAAACCCCTGGGCCTGGCCGGCGCCGCCAGCCTGCAACTGGTCAACCCCAAGACCTGGATGATGGCCCTGGCGGTGGTGAGCGTGTTTGCCGGCAATGGCGATGAACGCCAGAGCCATGTGCTGTACCTGTCGCTGGCGTTCTTTGTGATCGCCTTGCCGTGCCTCGGCGCGTGGGCATTGCTGGGGGTTGGAAGCAGCCGGGTGTTTCGTTCGCCCAAGGCCATGCAAAGGTTCAACCGCTGCATGGCGGTGATGTTGCTGGTCTCAAGCTGGCTGAGCGTCTGGGTGTAGACACAACCATTCGTCGGCACTGTCAGTTTTCACAGCTATCCGCTATCGGGGCTGCGGGTGTTTGATTTCCCTTGCCTATATGCACAGCCAGCGCTGTGCGTGACTTCCAGCAAGGAGTGGTCAGCATGCCCAACCAACCGATCGACCCCGATGACAATGCCTCGGTCATTGAAGACCCAGGTGTACCTGTTTCCGACAGCCCCCTGGCCCTCCTTGAGCCCGCGCCCCTGCCGGTGATCACGGCTGAAGACCTGGCCCCACCCTATTCGGCGTTCCCGCCGGTCTCGCTTGACCGGTATCCCGATGAACCTTACGCCTATGGCCTGGGCATTCGGCATGTTCAGCCCTATGCGTATTTCGTCCTGGAAAAATGGCACACCTGGGCCATCTTCGACGCCTTTGAGTTGTACCTCAATAACGATCTTCAGGTATCTGGTGTCGTCGAGATGGACCAGGATCGTTATGGCATGTACGTCATCGCCGAACGCATGCCTGAAGGTGAAGTTCAAGTGCGCGCGCGGGTAGTGCGCGCAGGCAGCGGCCAGGAAAGCACCTCGCCGCCGCAAAGCATATTGATCAAGACCACCCGTCCCGGCGGGATTGAGAACAATGGTGACGACAAATGGCACAGTAAACTGAGCCTGAGTGTCGACGGCTTGCCCGAAAGCAGCACGATCAACATGGACACGATCAGTCGCGGGTTATACGCCGTGATTGCGCCCTATCCGAACGTGCGCAAGAACGACACCATTGAGTTCTATTGGGACGGAATTGAGATCAGGCACTTGGTCACGGCCGCCGAGGCTGGCGGTATCCAGCCGATCAGGGTATTTATCAGCAAGGAAAATATTCTCAAGGGCGGCCTCAACGGCGCACTCACCCTGCGCTTCAGGGTGTTCGATGTGGTTCAGAATTACTCAGGGGAAAAATACCAGTACTCCAAGCCGTATGGACTGGTCGCCGAACTGGACCCCAGCTTGATGAGCGCGCCGTTTTTCCTGGTGGATGACGCGGAAAGCCGGCAAATCGATTACGACACGCAAAGTAATTCACTGTTCGAAATACTGTTGCAGACCCCACGGGTGACACCGGCCCCGCTGCCCCCAAACCAGGTCACGATTACCCTGACGGCCACATTGGCGGACGGCACGATCGAAGAACTGGTGCTTGATCCTGTCGAAGTCAGGAACGGTCGGGAAGAGATCTTCCCGGTGGACCGCGATTTGATCGAGCGCGTCATCGGCGGCTCGTTCAGGGCTTCATTCGTCTGGCACACGGCCACCGGTGGCCACCTCGGGCAGTCTGGCAGTGTCACCGTAACGGTGGTGGGTACACCGACCTCGATGCCGGCAGTGACCGTGACCCCGAGCGAGTTGGGCCTGATCAACCCGGACGATGATGCGTTTATCAGCATCCCGTCCTACCAGCCCCACGCCTACGATTCGATGGAAACCCTGGTCATCGAGCAGATCGTTCCAGGGGGCGGTGGAATGCGCTATTCCGACCCGCAACTGGCCGGGGACCAAGGGGGCACGCGCCGGGTAACCAGCGAGGTGCTGCAACGCTTCAAGGGATTAGGTGACGTCGCGGTGTACTACCTGGTCGACGACGGCGCAGACAGCCAGTTGCATGCCTACGGTGCGCTGATCGAACGCAAATCCCGGGTGCTGACAGTACGCATCGACGAACGCCTCGAAACCATGCCTGCCCCCACCCTGCAGGGTGCGATTGACGACAACGTTGACCCGGTTGACGTAGTGGGCGACAGCGTGCTGCTGACGCTACCCTATACGGCAACCAGGAGCCGCGACCATATCCAATGGAACATTGTGGGCACGGGCACAGGCGGTTCCGCCAGCGGTTCGGTGACGATCAACGGTGCGACACAGGGCCAGCCACTGGTACTGCCGGTGAGCCGTGCGGTGCTGGATAACAACTTCGATGGCCAACTGCGCATCACCTACAGCCTGGAACGCGAAACCCCGCTGCCGAAACTCACCTTGCGCTCGTTTACAACCCTCCTGACCGTGGGCCGTGGCGTGGAACTGGATGCGCCTGAAGTCGTGGAAGCCGAGCAGTACCCTGACCGGCTTGACCCGCTGGCAGCTCAATCGGGTGCAACGGTGCTGGTGAAATACCGGCGCATGCGCGAGAGCGAATCGTTTTCAGTGAAATGGGTGACGGCCGATCTGCTGGGCAGCACCGTCGAAACGGGTTGGGGCAACCCCGACACCAATGAAGTGGGTGTGCCGATAGAGGCTCGTACCATTGCCAAGGGCATTCGCAACGAGCGTAACCGCATCAGTGTGCAATACAGTTTTACCCGCAGCGGGTTTCTCCATGAGTCGGATACTCTGAACCTGGACTTGCTGCCGTTGAGTGGCTTACCCACACCAACCATCGACGGGGTCGGCAACAGCGTGATCCTGCCGACGAACGAGCTCGTCGCTCAAGCCCGCACCCGTGTGGCGGCCTGGCCTTTGGCCTTTGAAGAGCAGTTCATGTGGCTGCAATACACGGGTACCAACACCGACGGCAGTACGTTCAACCTGGACACTTTTATCGCCGCCCCTGTTGGAGAAAGCGCCACCCTGGGTGTCTCGCAACCCATACCGTTGGCGGAGCTGCAAGGCCTCAGGAACGAGTCGCACCTGACCATTCGCTTCTGGGTCAGCCTGGCCGAAAGCACTGATAAAAACACCGCAGTATTGTTTGGTGTACGCGAGCATATCATCCAGTCGATCCCCGCCACATTGCCGCGCCCGGCCTTTGCCAATCTGCAGGGCGCCACCTTGACCATCGACCCACAGGACTGGCAGAACAACGCCTATGTGGCGGTGGCCTATAACGAAATGACCGCGGCCCACCGCATCGCCCTCGAGTGGATTTACCCGAACGGCACCATGGCGACCATCCCGGCGCAGAACGGTAACACCAATAAGCGCGTCGACTTTCAGATCAGCCGGGACATCCTCGCCAACAGCGCGGGCAAATTGATCGAGCTCCGTTATATGGCGACGATAGGGACGACTACTGTCCCGTCAGAAACACAGAAGCTGACCGTCAACCGTGTTCCGTCCTCGGCGCTGCCTCGGCCGCTGATCAATGGCGTCCCTACAGGCGGTGAGTTGAACCTCAATAACTTCAGCACCAATGCCACCTTGAGTGTTGCCCCTTGGCCTTTGGCCGCAACGGGCCAGAAGGTCTGGGTGCAACTGACCAGGGCGGGCAGCGCGCCGTTGAATGTGCTGACAAACTACAGCCTGCCAGCGGGAGAAGTATCGACCGGCTTGGTGAACAAGGCGGTACTGCGCACATGGCTGGACGGCCTGCCTAACAACAGCACCATCACCGTAACGTGTAAGGTAACGTTTGATGGCAGCAGCGTTGAATCCACGGCCATTACGTTCCCCACTGCGACCTATACGGTAATTACTTCACTGAGGATTGATCAAAGTCAATTAAACCTGAATGGAGTTAGGATCATTGCAAACTGGTCCCCAAGAGGGCAAGACTGGCCGAACAATACGGCGACTCGCGTGGCCAGTGGTGGCGTGCCAAACTATCGTTATAGCTCCAGCAATCCCGCGATTGCTTCAGTAGATGCCTCGTCGGGCAAGGTGACAGGTAATCGCAACGGATCGGCAGTTATCACTGCTTTTGATAGAAACAATATTCAAAGGCAGTATACAGTTAATGTTTCCAACATCTATCAACTGCAAGTCAACGAGACGGAACAAAGTTCTCAGGCTCAGATAAACTGGATGCGATCGATAGGAGGCTACCCGATAGTTTCTACTGTGGGGACTGGTCCTTTGGACCGGCTCAACACTATATATTATCCACCAGCGCGCTCAAAACATTACGGGCTTTGCGAGTTCAGTCCGCATGCGTGGTACTGGTTCGTGCACATATCTGCCCCTATACAGTTATGGGCGGTAAACTCTTCCCATGCAATCTACGGAGGATGGTGCCTTACTCGCTACTAGCAATTATTCATCAAAAAATGATGGGGACAGATCCATTTAACCCCAAACTCCCACCCACAAAAAAAGGAAGCCTCGGCTTCCTTTTTCTTTACCCCTGTTTCCTAGAAGTCGTAACGCACTCCCACATTAACCCCCCACGGCTGATCCACCTTCTTGCCCTGGGCATGTTCAATATCAGCGTGCAGCTTGACGTTCTTCGACACCGACATCGCCACGCCCGCTGCCACTTCAATACGCGAACCGAACACATCGTTGTTGAAGCGCTGGTCGTTCACCTTGACCTTGTTGCTGTGGTTGAACTCATGGGCCAACGCTGTACGCAGGTAGGGCTGCAGCACCCCGCCGCTCTCCAGCTGGATATTCTTGCCACCTGTCACGCCGAGCTTGCCCACCACGGAGGCGGTGCGATCACCCTTGGCCTGCAGGCCATTGTCCAGCTCGTAACTTTGCGCCTGGATAATCGCTGTGCTCAGTTGCGAGTACGGTTCTACAAAGTAACCATCGTCGAGCTTGATATGCCGGCCGACTTCCGCCGATGCGCTCACGGCATTCTGCGTGTAGTTGCCCTTGGCACGCTTGCCGTCGCTCATGGTCACGTTGACCTCGTTGTGCAAGCGGTTGAGCTTGACCACGCCGTCGAAGTACAGCCCGCTCTCGTCGTCGATCCAGGTGGCATAACCCCCCAGGTAGTAGCTGTTGACCTTGCCGCTGCCGGAAGTGTTGGCGCTGATGTCGGACGTGCTGTGACCCGCCATGACACCGGCCATCCACTGGCCATCTCCGCCCGACAATGGCGCATCGGCACCCAGGCTCAGGCCACGCTGGTTTTGCGTGTAGCCACCACCGTCCTTGTTCCCGGCTACCTCGTATTTGTTGCCGTAGCCACGCATCCAGAACCCGTTGCTCTGGCCGTCGCTGAAACGCAGCTCACCCATGCGGGTACGCAGCAGGGACATCTCGCCGTACAGCACGGTGGGGGCCGTGTTGAACAACGCCATTACGGTTTTGGTGCTGTTGCTGGTGCCACGACGGTTAGGGTCGAGGTACCAGTCGGTGTCTTCCTTCTTCAGCCCGTAGGAATAGGCGCCCACATCCACGGTGTCGCCGTCCAGCGAGAAGTGCGCATCGCCACCTTCGGTGTGCACCACGCGAATCGGCAAGGCACTCGCCAACTCGGAGCCGGTCGCCGCCAACAGCAGGCTGTGGTTGCCCGTGGCGACCCCGTTGACGTTGAGCAAGTCGGTCTGGCCGGTGCTGAAGTCGGTGTGCATCACATAGCTGCCGTCACCCGACAGGCTGTTGACGTCCAACTGGAAGAACTCATCGGCGCCGCCAAAGTGCACGGTGCCGCCGCCCATGATCAGGTCGCCGACTGAACTGTCATCCACCAGCATCCAGTGGGACGCTGAATTGACGCTCAACTCGGCGACGTTCTGCAGTTTGCCGGTGAGCCAGGAGCCATTGTTGAGCTGCAACCTGGCGGTGCTGCCGTCTTCGACCACCACGTCACCGACCAGGAAGCTGCGGTCGACGTTCATGTTGGCGGTGGCGCCGTTCATGACTTCCAGCAGCACACCGTTTGCGCCGGTCAGCGTGGAGCCATTGAGTACATGAATATCAGCAAGGGTGGATTCCCCGGGCCTGAACGAGCCGACCTGAATCGCCGAACCGGTCTTGCCCTCGACGCTCGAGCGGTCGAGGATCAGGCTGCTGGCCAAAGTCGGGTCGTTATCCACGCCCATCTTCACGCCAATGTCTCCACCAACGATGCTGGTATTGAACGCACGGGCCTGGCCATTGAACAGTTCGATACCCACGCCATCATCTGCGGTCGCCTCGACACGCGAATCGGTCAGGTCCAGCACACTGTGGGCACTGGCCGAGGCACCGCGGGTGCTGCCGGTGATGTGACTGTTGACGACCGTGACGCTGGAACCATTGGTGGCGCCCAGGGAACGGGCCGCTGCCAGCCCGGTTCCGTTGTTGTGGGTAACGTTGCTGTTGGTGATCAGCACGTTGCTGCCCGTGACATGAACCCCAGCCCTTGCCGAATCCCGCGCAACGACGTCCGAACCATCGATGCGGATGTCGGAGTTGATTGCGGCAATGTCCCGGGTGCTGCTGCCGGCATTGACAATCAGGGTTGCGGAATTGGCAGTGATTTGCAGGGTGGGCACTCCCAGAACCGTCAGGCGGGAACCTGCACGCAATTCAAAAGTGTCAGGGCGCGGGCCAGGCCCCACCATTTCATCCGGGCCGGTCACGACACGCGCTTCGGACAGCTGCGCCATGAGCATCAGCAGTGTGACGGCCTTGGCCTTGAAGGCAAGGCTTAAGGGAGTTGGTTTGAAATTGAATGGAGCTGACATCTTTACGGACCTCTGGGTTGGCGTTCCTTTACGGAAAAAAACTGGCCGGTTCCGAAAAGCGTGTGGACCCTGCCAATCAAGCGGCGCCCAAGGTACCCAGAGCTGTTCCCAACATCTGTAGGACTAATCCCAAGGTGCTGTGCTGAAAGTGAATGCAGTTTGTAGTCGACCCAAGGGCAAAAATGCCAAAGAGGAGCAAGGCTCCTCTTTGGCAATAGGGCTCAAACAAGTATCAAGGAAGCGGGACGGCAGTACCGTCGCAGAAAAAGCCATTCGTTCCACCTATCCGAACCCCGCGAACAAGAGGATGTGCTTCATCGGAAGGTAATGGTCCTTCAGGCAGGTTGATGGTGTACCAGATCCGCGCGGAGCCGGCCAGCCTTGCACCCGAGTGGGGCTGGATGGGTTTGTAGATGGTCTCATAGGGCCCAAGGAGCAACTCGAACCCAGAATTGATCATGGCTTGCGTGAGCGGTATGGAGTCCACACGACCCACTGCTGCCGGGACCGCTACCATTCCTGCATTGTCGCTGTAGCCCTGCCAGTGCAGCGTAACCACCATCCTCAGTTCAAAGTGCTCCGAAGGCGGGATAAACACCACAACGTTTCCGGGAGGATTTTCAGGCCTGAACGTAGTGCAGTTGATCGCCCCTGCGTCCGACAGATGTCGTACCACCGGCGGGGCAAGCTCTTTGAAGTTGGCATTCACCGTCACCGTGGTTTCAGGGGAAAACTGGCGGTTGGTGCTGGCCCCTTGGGCAATGGTGTAGAACACCGTCTTGCGGCCATTGCCATGACGCTCAATGAAGCTCCACGGGATTGAGAGCGGAATCACCTGGCCAGCCGAGGCGCCAGTCACCGGTTGGGTAGCAACGAGTTCGCCCGAATAGTAAAGGCGGATCGTAAAGTCGCTGGCATCCGGTGTGGGTGCCGTACTCCATAACGTTACCCGAGCAATTGCAGGCCGGTTGGCGTGGTCGCGCTCCAGTTCGTCGTCGGGGCCCTCGGTACCGGTTGCGTCCACCCCGTTCACGACTACGGGCAGCAGGTCATCGTTGATCGGGTCCGGGCCAATGGGAGTGGGGCCGACAACAAACAGGTCCAGGTTGACGGTGGTGGTCGGTGTCGCCGGGTTGTTGACAGACCGCCGCCGCACCACATAGGAAACCGTCAACGGCAATAGCCCTCGAGTGGCCCCATACAGGATTTCCAGCACCCTGTACGGAACGTAAACCTCCGCCGGGAAACGGCTGTTGCCCAGTGGCTGGGCCTCCAAGTTAACGGTGGTGATGCTTGTCCTCAATGTGACGAGGAATTCATCTCCATCGACGCCGCGCAGAAAGTTCGTATATTCAGGAATACGCACGATCATGCCGCCGTCCAGCGCAACGTCCGCCCGATCAATCAATACATCGCCGGGGGGTGAGGTTCGGTCAACCAGGGGGGCCAGCAGGTTCTCGGGCGCTGGAAACAGGCCCACGTCCATCTCGTAGGCAGTCGAAAGCCGCGCCCAATTCCCTGCCGCGTCGAACAACTCATACCGCAAATTGCGCAGGCCATCCGGATTGGCGTCAACCACGGATAATGGCAATGGAAAGCTCAGGTCCGCAGGCAGATTCCAGCGTGGCGAAGGATCGGGCGGGTTGGGTGCATAGGGCGTATCGGAGCCATTATAGTAAAGATACGCCCAATCGCCGTCTGCCCGACCATGCGCCACATAATCCGGGATCGTAAACACTGCAGACTCATTGGGCTTGCTTTCAAAGTAGTCGCGGTCGGCAGGTGTCGGCAGGTCGGCAGGCGGAATCGGCGCCGGCGGTGCATCGGGGGAAATGGCATACGGTGGTGTCAGGTCAACGATAACGGTCTGCGGATCTGATTCGGAATAGTTGTCAACGCCACGTACTTCAATTCCGTACTTGATTTGGTACCGCCCCGCGGGCCGCCGACCTTGAGCAATGTTCACCACTGTCTCAGGCCCTGGGGCAACAACGGTGAACCTATAAATGGGCGTGCCCCACTCGGTGTCATCGAAATTTTTCCACCAAACACTGACAAGATCGTCAAGAAACGGATGGGTATCGGCGTCAGGCCATAGTGGAATAGAGAAATTCAAATTCTCACGCAGGTTGTACTCCCGTGAAAGCAATCCAGGGTAGCCAGGCACCTCACCTTCAAGAATACCATCAGGCAAGGCGCCAGTCGTATTGGCACTTCGATTCTTTGCATAGTTACGGATAAAGTCGAGCGTGTCCTTTTTCATTACGTGTCTCCAGATATTAAGACGAATTACATCTCACCCACACTTCCCTACCATTGACGTAGCCGTTCGCGTCGCGAGACAAAGCGCTTGCACGCCTATCACACGCCGACTATTCCCTGCACAACAACAAATACACCCAGTTCTTTAATCTTTGACCAACGTTGCCTTTCCATCACTGGTGCAACTAATGACATCCCCGGGTTTACAAAACCCACCCGTTGGAAAGGTCAGGTCGACACGGATATGTCCGCTCCCCTTGACGTCTGGCCGGGAGTCACCCACCTTGCCCAGGTTGCGCCACACTTCGAAACTGGCGACAGCTGAACCGTATTCGCGCATAGGCTCCAAGGTCCGGTCGAACGGTTCCACCACAACTTTAATACCGTTATCAATATGGGGTTGCAGCACTTGGATGGTTTCTTCGTATTCAGTGCCAGCAATAGGATCAACCCAGTTATTACGCGCATAGCCTTGCCAGTGAAAACGCACCTCGTCGTTAAGTTGCAGGCCGATATTGCCCGGAATCAACCAATGCACGCCATATAAAGGCGAAGGCGAAGAACAACAGGTCACATACTCGCTAGTCAGGGTGTGCTGAACTTGCGGAGGAGTAAAATCAATCAGCGCCGTCACATCGACATTCACAAAAGTTGGCGGCGACTGTTGTTCGTTGACCCCATTACTGGTGAGGTAATGGACCGGCAGACGTGGATTGACCGTCCCCTCGATCAGATTCCAGGGAATATCGGTAAACCACACCAACTGCCCTCCTACCTCCCCCAACTGCACGGGATGGCTGGCCACCGGGCCAACACCGTTCCAGAACAGACTGAGCAATTGACCCGCAACCGGATCTGCAAACAAAGGAACATATGCCTGGGCAGCCAACCCACGATCCAGATGATTGAGCTGATTGGGAGTCTTGGAGCCGCGCCCTATCACCGTGACGCTGGCCAGGGTCGGGTTAAGCAATGCGGGCGCATTGGGATGGTCCTGGCCGGCAATCGTCAGGTCGACATTGAACCGTTCCGATAAGGAACGAAATGGAGGCAGGGCTCCGCGAATGATTTCGTAGCGCACCACCGCCGCTTCGGGAACCAGTACAGGCGCAGGCCCCCTGAGGGTCAGCCATGGAATTTCCACATCACAAGGGAAGCTCAGTACCGGCTGCGGGACTGTCGGACGGGCATTCCAATAGGCGATTACCTGGTCCCCCGGCGCCCAATCGTCGTAGGCGGGGTCAATGCGCATGAACACGCCACGACGTGCATCATCGCGCTTGATCAGGCTGTCGTCGTATGCCGGTGGCCGAATTTGCGGACGCGGCAAGTTGCTCGGCAACGGCGTCAGTGCCAGCTGAAACAGCAGTCCGGCACTCTGGCTGCTGAAATTGCCTGCCTCGTCAAAAATGCGGTAGAAAATATAGGCGTCACCGTTGTTCAACCTGCGAAAAATATCGGGGTCCACGTAAGCAACCAGCGGGTCTGAGGCTAACGCGATCACGTACTCGGCGTCCGCCGCGCTTAGCGGCGGGTTATCCCGGTTGGACAGGTAGAATTCAATCCGGTCCCTGTCCGCGCGCACGGTGTAGAACGGAATATTGAACGCCACCGGCACGTTATCGAGCAGGTATTGCTCATCGACGTTCGGGGTCGGGGCAACTACAAAATCCACAGTATCCAGAGGGTTCAGTAACTCAGGCGAGTCCAGATCGATGGTGAGTGTTCTCCTGGGATTCAGCACACTGACGCCGCCAAAGGAGTCCTGAACCGTGTAGTAGAGTTGCGCGGTGCCGGAGCCCTCATCAGTCAATCGTGACAGGGGCACCTCCAGTGAGATCACCGCTGGCAAAGGGGGTGGCGGGCCAAACACCTGCCGCGAATCAACCACCTCATCGACACCCGCCCACACCCAGCGGAGGCGCACGATGTGCGGCTCATCCAGCAGCGGCTCGGGTCGCGGGTTCCACATCGGAATGTTGACCTGCAGCGGGCCCTGCAGGCGCGAGCGCGGGATCACGCCCCGGGGGTCACCACTGTCGACGCCGGGTATGTCCATCGGGTCCAGCAACACAGTGCCCCCGTCGTCCGCGCCCAAGGGTTTGATCAGGTAAGTGGATTCAGAGACGTCAGACATGGGTTTAATCCTCAACACGGTGGACAGTGGCCTGCCGGCAGGCGGCGTGTGTATACCAAGTGGCGTTGAGAGAATTAAGCGCCCGATTCCTCCGGCCGGATACTGTCAGAATTAACAGGTAGCCCCCTCCATTCGTCGCTTTTTGCTCGGCCTTGCTGCCAGGGCGGTTACTGAGCAGCGCTTGACGAAATTTCCTACTTGGTGTTTCCTGAAACCGGTTTCAGCAATTGGTTTCGCCTTGGAACCCAGATAAATCCAATAAGAAAGGCCCGCCGCCGTGACTACTTTTTCCGCCGCCCAACGCAGCCGCGTGACCATGCTGGACGTCGCCGAGCGCGCCGGTGTGTCCAAGGCCAGCGTGTCGCGCTTTATCGGCGACGACCGTGCCCTGCTCTCCGATGCCATCGCCCTGCGCATCGAGCAGGCCATCGATGAGCTGGGCTATCGCCCCAACCAGATGGCCCGCGGCCTGAAACGCGGGCGCACCCGCCTGATCGGCATGCTGGTAGCCGATATCCGCAACCCCTATTCGATTGCCGTGATGCATGGCGTGGAAACCGCCTGCCGCCAGCACGGCTACAGCCTGGTGGTGTGCAACACCGACCGCGATGACGAGCAGGAGCGCCAGCACCTGGCGGCCCTGCGTGCCTACAATATCGAAGGGCTGATCGTGAATACCCTCGGCCATCACCTGGACCAATTGCTGGAACTGCAACGGGAAATGCCCCTGGTGCTGGTGGACCGCAAGGTCGAACCGCTGCACAGCGACCTGGTAGGGCTGGACAACCCGGTGGCGGTGCGCATGGCCGTGGAGCATCTGGAACAGCAAGGCTATCGCGACCTGCTGTTGGTGACTGAAGCCACCGACGGCACCAGCTCGCGGCTTGAGCGCCTGGACAGTTTCAAGGCGGAGATGACCAACCGTCCGACGTTGACCGGCGCCGTACTGGAGTTGGACGGCGAACTGGAACAGCGTCTGCAAAAGTTTCTAGGCAAATCCGGCCCCAAGGCGTTGTTCTGCGCCAACGGAATCGCGGCACTGGCCTGTACCCGTGCGTTGAAAAATCTAGGCTGCGACCTGTTTGATGACGTGGGCCTGATCGCCCTGGATGACCTCGACTGGTACCCGCTGGTGGGCAACGGCATCACCGCCCTCGCCCAGCCCACCGAGGCCATTGGCGCCAGTGCGTTTGACTGTTTACTCAAGCGTTTGCGCGGCGATAGCCAGCCCCCACGCACCCTGGATTTCTTGCCACAACTGATTATCCGGGGCTCGACCCAATCCCTTGTGGGAGCTGGCTTGCCTGCGATAACGGTTTCTCCGGCGAAGCAGTAGGCGGCTGACCGCCGCCATCGCAGGCAAGCCAGCTCCCACACGTTTATTTTGCGAATAAAAATGAAACCGGTTTCAGAGGTCCACAACAATGCATAAATACCCCGTCTCCATCAGCCTTTCCAGTTACGGCGCCGACCTGGTCCGCCAGCAAGGCCAGTTGAGTTTCGTCGAGGTGCTGGCTGCCGCCGGCGCGCAACGCATCGAATGGCGCGAAGAGCTGCTGACCACCGAACAACCCCATGAGCTGGCGCAAGCTACAGCCGATCAAGGCCTGGAGTGCGTGTTCTCATCGCCCCTGGAACTCTGGGTGGCCGGTCGCTCGCAGCCCAATGCCGAACTGGCCGCCACCCTCGACCGCGCCCAGGCATTCGGCGCCCGCTGGCTGAAAGTCTCCCTGGGCTATTTCACCGACACCAACGACCTCGACAGTTTGAGCGCCCTGCTCAACCGGCATCCGGTCAAGCTGTTGGTGGAAAACGACCAGACCCTGCACGGCGGGCGCATCGAGCCGATGCAGCGCTTTTTCAACGAAATCGAGCGGTTGGCGGTGCCGGTGAAAATGACCTTCGATATCGGTAACTGGCAATGGCAGGACCAGTCGGCGACCACCGCTGCACGCCTGCTGGGCCGCCACGTGGATTACCTGCACTGCAAGGCGGTGGCCCGCCGCGCCGACGGCAAGCTGGTGGCCCTGCCGCCGGGCGCCGCCGACCTGCATCTGTGGGAACAACTGCTCAAGCACATGACTCAAGGTATTACCCGGGCCGTGGAATTTCCGCTGCAAGGCAATGACCTGGTGCAGGTCACCGCCCAGCAGGTCGCCGCCCTCGCCGTCCTCGGCCAGCCACGCGTGGAGAACGCACATGTCTGAGATCGATATCCTGTCGTTTGGTGAAACCATGGCGATGTTTGTCGCCGAACAGACCGGCGACCTGTCCCAGGTTGCCCAGTTTCACAAGCGCATTGCCGGCGCCGACAGCAACGTCGCCATCGGCCTGTCACGCCTGGGCTTCAACGTCGCATGGCTGAGCCGCGTGGGTGCCGATTCCCTCGGGCGCTTCGTGGTGGACACCTTGCAGAACGAAGGCCTGGACTGCACTCATGTGGCGGTGGACCCGCTGCACCCCACGGGCTTTCAACTCAAGTCCCGCGAGGAAGCCGGCGATGATCCGCAGGTGGAGTACTTCCGCCGTGGCTCGGCCGCCAGCCATCTGTCGGTCGAGGCGATCAAGCCTGAGCTGTTGCAAGCCCGGCACCTGCACGCCACCGGCATTCCGCCGGCGCTGTCGGATGCCACCCGCGACCTGTCGCGCCAGTTGATGACGCAAATGCGCGAGGCCGGGCGCAGCGTGTCCTTCGACCCGAACCTGCGCCCGTCCCTGTGGGCGAACGAGCAACGCATGATCAGCGAAATCAACGCCCTCGCCTGCCTGGCGGACTGGGTGTTGCCGGGCTTGAGCGAAGGCCGCTTGCTCACCGGCTTTGAAGACCCGGCCGACATCGCCGCGTTTTACCTGGACCAGGGCGTGGAAGCCGTGGCCATCAAGCTCGGGCCCCACGGCGCGTATTACCGCACCCAGCTGGACCAGGGGTTTGTCGCCGCCGTGCCAGTGGCCAAGGTGGTCGACACGGTCGGCGCCGGCGATGGATTTGCCGTGGGCATGATCAGCGCGCTCCTGGAAAACCTGAGCTTCAGCGAAGCCGTGCAGCGCGGCAACTGGATCGGCAGCCGCGCGGTGCAGAGCCGTGGCGACATGGAAGGCTTGCCGTTCAGGACCGATCTGCCCCACACCCAGAAAGCCGGTTAATCAGCATCACCGAGTTACCTGTTGCCACAACTACAACAAGCTCAGGAGCAACCTTATGGAACCGTTGAAACTCGCCACCCGCCGTTGGTGGTACATCATGCCCATCGTGTTTATCACCTACAGCCTGGCGTACCTGGACCGCGCCAACTACGGTTTTGCCGCCGCCTCCGGGATGGCCGAAGACCTGATGATCACCCCGGGCATGTCGTCATTGCTCGGCGCGCTGTTCTTCCTCGGCTACTTTTTCTTCCAGGTGCCCGGTGCGATCTACGCGCAGAAACGCAGCGTGAAGAAGCTGATTTTCGTCAGCCTGATCCTGTGGGGCGGCCTGGCCACCCTGACCGGCATGGTGTCCAACGCCTACATGCTGATCGTGATCCGCTTCATGCTCGGGGTGGTCGAAGCCGCCGTGATGCCGGCGATGCTGGTGTACCTGTGCCACTGGTTCACCCGTGCAGAACGCTCGCGGGCCAACACCTTCCTGATCCTCGGCAACCCGGTGACCATGATGTGGATGTCGGTGGTCTCGGGCTACCTGGTACAGCATTTCAGCTGGCGCTGGATGTTTATCATCGAAGGTTTGCCGGCGGTGCTGTGGGCGTTTATCTGGTGGAAGCTGGCGGATGAAAAACCCGCCGACGCCAAATGGCTGAGCGCCCAGCATAAAAAAGACCTGGAAACCGCCCTCGCCGAAGAACAAGTGGGCATCAAGGCGGTAAAGAACTACGCCGAGGCCTTTCGCTCACCCAAGGTGATCATCCTGGCGCTGCAGTTTTTCTGCTGGAGCATTGGCGTGTATGGCTTCGTGCTGTGGCTGCCGTCGATCCTCAAGGCCGGCCTGAAAATGGACATGGTCGAGGCCGGCTGGCTCTCGGCGCTGCCGTACCTGGCGGCGGTGATCGGCATGCTGGCGGTGTCCTGGGGCTCGGACAAACTGCAAAAACGTAAACGTTTTGTGTGGCCACCGTTGCTGATCGCCTCCATCGCGTTTTATGCGTCCTACGTGCTCGGCGCCGAACACTTCTGGTGGTCGTACACCCTGCTGGTGATCGCCGGGGCCTGTATGTACGCGCCGTACGGGCCGTTTTTCGCAATCGTCCCCGAGATCCTTCCGGCCAACGTCGCCGGCGGCGCCATGGCGCTGATCAACAGCATGGGCGCCCTCGGTTCGTTCGGCGGTTCGTACCTGGTGGGCTACCTCAACAGCAGCACCGGATCGCCCGGCGCCTCGTACTTGCTGATGAGTGGTGCGCTGCTGGTGTCGGTGGTGTTGACGATCTTTCTCAAGCCCGGCGCCAGCGACCGCGAGCGCGCCCCGCTGCACTCCCTTGAATTGAAGGTAAAGACCTGATGAAAAAGTCTGTCGTGCTCTACAAGAAACTCTCTGCACCGCTGATGGCCCGCCTGCATGAACAGGCCCAGATCACGCTTATTGAATCGCTGGATGAAAGCGGCCTGGCCAAACTGCGTGAAGCCTTGCCGACCGCTCAGGGCTTGCTCGGTGCCAGCCTGCGCCTGGATGCCAAACTGCTGGATCTGGCGCCAAACCTTGAGGCGGTGGCCAGCGTGTCGGTCGGTGTCGACAACTACGATATCGACTACCTGACCGAGCGCGGCATCCTGCTCAGCAATACCCCCGACGTACTGACCGAAACCACCGCCGATACCGGCTTCGCCCTGATCCTGGCGACCGCCCGGCGAGTGGTGGAGCTGTCCAATATGGTGCGCGCCGGCAACTGGAACCAGAACATCGGCCCGCTGCATTTCGGCAGCGACGTGCATGGCAAGACCCTGGGCATTATCGGCATGGGGCGGATTGGTGAAGCATTGGCCCAGCGTGGGCACTTCGGGTTCGGCATGCCGGTGATCTACCACAGCCACTCGCCAAAACCTGCAGTGGAGGCGCGGTTTGACGCGCAATACCGCAGCCTGCCGGACCTGCTCCGGGAAGCCGATTTTGTGTGCCTGACCTTGCCGCTGACGGCTGAAACCGAAGGTTTGATCGGTGCTGAAGAGTTCGCGTTGATGGGCCCGGAGACGATTTTTATCAACATCTCCCGAGGCAAGGTGGTGGACGAGGCGGCGCTGATCGAGGCGTTGCAACAGCGCACGATACGCGCAGCGGGACTGGATGTGTTTGTGCGCGAGCCGCTGCAGCATGATTCGCCGTTGTTGCGCTTGAGCAATGTGGTGGCGACGCCGCATATCGGTTCAGCGACTCATGAGACGCGGGAGGCGATGGCCAAGTGTGCGGTGGACAATCTGCTGGCGGCGCTGGCCGGTGAGAAGCCGAAGAACCTGGTGAACCCAGCCGCCTGGAAACACTGATTCCTGAAGCACCACAGAAGCCAATGTGGGAGCGGCGGTGCGACGATTCGACTTGCTCGCGAAGGCGGTGTGTCAGCCACCGAATGCATCAACTGATACACCGCTTTCGCGAGCAAGTCGAATCGTCGCACCGCCGCTCCCACATTTTTGATCGCATTTCAGATTAAATGACGAATCTGGCCACCATCCCGTTCAAATCCACCGCCAGGCGCGATAATTCGTGACTGGCGGCTGAGGTCTGGTTGGCACCCGCCGCCGACTGCGTCGCCAGGTCGCGGATGTTCACCAGGTTGCGATCCACTTCGCGGGACACCTGAGCCTGTTCTTCCGAGGCACTGGCGATCACCAGGTTGCGCTCGTTGATCAGGCTGATGGACTGGGTGATCTGCTCCAGGGCCACACCGGCAGCCCGCGCCATTTCCAGGGTGCTTTGGGTGCGCTGGTTGCTCTGCTGCATGGACTGCACCGCTTCACCCGTACCGCTCTGAATGCCGGCGACCATTTTCTCGATTTCCTGGGTCGATTGCGCCGTGCGATGGGCCAGGGCCCGCACTTCGTCCGCCACCACCGCAAAACCACGCCCGGCTTCACCGGCACGCGCCGCTTCAATCGCCGCGTTGAGTGCCAGCAGGTTGGTCTGCTCGGCAATCGCGCGAATCACATCCAGTACCTTGCCAATATCACGGCCCTGGGTGGCCAGGCCTTCGATCAGCACCGAGGTGTTTTGCACGTCCTGGGTCATGGTCTGGATCGCGCCGACGGTTTCCACCACTCGGTCGCGCCCTTCCCGCGCAGCCTGGTTGGACTGGCTGGACGCCTCGGAGGTGGACACCGCGTTGCGCGCCACTTCTTCCACGGCGGCCGTCATTTCGTTGACCGCGGTGGCGGCCTGGTCGATTTCGTTGTTTTGCTGTTGCAGGCCTTTGGAGGCTTCTTCGGTGACGGCGCTGAGCTCTTCAGCGGCGGAGGCCAACTGCGTGGCTGAGCCGGCGATGTGCTGGATGGTCTGGCGCAGGTTGTTCTGCATCGCGGCCAGGGCGCCGAGCAGGCGGGCCGGTTCGTCCTTGCCGTCGACTTCGATGGGTTTGCTCAGGTTGCCGCCGGCGATGGATTCGGCAGCACTGACCGCCTTTTGCAGCGGAGCGACAATGCTGCGGGTCAGCAGCCAGGCCAGCAACACCGTCATCAAGGCTGCCACCACGGCGACGATGATGATCCCGGTCACAGCCTGGGAATAACTGCCTTCGGCGGCGACGTTGGCCTGATCGGCCCCGGCGCTGTTGATGGCGATCAGTTTATTCAACTGCTCGCCCATCAGGTCGGTGCCGTCCTTGATCCGGGTATTGATCAGGGTACGCATCTCCTCGACCTTGTTTTGCTGCGACAGCGACATCATCTCGGCCTGGGCGGTCAGGTAGCTGTCGAGGGTCGCGGAAAAGGCTTTGTAGACGCTGGCCTCTTCGCCCTCGGCAGGCAAGGCCGAATAGGCGGCCTGGGCCACCTTGACCTTGTCCACCAGAATGGCCGAGCGCTCCTTGGCGTCCTGCACGGCGGCCGGCTCGCGGTTGATCAGAATGCGGAAGGACAGGATGCGCAGGCGCAACACGTTTTCGGTAATGTTGCCAAGGTACTTCACGCTGGGTAACTGGTTGGTTCCCATGTCGACCGAGGCCTGGCGGATCAGCGTCATGCGGTTGACCGCAAACACCCCCAGGATAACCACAAGCAACGCAATGAACGCAAAACCAAGGAAAGCTCGGGGGGCAATATTCAGGTTACGGAGGGACATAGGTGCGCTCTCAGAAGTAGTGGCTGCGCGCGTCCCTGCCGCGACACGGTCAGTCAGCGTCAACGCGCTGCTCTGACCTTACGGCGCCACTGTTTTAATAGGTATGTGGTGCCTACAACGTTATCGGCCGGCTTGAGGATTTAATGGGGGATGTTTCGAAATATTTTTTCACACTTCTGACAACTGGCACTTTCTGGCATCCTGCGCCTCCTTTTTCCTACCCGGGCCCGTATTTTGTCTGACACTCAAACCCCTCGCCCCCGTTATAAATCCGACCTGATCTACGGCCTCGACGACCGTCCGCACTTCAGCGCGGCGATATTTGCCGCCCTGCAGCACGTGCTGGCCAGCTTTGTCGGGATCATCACCCCGACGCTGATCGTCGGCGGCGTGCTGGGCCTGGAAAGCGAAGTGCCGTACCTGGTCAGCATGGCGTTGTTTGTGTCCGGGCTCGGCACCTTTGTGCAGGCCCGCAAGTTCGGCCCGGTGGGTTCGGGCCTGCTGTGCCTGCAAGGCACCAGTTTTTCGTTTATCAGCGTGATCCTCAGTGCCGGCTTCATGGTCAAGGCCCGGGGCGGCGGCACCGATGAGATCCTGTCGACGATCTTCGGCATCTGCTTTTTCGCGGCGTTTATCGAAGTGGTGCTCAGCCAGTTCATCGGCAAGCTGCGCAAGCTGATCACCCCGGTGGTCACCGGCACCATCATTACCTTGATGGGTTTGTCGCTGATCAAGGTGGCCGTCACCGACATGGCCGGCGGTTATGGCGCCAGCGACCTGGGCGCCGCCGGCAACATGGGCCTGGCGGCCCTGGTGCTGCTGACCATCGTGGTGCTCAACCGCTTCAACAACCCGTTCCTGCGCCTGGGTTCGATCGTGATCGGCCTGACCCTGGGTTTTGTGGTGGCCTGGTGGATGGGCCGCGTCGACCTGGGCGCCCTGCCCCAGTTGCCACTGATCAGCGTACCGGTGCCGTTCAAGTACGGTTTTTCGTTCGACTGGGTGGCGTTTATCCCGGTGGCGGTGATCTTCCTGATTTCGCCCCTGGAAGCCGCCGGTGACCTGACCGCCAACTCGATGATCTCGCAACAGCCGGTCAAGGGCCCGCTGTACATCAAGCGCATCAAGTCCGGCCTGCTGGCCGACGGCCTCAACTCGGTGATGGCGGCCACCTTCAACAGCTTGCCGATGGTGACCTTCGCCCAGAACAACGGGGTGATCCAGTTGACCGGCGTGGCCAGCCGTTATGTGGCGTACTTCATTGCCGGGCTGCTGGTGCTGCTGGGGCTGTTCCCGATGATCGGCGCGGTGTTGCAACTGATGCCCAAGCCGGTACTCGGTGGCGCCACGCTGATCATGTTCGGCACCGTGGCCGTGGCCGGGATCAAGATCCTCGCCGAAGCCGGGCTGCACCGGCGCAATGTGCTGATCGTGGCGATCTCCCTGGGCATGGGCCTGGGTGTGGCAGCAGTGCCGGAAGTACTGCGCGAGCTGCCCAAGGCACTGCACAACATCTTCGAGTCGCCAATCACCGTGGGGGCGTTCTGCGCTATCGTGCTGAACATCTTCCTGCCTGAGGAGTTCATAGAACTGGAAGAAGATGAATTTGATCCGGAAGCCTCCACCCTCAAAGTGATGCAGGACCCGGACGTCACGAAATAGGAGAACCCGTTTTATGCGCAAGCTCATGGTTTTGTCACTGCTGCTACTCACCCTGAGCGCGTGCGCGCTGTTTCCCAATCGCGACCCGGTGAACATCAACGTGGTGGGCATCGAGCCGCTGCAGAGCCAGGACCTGGAAGTGCGTTTCGCGGTGAAACTGCGCATACAGAACCCCAATGAAACCGCGATCGACTACAGCGGCGTGGCCCTGGACCTGGAGGTCAATGGCCGGCCGCTGGCGTCCGGGGTGAGTGACCAGGGTGGCTCGATCCCACGCTTTTCGGAGACGGTGCTGACGGTGCCGGTGAGCGTTTCGGCGTTTTCCGTTTTGCGCCAGACCCTTGGCTTGAGCCAGACCCAGAGTTTGAATAACCTGCCGTACGTGTTGCGCGGGAAACTCGCGGGTGGCCTGTTCGGCACCATGCGTTTTGTGGATCGCGGGACCCTGGACTTTCCCAACACTGCCACTTGGTAACGACATGGATGCGCAACCTACGCTGTATACCGAACGGCTGATCCTGCGGCCGTTGACGCTGGAGGATGCCGAGGGTGTCCAGCAGCAATTTCCGCACTGGGAAGTGGTGCGTTACCTGAATGCCCTGGTGCCCTGGCCGTACCCGGCGGATGGTGCGCGCAGCTATCTGGAGCAGGTTGCATTGCCGGCGATGGCTCGGGGTGAGGAGTGGCATTGGTCGATCCGCCTGAAAAGCGCGCCTGGGGTGTTGATTGGTAATGTCAGCCTGATGGATGAGGTGGACAACAACCGCGGCTTTTGGCTGGCGCCGCAGTGGCAGGGCCAGGGGTTGATGGCCGAGGCCAGTGCGGCGGTGACTGAGTATTGGTTTGAGGTGCTGGAGCGGCCTGTGATGCGCGTGCCCAAGGCGGCGCCGAACGTGGCGTCTCGCAGGATTTCCGAGCGGACGGGGATGCGGTTGGTCAGGACCGATGAGGGGCAGTTTGTCGCTGGGAGTTTGCCCAAGGATATCTGGGAGATTACCCGGGAGGAATGGCTGAGGAGTCGGCGGGGCTGAGGTGGGTTTTGGGTGTATATCCGTTATTTGGGTAACGGCTGATAGGGGTTCCGCTCTTACAGCGGCTCACTTTTGAAGAGCGCAAAAGTAAGCAAAACGCTCTTGCCCCACCACTCG
>NZ_JACAPT010000034.1:10702-31401 GCF_013385565.1 Pseudomonas sp. E6002 | reverse complement strand
GAACCATAAGTCGCCGTTACCGAAGAAACGGATATGTACACCATCAACTCAACACCACCCCCTCCCGAGCCTTGCGCCTGTTCTTGATCCCATAACAAACCCACATAAACACCACCCAAACCGGAATCGCATACACCGACACCTGAATCCCCGGAATCAGCAGCATCACCCCAAGAATAAACACCACAAACGCCAGGCAAACATAATTCCCATACGGATACCAAAGCGCCTTGAACAACGGCACCTGCCCCGTCCGATCCATATGCTGCCTAAACTTGAAATGCGAAAAACTGATCATCGCCCAGTTGATCACCAGGGTCGCCACCACCAGCGACATCAACAACTCCAGCGCATGCTGCGGAATCAGGTAGTTCATCAACACCGCCACCAGCGTAATCGCCGCCGACGCCAGGATCGACCGCACCGGCACCCCACGCTTGTCGATCTTCGCCAATGCGCGAGGCGCGTCACCCTGCTCGGCCATCCCCAACAGCATCCGGCTATTGCAGTAAGTGCCGCTGTTGTAGACCGACAACGCTGCCGTCAGCACCACAAAGTTGAGAATATGCGCCGCGGTATTGCTGCCCAACATCGAAAACACCTGCACAAACGGACTGCCGCTATAGGCGTCCCCGGAGGCATTCAGGGTCTCCAGCAAGCTGTCCCAAGGCGTCAACGACAACAGCACCACCAACGCGCCGATGTAGAAAATCAGGATCCGGTAGATCACCTGGTTGATCGCCTTCGGAATCACCGTGCGTGGCTTGTCCGCCTCAGCCGCAGTAAACCCGAGCATCTCCAGGCCGCCAAACGAGAACATGATGATCGCCATGGCCATCACCAAACCACCCACGCCATGGGGAAAGAACCCGCCGTGCTCCCACAGGTTGGTCACCGAGGCTTGTGGCCCACCGGTGCCACTCACCAACAGGTAACTGCCCAGGGCGATCATCCCGACAATGGCGACCACCTTGATGATCGCAAACCAGAACTCGGCCTCGCCGAAGACCTTGACGTTGGAAAGATTGATCACATTGATCAGCACAAAAAACGCCGCCGCCGACACCCAGGTCGGGATCTCGGGCCACCAGTAGTGCACATACTTGCCGACCGCCGTCAGCTCCGACATGCCCACCAGGATGTACAAAATCCAGCAGTTCCAGCCCGACAGGAAGCCGGCGAAACCGCCCCAATACTTGTGGGCAAAGTGGCTGAAGGAACCGGCCACCGGCTCTTCGACGATCATCTCGCCCAGCTGGCGCATGATCATGAAGGCGATAAAGCCGCAGATGGCATACCCGAGGATCATCGACGGCCCGGCGGATTTCAGCACGCCGGCCGACCCCAGGAACAACCCGGTGCCAATCGCGCCACCGAGGGCGATCAGTTGGATATGGCGATTTTTCAGGCCGCGCTTCAGTTCGCCTGAATGCGAGTTGGCTTCACTCATGGAAAGGGTCTCACGCAAGGTTTGAGGGTGCTCATGGAGGGGTGCTGCTTTGGTAACGGGCTACAGCAGCGCCGATCAAACCCCGGTCCAGCGTTTTTTCTTACGGTCATACGTCACCTGTTGTTTTTATCTGTGACGAAATCGAACCCGACGGGCTTGTGGCCAGGCGGAATGAACAAGGCGGATAGCCCTGAGAGAGTGGGATCACAGTAAAACGCGGCGCATTGTACACCGCCAAACCTGTCTGGGCTGACAGGATGCGGTGCGGCAGATAGGAGGGACATTAGGAAAATTCTTTCAGATAACGAGAAGTTGACGAAAGGACGATTCCTACAAAACGATGCAACCAACTCTCTGTTTCATCGACATAAACCAAATCGCCATCAAAACGGAATAAAAAATCCAAATGGAACCGTGTCAATAAAAATTTTGCAATCCCAAACACTCTCTTCTAGGTTCATCCACTTGCCCAGCGCAGCAAGCTGGCAAGCTCGTTCTCAAACAACGTCATCTAGGAGATTCACCATGCAAGCACTGGAAAATGACCTGGAAACCGAACTGCAACTCGACGATTGGTTTGAAGCGCCGACCCATGAGGCCGCCGTTGAAATGATGCAAGCCGATGCCGTCGTGCCGTTCGGCACCGCGATGTGGCCTTTCTAATCTGATCAGGCACCCCGGCAGGTGCGGGACGCCGCACCTGCCACTGCTCCTACCGAAGGCTTTGAAGGAAGGACGTCATGGACAAGGCCCGCGCCGTCGAACATTTTCTGTATTACCTCGCCCATCACCCGGCCCTCGCCGGCCTGCACCGCCCCACCATTTTGCTTGGCCATACCGAACGCTACGACGCCATCGCCCAGTCGATAATCCAGGGCTGCGCTGCCCGCTTCGACTTCCAGGTACAACGCCTGGACCAAGCCCCCAGCGAAACGCTGGCCAAGGCCATCGAAGGCTGTGACCTGTACATGTTTCTCTACGATTCCTCGACCCTGCCCAACCCACGCGCCGAAGGCCCGGACTTTATCCGTGCCCTGCAAGGCGTGATGGCCGAGCACTGGAAAAAATCCCTGCTGCTCAAGGACTACGGCGACTATTTCTACGACACCTTCAGCGTCGCCCCACAGCGGATTGCCGACCTCAACGCCACGTTGATCCGGCGCATGTCCCAGGCCCGCGTGCTGAGCTTCACCGACCAGCATGGCTCACGCCTTGAAGCGCCCATGAGCAGCATCAAGAAGTGGACCAATATCAACGGCATCGGCAACCACGACCTGGCGCCCGGCGAGATCGCGACCCACAGCGAGGCCATCAACGGCCAGGTGCGGTTCGTCGGCACCTTCCTCAGCACCATTCCCTTTGCGCGCAAATACGGCGTGCTGCAATCACCGCTGGAACTGTGGATCGAGAACTCGACCATCTGCACCGTGGCCAGCGAAGTGCCGGGGCTGGCGGATGACTTCAACAAATACCTGAATGCCAACCCGTCCAATCGCCGGGTGGAAGAACTGGGCATTGGCACCAATGAAGGCGTGAAGGATTTGTATGCGCGCAACGCCGGCTTTGAAGAGCGTCATTGCGGGCTGCACCTGGGATTGGGTGGCGGGCAGAAAGGCAGCCACCACCTGGACCTGATCTTCGCCAGCGGCGTGTTGGCCCTCGACGATAAACCCGTGTTCGATGGGGCTTTCATGTTCTGACACGCCCGCCAAAACAATGGAGATCAACTGCGGGAGCGGGCTTGCTCGCGAATGCGGTGGGTCAGTCACTGGATGTATCAACTGATACACCGCATTCGCGAGCAAGCCGCTCCCACAATGGACCTGCTTTGCTCATAGAGCAGGTTCCAAATCCAGGCCAAAAAAAACGCCAACCCGAGGGTTGGCGTTTTTATGCAGTGCTTAACGAATCACTGCGGCTTCTTGCGACCAAAACCTGGACGCTGGCCGGAACCGGCCGGTGCACCACGACGCTTGCCCGATGGCGCGTCATCGACCAGCTTCAGGCCCGGGCGCTTTTTCGGCGATGGCTTGGCTGGGCGTTTGGTGCTGGCGCTGTCGTCGGCACGGCCCGCAGCCGGAGCACCACGACCAGACTCGCCACGGTTACCGCGACCGCCGGCAGGTGCATCACCACGACCGGCTGGACGCGGTGCGCGCGGCGCACGTTCGCCATCCTGACGGGCCGGTGCCGAAGGACGACGCTCGCCTTCGATGTGCGGCTCGCGGGAGATGCGGCCGCCCGTGGCCGGTGCATCCAGCGCAGGGCGCAGGGTGCGGGCAACACGGTCGGTACGCGCCACCGGACGCGACGATTTACGCTGCATACGCTCAAGCTTGTCTTTGCTCTTGGCGTTCATCTGCGGCATGGCCACCGGCGTCAGGCCGACTTCGGCACTGAGGATGTCGACTTCGTACTGGCTCATTTCGCGCCAGCGGCCCATCGGCAGGTCGGAGTTGAGGAACACCGGGCCGAAACGCACGCGCTTCAGGCGGCTGACCACCAGGCCCTGGGATTCCCACAGGCGACGTACTTCACGGTTACGGCCTTCCATCACCACGCAGTGGTACCAATGGTTGAAGCCTTCGCCGCCCGGCGCCTGCTTGATGTCGGTGAACCTGGCCGGGCCGTCTTCCAGCACGACGCCGGCTTTCAAGCGCTCGATCATTTCGTCATCGACTTCACCACGCACACGTACCGCGTATTCACGGTCCATCTCGTAGGAAGGGTGCATCAGGCGGTTGGCCAGCTCACCGTCGGTGGTGAACATCAGCAAGCCGGTGGTGTTGATGTCGAGACGACCGATGTTGATCCAGCGGCCTTCTTTGGGGCGCGGCATCTTGTCGAATACGGTTGGACGGCCTTCCGGGTCGTCACGGGTGCAGATTTCGCCATCAGGCTTGTTGTACATGATGACGCGGCGCACCGATTCGGCGGCCTCTTCACGCTTGATGACCTTGCCATCAATGGTGATGGCATCGTGCAGGTCGACGCGCTGGCCAAGGGTGGCTTCAACGCCGTTGACCTTGATGCGCTTCTGGGTGATCCAGGCTTCTACGTCGCGGCGCGAGCCTACGCCGATACGGGCGAGGACTTTTTGCAGTTTTTCGCCTGCGGGGCCGATTTCCTGGGTGTCGTTCTGGTCTTGGTCACTCATCTTAAGCACCTCCCGGTGTGTCGATTCAGGCTTGGCCTGAAGATAGTAAAAGCTGGGCTTTTGGCGAACGCATCGCCAAAGGGTCGCGAATCATACGCTCATGGCGCGCGTTGCGCATCAGAGACTAGTCGATAAGTGCGGGCTCATTTGCCTTTCCGCCGACCGGTGGCACCCAGCGCCAGCAGGCGCAGCTCGGCTTCGGCGAGTACCGTGCGCTTGTCGACCTTGTCGAGTTTCTTCCAGGCACGGATCTCGCGCTTGCTGCGCCCGCAGCCCACGCAGATGTCATCGGTGAATTTGCAGACGCTGATGCAGGGGTCTTTGGTGGAGCTCATTCGAATTCTCCTTGCTGGCGACAATCCAAATGTGGGAGCGGGCTTGCTCGCGAATGCGGTGGGTCAGCCAAGCATCCGGCGACTGACACACCGCATTCGCGAGCAAGCCCGCTCCCACATTTTGTTCTGCGTCAGTCTTCGAATTGGCGGCGTTCGTTTTCGATGGCTTCGGCCAGGGCGCGGGCTTCGTCTTCTTCGTCGCTCAGCGGCGGTTGTTCGAGCGCGGCGACGGCGGCCAGCAGTTTGGCACGGGCTTCGGCGACGCCGAGGATGTCCTCCTCGGGTTCAGGCTCGGGCTCATCTTCAACTTCGACTGGCAGCTCAACCTCAACGTTCAGTTGCAACGCAGGCTCCTGCTCACCGTCACTGACCGCACCATCACGCAGCAAGTCATCGAAGTCAGTCTTGATGCCCTGCTCCATGTCATCCAGTTCCAGCAACAATGTGTGGAAACTGGTTTCGTCCTTCGGCTCTTCCGGCTCGGCGCTGGCGTCGGCCAGCTCCTGCAACCCGGCGGGCACCGGTGCGTCGTCGAAATCCAGGACCGGGTCCGGCTCCATCTCCCGCAGCTCGGCCAGCGGCGGCAAGTCGTCGAGGTTTTTCAGGTTGAAGTGGTCGAGGAACACCTTGGTAGTGGCAAACATCGCCGGCTTGCCGGGCACGTCGCGGTAGCCAACGATCCTGATCCACTCCCGCTCCAGCAACGTCTTGACGATATGGCTGTTGACCGCGACGCCGCGCACGTCTTCGATCTCGCCCCGGGTGATCGGCTGGCGATAGGCGATCAGCGCCATGGTTTCCAGCATCGCGCGGGAATAGCGCTGCGGGCGTTCTTCCCACAGGCGGCCGACCCACGGCGAAAACTTCTCGCGAATTTGCAGGCGATACCCGGAAGCCACTTCCCGCAGCTCGAAGGCACGGCCGTCGCAGGACTTGCGCAGAATCTCCAGGGCCTTCTTGAACACCGGCGGCTCAGGGCGCTCGGCTTCTTCAAACAGTTCGAACAGGCGCTCCAGGGATTGCGGCTTGCCCGAGGCCAGGAGAAAGGCTTCCAGCAGCGGAGCCAGTTCGCGGGGTTCAGTCAGATTCATCGATTCAGCTCTTTATTCGGCTCGCGCCCGCACGTGGATAGCCGCAAAAGGCTCATTCTGGACCAGCTCGACCAAGGATTCCTTGACCAGCTCAAGGATTGCCATGAAGGTCACGACTACCCCCAGGCGCCCTTCTTCCTTGGTAAACAGCTCGACAAACGGCACAAACCCGCCGCCCTTGAGGCGATCCAGCACATCACTCATGCGCTCGCGGGTGGACAGTGCCTCGCGGCTGACCTGGTGGCTTTCAAACATATCGCCACGGCGCAGTACTTCGGCCATGGACATCAGCAACTCTTCCAGGCTCACGTCCGGCAGCAGCTTGCGCGCCCGGGCTTCCGGGGCGTCGAGCTTGGGCACCACCACATCGCGGCCGACCCGGCTCAAACCGTCGATGCCTTCGGCCGCGGCCTTGAAGCGCTCGTACTCCTGCAGGCGGCGGATCAGTTCGGCGCGGGGGTCATCCTCTTCCGCCTCGATAGTCTCCGAGCGCGGCAGCAGCATGCGTGACTTGATCTCCGCGAGCATCGCGGCCATCACCAGGTATTCGGCGGCCAGTTCCAGGCGCACGGTCTGCATCAGTTCGACGTAGCCCATGTACTGGCGGGTGATTTCCGCCACCGGGATGTCGAGGATATTGATGTTCTGCTTGCGGATCAGGTACAGCAGCAAGTCCAGCGGACCTTCGAAGGCTTCGAGGAAGACTTCCAGCGCATCCGGCGGGATGTACAGGTCCAGCGGCATTTCCATCACGGCCTGGCCGTAGACCATGGCAAATGGCAGTTCCTGCTGGGCGCCCGCCTGGCTGTCGACGGTTTCCACGGCCGACATTCAGGCCTCGACCATGAACGGTGCCGGGTCGCCACACCCCACACGCACCACTTCCGGCTCGCCGTCGGCCAGGTTGATCACGGTGGAGGCCTTGTTGCCGCCGTAGCCGCCGTCGATGATCAGGTCGACGTGTTTTTCCAGCAGCCGGCGCATTTCATAAGGGTCGTACAACGGCTCTTCTTCCCCCGGCAGGATCAGTGACACACTCATCAGCGGCTCACCGAGTTCGGCCAGCAGCGCCAGGGCGATCGGGTGTTCCGGCACCCGCAGGCCAATGGTGCGCTTCTTCGGGTGCAGCAGCAGGCGCGGCACTTCGCGGGTGGCGTTGAGGATGAAGGTGTAGGGCCCCGGCGTGTGGGCCTTGAGCAGGCGGAAGGTGCCGGTGTCGACCTTGGCGAACAGCCCCAGCTGGGACAGGTCGCTGCAAATCAGTGCGAAGTTGTGGTTCTTGTCCAGGTCACGCAGGCGTCTTACGCGCTCGACCGCATTCTTGTCGCCGATCTGGCAACCGATGGCGTAGGACGAATCCGTGGGGTAGATCACCACGCCACCGGCACGGATGATCTCCACGGCCTGTTTGATCAGGCGCGCCTGCGGGTTTTCCGGATGAATCTGGAAGAATTGACTCACGTGTTCTACCTGTTCAGACGGTGGCAATAATGGGGTCATGTTTGAAGCGACACCAAAGGGGCGGCAAATCTTCCGGAACGGCGCGGTACTCGCCAATCTCGGACCAGCCGCCGGGGCCATGAAAATCACTGCCGGCGCTGACCAGCAGACCAAATTCGCGGGCAAGAATCGCCAGGCTGCCTACCTGCTCGGCGGGTTGATGCCCGTTGACCACTTCGATTGCGTGGCCGCCCGCTCCAATATAGTCGCCAATCAGCTTGCGACGCTTGCTGCGGGTGAAATCGTAATGCCACGGATGCGCCAGGCTGACCCAGGCACCTGCTGCCCGCAGTGTGCCAACGGTGTCTTCCAGGGTTGGCCAGTGTTGCTTGACGTCCCCCAGCTTGCCGGCACCCAGCCATTTGCGGAACGCTTCGGCGCGATCCTTCACAAAACCTTCACGCACCATCCAGTCGGCAAAGTGCGGGCGGGCCGGGGCGTTGCCGCTGTCACCCAGTTCCTGCTGGATGGCGCGGGCGCCTTCCAGGCCGTTGGGCATGCCCTTGAGGGCCAGCTTGCGGCTTATTTCTTCGGACCGCAGCCAGCGGCCATCGTGCAATTTGGCGATGGCCTCCACCAGCGGCGGCGCGTTGACGTCGAAACCGTAGCCCAATACGTGGATGGTTGCGCCGCCCCAGGTGCAGGACAATTCAACCCCGTTGACCAGTTGCATGCCCAACGCATGCGCCGCCTCGCGGGCCTCTGCCAGGCCTTCGAGGGTGTCGTGGTCGGTCAACGACAGGACTCGCACGCCTTTTTCAAACGCACGCGCAACCAGGACCGCGGGCGCCAGGGCGCCGTCGGAGGCTGTGCTATGGCAGTGCAAATCAACATTCACGGGAGTGTGTAACCTCAAGTCAGCTGGCGCTTTCGCTACCAAGGATGTTTGTTATTATGCCGCCACATCCAGCTTCTGGCTCTTACTGTGAAACAATTCATCGACTTCATCCCGCTGTTGCTGTTTTTCATCGTTTACAAAACCGACCCTCGCGTTATCGATCTTGCCGGCCACGAGCTGACCCTCGGCGGCATCTACAGCGCCACGGCGGTGCTGATCATCAGCTCCGTGGTGGTCTACGGCGCGCTCTTCATCTCCCAGCGCAAGCTGGAAAAAAGCCAGTGGCTGACCCTGGTCGCCTGCCTTGTGTTCGGCAGCCTGACCCTGGCCTTCCACAGCGAAACCTTCCTTAAATGGAAAGCCCCGGTGGTCAACTGGCTGTTCGCCCTGGCCTTTATCGGCAGCCACTTCATCGGTGATCGCCTGCTGATCAAGCGGATCATGGGCCACGCGCTGACCTTGCCAGACCCGGTGTGGACCCGCCTGAACATCGCCTGGATCGTGTTTTTCCTGTTCTGCGGCGCCGCCAACCTGTTCGTCGCCTTTACCTTCCAGAGCTACTGGGTGGACTTCAAGGTGTTCGGCAGCCTGGGCATGACCGTGCTGTTCCTGGTCGGCCAGGGTATCTACCTGTCGCGCCACCTGCATGACACCGACCCTACCACGCCGAAAACCGAGGACTGACATGCTCTACGCCATCATTTCCACCGACGTCGCCAACTCCCTGGAAAAACGCCTGTCCGTACGCCCGGCCCACGTCGAGCGCCTGAAACAGCTGCAAGCCGAAGGCCGCCTGGTACTGGCCGGCCCGCATCCTGCGGTAGACAGCAACGACCCGGGAGATGCCGGCTTCACCGGTAGCCTGGTGGTTGTCGAGTTCGCCTCCCTGGCGGCGGCACAAGCCTGGGCCGATGCTGATCCGTATGTAGCGGCCGGCGTGTACGCCCAGGTGCTGGTCAAACCGTTCAAGCAAGTCCTGCCTTGATTCGTTGCGCGCTGAACCAAATGGCTTCAGCGCACTCCTAAACGCTCATTATTCCCGGTAACCTGCCGACAACGTTCTGAATATTCGTGTGGAATCAGGAGTTCCGATGCGCTTACGTCAGTTGTGTCTGTTGGCAGTGTTAATGATCGGGGCTACGGCCCACGCTGAAGAAACCTCGAACACCGGCAGTTCCACGCCCCTGTCCTTGAGTGCCGGCAGCCAGATCACCGATTTGCAGCAACGTTTGAAAGAAAGCGAACGCCAGCGCGATGAGCTGAGCAAGCAATTGCAAAGTGCTGACGCCACGCGGGAAAGTACCCAACTGAGTAAACTGCGCCAGGAGAACCAACGCCTGGTCCAGCAACTCAAAGAAGCACAGGGCAGTGCCTTGCCACGCTGGCTTACCGAGCAACAACAATGGTTCGTGACCGGCGGGGCAGTCGCACTGATCGCCCTGTTATGCGGGATCTTCGCCAGTGGCGGGCACCGGCGCCGTCGACAATGGCTAAATTGAGTGAGTCATGAGCGAGCTGTTACTGATAGATGATGACCAGGAGCTCTGTGAGCTGCTGACCAGTTGGTTGAGCCAGGAAGGTTTCCAGGTGCGCGCCTGCCATGACGGCTTGAGCGCCCGCAAGGCATTGGCCGAAGCCGCCCCGGCGGCCGTGGTGCTCGACGTGATGCTGCCCGACGGCAGCGGCCTGGAGCTGCTCAAGCAATTGCGCAGCGACCACCCGGAACTGCCGGTGCTGATGCTCTCGGCCAGGGGCGAACCCCTGGACCGGATCCTCGGCCTGGAACTGGGCGCCGACGACTACCTGGCCAAACCCTGCGATCCTCGTGAACTGACCGCGCGCCTGCGCGCCGTGCTGCGCCGCAGCCACCCGGCCGCCGTGTCCACTCAGCTGGAGCTGGGCGACCTGTGCTTCAGCCCGGTGCGTGGCGTGGTCACTATCGATGAACAGGAATTTGCCCTGACCGTGTCCGAAAGCCGCCTGCTGGAAGCCTTGCTGCGTCAGCCCGGCGAGCCGCTGGACAAGCAGGAACTGGCGCAAATCGCCCTGGGCCGCAAGCTGACCCTGTATGACCGCAGCCTGGACATGCACGTCAGCAACCTGCGCAAGAAGATCGGCCCGCACCCGGATGGCCGGCCACGGATCGTGGCGCTGCGTAGCCGCGGCTATTACTACAGCCTCTAGCCCGCGTAGCAGCTGTCGAGCCTCGGCGAGGCTGCGACAGCATCTCCTCGGTACAGGTGTCAGACCGCAGCGCCTGCCTCGCAGCCTCGCCAAGGCTCGACAGTTGCTACGGTCGCCAATAGTTTTGTCAGCCCCGCCCAAAATCCTCTTTACCCAAGCTTTACCGTCCCCTGACTGCCGCTGACCTTGATCTCCGTAATCTACTCACATCCGGACTCACCGGAATAGAGACAGGAGAATCACCATGCGCAAGACCCTTATCGCTTTGATGTTCGCTGCTGCCCTGCCAACCGTTGCCATGGCCGCTGCGCCAGAAGGCCCAGGCCCGATGGGCGGTCCTGAAGGCCACATGATGGGTGGCCCAGGTCACGGCGGTGAACACGGCATGCGGGGCAAAGGTGGCCCTTTCAGCCAGCTGGACCTGAGCCCTGAACAGCGCCAGCAGATCGGCAAGTTGATGGGCCAGCAATGGCACGCTCGCAAAGAGTTGGTGCGCAAGTACCTGGACAAACTGCCAGCCGCTGATCAGAAAGCCATGAAAGACGAAATGGCGGCCGCCAAGCAGAAAACCCAGACCGACATCCGTGCCGTGCTGAAACCCGATCAACAGAAGAAATTCGACGAGATCGTGAAGAAACAAGCCGAGCGCCGCGCCGAGTGGAAGGAATTCCAGGCCTGGAAAGCCCAGCATCCGCAAAAAGCGCAATAATGATCTAGCTTCACTCCCAGCCCAGTGGCCACCGCCGCTGGGCTTTTCCTGTTTGAGGATTTCTTGTGCGTTCATTGTTCTGGCGCGTCCTTGCCAGCTTCTGGCTGGCCATCGCCCTGGTTGCCGGGTTGTCGATCCTGCTTGGGCATATGCTCAACCAGGACGCCTGGATTCTCAGCCGCCACCCCGGGCTCAATAACCTCGCGCAGGAATGGACGCAGCTTTACGAGGCCCAGGGCGAGGACGCCGCCCAGGAGCTGCTGCAGCAGCGCAAGCGTCAGTACCACATTGACGTGCAAGTGCTTAACGAAAGCGGCGAGCCTGTGGTGCGCGGCACTTTCCCGCGCCGCGCCGCCGCCCTCGAAGCCCGGCAAAACGACAGCCAGGACCGCCACCTGCCCTGGCGCCGGCTGACCGCCGAGTACACCAGCGAAAAAACCGGCGACACCTACCTGCTGATCTACCGCATTCCCCACCCGGAACTGGACGCCTGGCACCGCAGCAGCCTGCTCTGGCCGTTAAGTGCCCTGGCGATTGCGCTGGTGGTGCTGACCCTGTTCAGCCTGTTGGTGACGTTGTCCATCACCCGCCCCCTCAGCCGCCTGCGCGGCGCAGTGCACGACCTGGGCCAGACCACCTATCAGCAGAACAGCCTGGCGCGGCTGGCCAACCGTCGCGATGAATTCGGCGTACTGGCCACCGACTTCAACCGCATGGGCGCCCGCCTGCAAAGCCTGATCGGCAGCCAGCGCCAGTTGCTGCGGGATGTGTCCCACGAACTGCGCTCGCCCCTGGCCCGCCTGCGGATCGCCCTGGCCCTGGCAGAACGGGCCACGCCCGAAGCGCGGGAAAAACTCTGGCCGCGCCTGACCCGCGAATGCGACCGCCTGGAAGCGCTGATCAGCGAAATCCTGGTACTCGCCCGGGTGGACGCTGATAACGCCAGTGCCGAAGACATCGACCTCAACCCGTTGCTCCGGACCCTGCAAAAAGACGCCTTGCTCGGCGCGCCGGACCAACCCGTGCAACTGGATGCCGAGGCCGGGCTGCACCTCAAGGGCTGGCCGACCATGATCGAACGCGCGGTGGATAACCTGCTGCGCAACGCCCAACGCTTCAACCCGCCCGGGCAACCGATTGAAATGGACGCCAGACGCCAGGGCGAACGCATTGTGATCAGTGTGCGCGACCACGGCCCCGGCGTGGATGCCGAACACCTGAGCCAACTCGGCGAGCCGTTTTACCGCGCCCCGGGGCAAACCGCCCAGGGCCATGGCCTGGGCCTGGCCATTGCGCGGCGCGCCGCAGAGCGCCATGGCGGCAGCCTGATCCTGGCCAATCATCAAGGCGGCGGCTTTATCGCCAGCGTGGATCTACCGCTGGAGCCTGGGGTTGTCATTCAACCCTGATGATCTTCTATGATGGTCCTTCTCATTAGGAGGGCCTTTGATGACTGATCTGCTCACCCCCATCCAGGAAGCACTCGATTTACCCGTCACCCCACTGGCCGTAACCGAAGTCGGCGCCCTGCCCTCGACCTTTGCCGTCACCGAACTGGCCAGCGCCAGCATCGGTGCCGCGGGCCAGGCGGTCGCCCAGTTGCTGTTGCAGCAAACCGGGCGCCTGCCCTCGGTGACCGTGGACCGGCGCCTCGCCTCGTTCTGGTTCTCCTCCTCGCTGCGCCCCGACGGCTGGACCACCCCACCGCTGTGGGACCCGATTGCCGGCGACTACGCCTGCACCGATGGCTGGATTCGCCTGCACACCAATGCACCGCATCACCGTGCCGCCGCCGAGCGCGTACTCGGGCAGGTCGCTGACCGTGAAGCAATGGCCGCGAAGGTTGCGCCATGGACCGCTGCCGAGCTGGAACAGGCGATTGTCGAGGCGAACGGCTGTGCGGCGCAGATGCGCTCATGGCAAGACTGGCAAGTTCATCCACAAGGCTTGGCGGTCAATCAGGAACCGCTGGTCCATCGCCAGACCTTTGCAGCCCTCAGCGACAAACCCTGGCTGGGCTCGGTGGCAAGGCCGCTGGCGGGCATCAAGGTGCTGGACCTGACGCGCGTATTGGCCGGCCCCACCGCCAGCCGTTTTCTGGCTGGCCTCGGCGCCGATGTACTGCGCATCGACTCCCCTGACTGGAACGAACCCGGCGTGGTGCCGGAAATGACCCTGGGCAAACGTTGCGCCCGCCTGGACCTGAAAAACCCCGACGACCGCCTGATCTTCGAAAACCTGCTCAAGGACACCGACATTCTGCTGCACGGCTACCGCGCCGATGCACTGGAACAGTTGGGCTACGGTGAAGCTGCGCTGCAAGCCATCGCGCCTGGCCTGATCGACGCCAGCCTCAACGCCTACGGCTGGAGCGGCCCGTGGCGCAATCGCCGGGGGTTCGACAGCCTGGTGCAGATGAGCACCGGGATTGCCGAGGCTGGCAGGCAGTGGAAAAAGTCGGAAAAACCGGTGCCGCTGCCGTTGCAGGCGCTGGACCACGCCACCGGGTATTTGATGGCGGCCAGTGCGATTCAGGCGTTGAGTGAACGCTTGAAATCCGGCCGCGGCGGTTCGGCACTGTTGTCCCTCGCGCGCACGGCAAAGCTGTTGGTGGACGCAGGACAAGTCCCGGAACAACTACCGCTGCGGGCCGAAGAACCGGGTGATCAAGGCTTGGTGGTGGAGCAAACCGCCTGGGGCCCGGCCCACCGCTTGCTGCCCCCGGTGACCATCAGCGGGACACCGTTGCAGTGGGATTTGCCCGCAGGGGAATTGGGCTCACACCGCCCTCAGTGGTGACCGAAGATCCTGTGGCGAGGGAGCTTGCTCCCGCTGGACTGCGCAGCAGGCCCCTGCTTTTGGGTCAATGGGGCCGCTTCGCGCCCCAGCGGGAGCAAGCTCCCTCGCCACAGGTATGCAGAATCAATCCGCGCGGCTCAGTGATGTCCACAAATGCTGCGCCGCATAGGCTCTAAGCGGTCGCCAGGCCTCAGCCCGCGCCAGCAACTGGCGCGGGCTCACCGGCCCGCCTTCCAGCGCCACCAGCGCATTGATCAAACCGATATCCCCCGAGGCAAACGCATCCTGCTCGCGCATCTGGCGCATGGCGATGTACTGCGCCGTCCAGTCACCAATCCCGGGTAATGCGACCAACCGCGCCACACCTTCCTTCAGGTTCGCCTTCGCCTGGAAGATCTGCGGGTCATCCAGCAACGCCTGGGCCACGCCCGACAAGGTACGCCCGCGACTTTTCGGCATGCCGAGGGTTGCCAAATCTGCGGCTGCCAGCACCTCGGCCGAAGGAAACACATGGGTCACACCGGCATGGGGCGTCACCAGCGGCGTGCCGTACTGCGCCACCAGCTTGCCCGCCAGCTTGATCGCCGCCACCACGCTAATCTGCTGGCCCAACACCGCGCGGATCGCCAGCTCCAAACCATCCCAGGTTCCCGGCACCCGCAAGCCAGGACGCGCCGCCACCAAGCTCGCCATCAAGGGATCATTCGCCAATTGCCGGTTGATCCGTTTCGGGTCAGCCGATAGGTCAAACATGTCCCGTAACCGCCGCTCAATTTCCGGCAACGCTGCCGGGTCGGGGAAGCCCACCGTCACCTCAAGCCAATCACCGGCCCCGGGCGACACACTGAGCCAACCCTGCTGACCGTCGACACTGATACTGCGCGAGTAAACGCCTGCGTCCACCGTCTCCATCCCGCTGATCGCCCGCGCCGACAAAAAGCCCAACATCGCCGCCCAGTCATACGGCGCCTGATACGCCAGCTGCATTCTCACAACGACAATACCCCGCTGTACAACCCATACGCCGCCAGGCTCGCCCCGGCGATCACGCAGGCGAAAATGCCTTTTTCCAGATGGGTAAACAAGGGCTGGCCCTGCTCGCGCTTGGCCAGGGCAAACAGGATCACGCCCGGTGCATACAGCAGCGCCGACAGCAGCAAGTACTTCAGGCCACCGGCGTAGAGCAGCCACACCGCATAGGCCAGGGCGATCAGGCTCACCAGCAGGTCCTTGGTGCGTTCGCCATGGGCGCCTTCGTAGGTTTCACCGCGGCCGCTCAACAGCACCGCATACGCCGCCGACCACAGATAGGGCACCAGGATCATCGACGACGCCAGGTAGATCAGGGTGGTGTAGGTACTTTCCGAAAACAGCGTGATCACCAGGAACAGCTGGATCATTACATTGGTCAGCCACAGCGCATTGACCGGCACCTGATTGACGTTTTCCTTTTTCAGGAACGCCGGCATGGTCTTGTCATGGGCGGTGGCATAGAGAATTTCGGCGCAGAGCAAGGCCCACGACAGCAGCGCGCCCAACAGCGAAACCGCCAGGCCGATGCTGATCAACAGCGCGCCCCACGGGCCAACGATATGTTCCAGCACCCCGGCCAGGGACGGGTTTTGCAGGTTGGCCAGTTCCGGCTGGCTCATGATCCCGAGCGACAGCAGGTTGACCAATACCAGCAGCGCCAACACCCCCAGGAAACCGATGACCGTGGCCCGGCCCACGTCCGAGCGTTTCTCGGCCCGCGCCGAGTAGACACTGGCGCCCTCGATGCCGATAAACACAAACACCGTGACCAGCATCATGTTGCGCACCTGATCCACCACGCCGCCGAAATTCGGATTACTCAGGCCCCAGATATCCCGGGTAAAGATATCGCCCTTGAATGCCACGGCGGCGATCACGATAAACATCACCAACGGCACGATCTTGGCCACGGTGGTGATCTGGTTGATAAACGCCGCCTCCTTGATCCCGCGCATCACCAGGAAATGCACCGCCCACAACAACACCGACGCGCAGCCAATCGCTACCGGGGTATTGCCCTGGCCGAACACCGGAAAAAAGTAGCCGAGGGTACTGAATAGCAACACGAAGTAACCGACGTTGCCCATCCAGGCACTGATCCAGTAGCCCCAGGCCGACGAGAAACCCATGTAGTCGCCAAACCCGGCCTTGGCGTACGCGTATACGCCGGAATCCAGTTCCGGCTTGCGGTTGGCCAGGGTCTGGAACACAAAGGCCAGGGTCAGCATGCCCACGGCGGTAATGCCCCAGCCAATCAACACCGCGCCTACCTCGGCCCGCGCCGCCATGTTCTGCGGCAACGAGAAAATCCCGCCGCCGATCATCGAGCCCACCACCAGGGCGATCAAGGCATTGAGGCGCAGCTTTTCCGAGGATTGGGACATGAATACTCCTGAACAAAACAACCATTGAGCCAACAACTGTGCACTCAACTAATTTATTAAGCCGGCGCAGCGTTTATTAGATATAGCCAATAAAGGCGCCTGCTTCATAACTTAAAGGCATGACAATAAAGAGCGTTAAGGCAAATTTATAATTTAAATAACGCTGCGCTGTAAAAGTTTGCATATCTGCAAATACGGGCTAGCTTCAAAGGTCCACGCTAATGAGAAAACCTGTTGTTTGAAACGCAGAACCGCTCTACGACGAGCCTCTGCGAGGCACTTGAGCGCCCGTACCTTTCATCATAAGTCATTAATTCACAATGGAATGTGCCAATGAAGTGATCTGAGTCAGCTGTTTGATTAGCGCACGGATTTATTCTGTGGTCTCTCTTCTCCTGCATTGGAGTCATGCGATGTCTGAATCTCCCGGAAAACTTCGACTCGGCGCACTGGTTGCACTTGTCGTGGGTTCAATGATTGGTGGCGGGATCTTCTCACTGCCGCAAAACATGGCGGCCAGCGCCGATGTCGGCGCGGTACTGATTGGTTGGGTGATCACCGCCGTGGGCATGTTGACCCTGGCGTTCGTGTTCCAGACCCTGGCCAATCGCAAGCCCGACCTCGACGGCGGGGTCTATGCCTACGCCAAGGCCGGGTTTGGCGACTACATGGGTTTCTCATCCGCCTGGGGTTACTGGATCAGTGCCTGGTTGGGCAACGTCGGCTATTTCGTGCTGCTGTTCAGCACCCTCGGTTACTTCTTCCCCATCTTCGGCGAAGGCAACACCCCGGCGGCGGTGATCGGCGCGTCGGTGCTGCTGTGGGCCGTGCACTTCCTGGTACTGCGCGGGATCAAGGAAGCCGCGTTCATCAACCTGGTGACCACCATCGCCAAGGTGGTGCCACTGGTGCTGTTTGTGTTGATCGCGCTCTTCGCGTTCAAGCTGGACATCTTCACCGCCGACATCTGGGGCGTGAAAAACCCGGACCTGGGCAGCGTGATGAACCAGGTGCGCAACATGATGCTGGTCACCGTCTGGGTGTTCATCGGCATTGAGGGTGCGAGCATCTTCTCGTCCCGCGCCGAAAAACGCTCCGACGTCGGCAAGGCCACGGTGATTGGTTTTATCACCGTGCTGCTGTTCCTGATGCTGGTGAACGTGCTGTCCCTGGGGATCATGACCCAACCGGAATTGGCCAAGCTGCAAAACCCGTCGATGGCCGCCGTGCTGGAGCACGTGGTGGGTCACTGGGGCGCGGTATTGATCAGCGTCGGCTTGATCATTTCCTTGCTGGGGGCGCTGCTGTCGTGGGTGCTGCTGTGTGCGGAGATCATGTTCGCCGCCGCCAAGGACCACACCATGCCGGAGTTCCTGCGTAAGGAAAACGCCAACCACGTGCCGGCCAACGCCCTGTGGCTGACCAACGCCATGGTGCAGATTTTCCTGGTGATCACGCTGTTCTCGGCCAGCACTTACCTGTCGCTGATCTACCTCGCCACCTCGATGATCCTGGTGCCTTACCTGTGGTCGGCGGCCTATGCACTGCTGCTGGCGGTGCGCGGTGAAACCTATGAAAGCGCCCCGGGCGAACGCAGGAAAGACCTGCTGATCGGCGCCATCGCGTTGATCTACGCGGTCTGGCTGCTGTACGCCGGTGGCACCAAGTACCTGTTGCTGTCCGCCCTGCTCTACGCCCCTGGCGTGATCCTGTTCGCCATGGCCAAGCATGAACTGGGCAAACCGATTTTCACCAACGTCGAGAAGCTGATTTTCGCCGCAGTCGTCATAGGCGCCCTCGTGGCGGGCTATGGCCTCTACTCCGGCTTCCTGACCCTGTAATCATTGTTCACTGGAGGATCTGTAATGACCACGGAAAAAGTGAAGTACGGCGTACATTCCGAAGCCGGCAAACTGCGCAAAGTCATGGTGTGCTCCCCAGGTTTGGCCCACCAGCGGCTGACCCCAAACAACTGCGATGAACTGCTGTTCGATGACGTGCTGTGGGTAGCCCAGGCCAAGCGCGACCACTTCGACTTCGTGACCAAGATGCGCGAGCGCGACATCGATGTGCTGGAAATGCACAACCTGCTGACCGACATCGTCGCCATCCCCGAAGCGCTGGACTGGATCCTGGAGCGCAAGATCACCGCCAACCAGGTGGGCCTGGGGCTGGTCAATGAGGTCAGCTCGTGGCTGCGCAGCCTGGAGCCGCGCAAGGTCGCCGAGTACCTGATCGGTGGCGTGTCGGCCGATGACCTGCCGAGCAGTTTCGGTGGCAAGACCATCGAGATGTTCCGCGATTTCCTCGGCCACTCAAGCTTCATCCTGCCGCCGCTGCCCAACACCCAGTTCACCCGCGACACCACCTGCTGGATCTACGGCGGCGTGACGCTGAACCCGATGTACTGGCCGGCGCGACGCCAGGAAACCCTGCTGGCCAGCGCCATCTACAAATTCCACCCCGAGTTCACCAACGCGGACTTCCAGGTGTGGTACGGCGACCCTGACCAGGAACACGGCAACGCCACCCTGGAAGGCGGCGACGTGATGCCGATTGGTAACGGCGTGGTGTTGATCGGCATGGGCGAGCGTTCCTCGCGCCAGGCCATCGGCCAACTCGCCCTGAACCTGTTCAAGCACAAGGCCGTGGAGCGTGTGATCGTCGCCGGCCTGCCAAAATCCCGCGCGGCGATGCACCTCGACACCGTGTTCAGCTTCTGCGACCGCGACCTGGTCACGATCTTCCCGGAAGTGGTCAACCAGATCGTCGCTTTCACCCTGCGCCCGGACGAGACCAAGCCCGGCGGCATCGACATCCAGCGCGAAAAAACCAACTTCCTCGACACCGTCGCCGCCGCCCTGAACCTCAAGGCCCTGCGTGTGGTGGAAACCGGCGGCAACAGCTTCGCCGCCGAGCGCGAGCAGTGGGATGACGGCAACAACGTAGTGGCCGTGGAGCCTGGCGTGGTGATCGGCTACGACCGCAACACCTACACCAACACCTTGCTGCGCAAGGCCGGTGTGGAAGTCATCACCATCAGCGCCGGTGAACTCGGCCGTGGCCGTGGCGGCGGCCACTGCATGACTTGCCCGATCATTCGCGACCCAATCGACTACTGATATTCAAACCCTGGCCGCCGCTCATAAGGCGCCGGCCAGGGGGATAACCTAAACAGAAGGAGATCCACCATGGCTTTTAATATGCGCAACCGCAGCCTGCTGTCGCTGATGCACCACACCACTCGCGAGCTGCACTACCTGCTGGACCTGTCCCGCGACCTCAAGCGCGCCAAATACACCGGCACCGAGCGTCCGCACCTGAAGGGCAAAAACATCGCCCTGATCTTCGAAAAAACCTCGACCCGCACCCGTTGCGCGTTCGAAGTGGCGGCCCATGACCAGGGTGCCCACGTCACCTACATCGACCCGGTGTCGTCGCAGATCGGCCACAAGGAAAGCATGAAGGACACCGCCCGCGTCCTCGGCCGGATGTTCGATGCCATCGAGTACCGTGGCTTTGAACAGGAAATCGTCGAAGAACTGGCCAAGTTCGCCGGGGTGCCGGTGTTCAACGGCCTGACCGCCGAATTCCACCCCACCCAGATGATCGCCGACACCCTGACCATGCGCGAGCACAGCGACAAGCCGCTGCATGACATCAGCTACGCCTACCTGGGCGACGCCCGCTACAACATGGGCAACTCGCTGCTGATGATCGGCGCCAAGCTCGGTATGGACGTGCGCATCGGCGCGCCTAAAGCCCTGTGGCCCCATGCTGACTTCATCAAGCAATGCCAGGAATTCGCCGAGGAAAGCGGCGCGCGCATCACCATCACCGAAGACCCGAAGGAAGCGGTGAAAGGCGTGGACTTCATCCACACCGATATCTGGGTGTCCATGGGCGAACCGGTGGAAGCGTGGGACGAGCGCATCGAGCAACTGCTGCCGTACCAGGTCAACGCCAAGATGATGAAGGCCTCGGGCAATCCCCGCGTGAAATTCATGCACTGCCTGCCGGCGTTCCACAACAGCGAAACCAAGGTCGGCAAGGACATCGCCGCGCGTTATCCGAACCTGGCCAATGGCGTGGAAGTGACCGAAGAAGTGTTTGAGTCCCCGGCCAACATTGCCTTTGAACAGGCGGAAAACCGCATGCACACCATCAAGGCGATCCTGGTGTCGGCGTTGGCGGATATCTAAACCAATACCGCTCCCAC
>NZ_JACAPT010000034.1:0-10640 GCF_013385565.1 Pseudomonas sp. E6002 | reverse complement strand
CCGCTCCCACATTTGGCCCGGTGTTCACAACGCTGGATTCTGGAAGGACAACCTTATATGCGTATCGTCGTTGCACTGGGCGGCAACGCCCTTCTGCGCCGTGGTGAACCCATGACCGCAGACAATCAACGGGCCAATATCCGCATCGCCACCGAACAGATCGCCAAGATCCACAAAGGCAACGAGCTGGTGATTGCCCACGGCAATGGCCCGCAAGTGGGCCTGCTGTCGCTGCAGGCTGCCGCCTACACCCAGGTTTCACCTTACCCGCTGGATGTGTTGGGAGCCGAAACCGAAGGCATGATCGGCTACATCATCGAACAGGAACTGGGCAACCTGCTGGACTTCGAAGTGCCGTTCGCCACGCTGCTGACCCAGGTCGAAGTCGACGCCAAGGACCCGGCCTTCCAGCACCCGACCAAACCCATCGGCCCGGTGTACTCCAAAGCCGAAGCGGAAAAACTGGCCGCTGAAAAAGGCTGGGCGATTGCCCCCGATGGCGACAAATATCGCCGCGTGGTGGCCAGCCCACGGCCAAAGCGGATCTTTGAAATCCGCCCGATCCAGTGGTTGCTGGAAAAAGGCAGCATCGTGATCTGCGCCGGCGGCGGCGGGATTCCGACGATGTATGGCGAAGACGGCAAGCTCAAGGGCATTGAAGCCGTGATCGACAAAGACCTGTGCTCATCCTTGCTGGCCGGACAACTGGACGCCGATTTGCTGGTGATCGCCACCGACGTCAATGCCGCCTTTATCGACTTCGGCAAGCCCACCCAGAAAGCCATCGGCCAGGCACACCCGGACGAAATGGAAAAGCTCGGCTTCGCTGCCGGCTCCATGGGACCCAAGGTCCAGGCCGCGTGCGAGTTCGCCCGCCAGACTGGAAAAACCGCAGTGATCGGTTCACTCTCGGACATCGAAGCGATCGTCCAGGGCAGCGCCGGCACCCGCATCAGTACCGCAAAACCTGGCATCACCTACCTGTGAAGTAGAGGAGAAACGCCTATGGCTACCTTTGAACCTGGTCACCTGCACATCGAACGCCACGCGCTGAACAAGGATGACTACAGCTACAACCTGTGCATCGACTACGAAGTCAGCCAGGACCCAAAGGAAGGCAAGGGAATGCTCTTCAAGATGCACGGCACGGTGCAGGGCAAGGAGCTCAAGGAAGAGTTCTTCCTGCCCAAGGACCAGTCGTTCGACTTCGCCCGGCAGGCGATGAACATCGCGCAGAAGTACGGCATGCCGAAGATTGCCGTGCTCAATGGCCAGATGCACAAGCAGTACGATTTGATGTTTGAGGATGTGCGGCATCAGCTGGATGTGAAGCCTGGGGATCCGGTCAAACCCGAACACCTCGAATAACCTGATTTCCCAGGCACCAACTATCAAATGTGGGAGCGGCGGTGCGACGATTCGACTTGCTCGCGAATGCGGTGTATCAGTTGATACATCCGGTGACTGACACACCGCATTCGCGAGCAAGCCCGCTCCCACATTTTGATCTCTATCTTCTCCAAGGCATACTTGCCACCTCTCGCTCGCCAGAACCAAAAACAGCCCCATGCGTATCCACGTCAGCTTCATCGACCGCGTCGGCATCACCCAGGAAGTCCTGGCCTTGCTCGGTGGGCGCAATCTGAACCTGGATGCGGTGGAAATGGTTCCGCCCAACGTCTACATCGACGCGCCAACCTTGAGTGCCGAGGTACTGGAAGAGCTGCGTGATGCACTGTTCAGCGTGCGCGGCGTGCAAGCCGTGACCGTGGTCGACATCCTCCCCGGCCAGCGCCAGCACCTGCAACTCGATGCCCTGCTCGCCGCCATGACCGACCCGGTACTGGCCCTGGACAGCGCCGGCAAGATCCTGCTGGCCAACCCGGCGCTGATCGCCTTGTACGGTCGCGAACCCGCCGGGGAAAGCATCAACGAACTGTTCGACGACCCAACCCTGCTGGCCACCCTGCTGGAACACGGCTTTCGCCTGGCCCTGCGGGAAATCAGCGTCAACGGCCAGACCCTGCTGCTGGACGCCACGCCGATCACCGACGCCGGCGCCCTGCTGACCCTGTACCAACCCAACCGCATCGGCGAACAACTGTCGGCGCTGCACCATGACCACGCCGAAGGTTTCGACGCGTTGTTGGGCGAGTCTCCGGCGATCCGCACCCTCAAGGCGCGGGCGCAACGGGTGGCGGCGCTGGATGCACCGTTGTTGATCCAGGGCGAGACCGGCACCGGCAAGGAGCTGGTGGCCCGTGCCTGCCACGCCATCAGCGCACGCCACAGCGCGCCGTTCCTGGCCCTGAACTGCGCGGCGCTGCCGGAGAACCTGGCCGAGAGCGAACTGTTCGGCTACGCCCCCGGCGCCTTCACCGGTGCCCAGCGTGGCGGTAAGCCGGGGCTGATGGAACTGGCCAACCAAGGCACGGTGTTCCTCGACGAGATCGGCGAGATGTCGCCGTACTTGCAGGCCAAGCTGCTGCGGTTTCTCAACGACGGCAGCTTCCGCCGGGTGGGCGGCGACCGTGAGGTGAAGGTCAATGTGCGGATCCTCAGCGCCACCCACCGCGACCTGGAAAAGATGGTCAGCGAAGGCACCTTCCGCGAAGACCTGTTCTACCGCCTCAATGTGCTCAACGTCGAAGTGCCGCCTCTGCGCGAGCGCGGCCAGGACATCCTGCTGCTGGCCCGCTACTTCATGCAGCAGGCCTGCGCGCAGATCCAGCGCCCGGTCTGCCGCCTGGCGCCGGGCACCTACCCGGCGCTGCTGGGCAACCGCTGGCCAGGCAACGTGCGCCAGTTGCAGAACGTGATCTTCCGCGCCGCGGCCATTTGCGAAAGCAGCCTGGTGGACATCGGCGACCTGGACATCGCCGGCACCTCGGTGGCGCGGCAGAACGATGGTGAAGTCGACAGCCTGGAGCAGGCCGTGGAGGATTTCGAGCGCGGGTTGCTGGAGAAGCTCTATGTCAGCTATCCGTCCACGCGCCAGCTGGCCAGCCGCCTGCAAACCTCCCACACCGCCATTGCCCATCGCCTGCGCAAGTACGGTATTCCCAACAAGCCCTGACTGACTGCACGCGATCAACATGTGGGAGCGGGCTTGCTCGCGAATGCGTTGGGTCAGTCAATACATTCGGCACTGACATACCGCTTTCGCGAGCAAGCCCGCTCCCACATTTGATCTACGGCGCCCTCAAAAGCGACCTCCGCCTGTACTGAAAGCGCTACAGTGGAACGATATCAATACACACCGTCCCGGGCATCGCCATGCAAGGCTTTGATCCTCATAGGCTTTTTTTCACCCGTCCAGCTGTAGCGATATCGCTACAGTCACCTTCCGAACATCACCTGCCATAATCAGTAACCAATTGTTTTATAACGATAAAAAAACATTGGCCGCAATTTTGCTAAGCAACTCCCCATTATTTCAATCCCGTCCACCAGACGAATCTGGCCCTGAGGAGTTTCCATGAGCGAGTTGCGCTTTACTGAAGATCACGAATGGCTGCGCGCCGAAGCCGACGGCAGCGTGACCGTGGGCATTACCGCTTTTGCGCAGAACGCGCTGGGTGATGTGGTTTTCGTGCAACTGCCTGAGCTGCAGTCCTACGACAAAGGGGCAGAAGCCTCCACCGTTGAATCGGTCAAGGCCGCCAGCGGCGTATACATGCCATTGGACGGCGAAGTCCTCGAAGTAAACGACAAGCTGGACGGCAGCCCCGAGCTGGTCAACGAAGACCCGATGGGCGAAGGCTGGTTCTTCCGCTTTAAACCGGCTGATGCCGACGCAGTAGCTAAGCTGTTGGATCAGGATGCGTATGACCGCCTGATCAAAGCCAACGCTGAAGCCTGAGGAGCGCGCCATGACTAATCTGACCACCGCCAACGAATTCATCGCCCGCCACATCGGCCCGCGCCAGGACGACGAGCAACACATGCTCGCCACCCTGGGCTTTGATTCCCTGGAAGCCTTGAGCGCCAGCGTGATCCCGGAAAGCATCAAGGGCACCGCTGTGCTGGGCCTGAGCGACGGCCTGAGCGAAGCCGACGCACTGGCTTCGATCAAGGCGATTGCCGCCAAGAACGAGCTGTTCAAGACCTACATCGGCCAGGGCTACTACAACTGCCACACACCGTCGCCGATCCTGCGCAACCTCCTGGAAAACCCGGCCTGGTACACCGCCTACACGCCTTACCAGCCTGAAATTTCCCAGGGCCGCCTGGAGTCGTTGCTGAACTTCCAGACGCTGATCAGCGACCTCACCGGCCTGCCGATCGCCAACGCCTCGCTGTTGGACGAAGCCACCGCCGCTGCCGAAGCCATGACCTTCTGCAAACGCCTGAGCAAGAACAAAGGCAGCAACGCATTCTTCGCCTCCGTGCACAGCCACCCGCAAACCCTCGACGTATTGCGCACCCGTGCCGAGCCGCTGGGCATCGACGTGGTGGTGGGCGACGAGCGTGAACTGACCGACGTCAGCGCCTTCTTCGGCGCCCTGCTGCAATACCCGGCCAGCAACGGTGACGTGTTCGACTACCGCGAGCTGACCGAGCGCTTCCACGCCGCCAACGCACTGGTGGCCGTGGCCGCCGACCTGCTGGCCCTGACCCTGCTGACCCCGCCGGGTGAGTTCGGCGCCGACGTGGCCATCGGCAGCGCGCAACGCTTCGGCGTGCCGCTGGGCTTCGGTGGCCCGCATGCGGCGTACTTCTCCACCAAGGATGCGTTCAAGCGCGACATGCCGGGCCGTCTGGTCGGCGTCTCCGTGGACCGTTTCGGCAAGCCGGCCCTGCGCCTGGCCATGCAGACCCGCGAGCAACATATCCGCCGCGAGAAGGCCACCAGCAATATCTGCACCGCCCAGGTATTGCTCGCCAACATCGCCAGCATGTATGCCGTGTACCACGGCCCGAAAGGCCTGACCCAGATTGCCAACCGCATTCACCACCTGACCGCGATCTTCGCCAAAGGCTTGGGCGCATTGGGCCTGGCAGTTGAACAAGCCCACTTCTTCGACACCCTGACCATCAAGACCGGCGCGCAAACTGCTGCCCTGCACGACAAGGCTCGCGCCCAGCGCATCAACCTGCGTGTGGTCGACGGCGAACGCGTTGGCCTGTCGGTGGACGAAACCACCTCCCAAGCCGACATCGAAACCCTGTGGAGCGTGTTCGCCGGCGGTAAAGCCCTGCCGGACTTCGCCGCATTGGCTGCCAGCGTTGAAAGCACCCTGCCGGCCGCGCTGCTGCGCCAGTCGCCAATTCTCAGCCACCCGGTGTTCAACCGTTACCACTCCGAAACCGAGCTGATGCGCTACCTGCGCAAGCTGGCCGACAAGGACCTGGCCCTGGATCGCACCATGATCCCGCTGGGCTCGTGCACCATGAAGCTCAACGCCGCCAGCGAAATGATCCCGGTGACCTGGGCCGAGTTCGGTGCCCTGCACCCGTTCGCCCCGGCCTCGCAAAGCGCCGGCTACCAGCAACTGACGACCGAACTGGAAGCCATGCTCTGCGCGGCCACCGGTTACGACGCGATTTCCCTGCAACCGAACGCCGGTTCCCAGGGCGAATACGCCGGCCTGCTGGCCATCCGTGCCTATCACCAGAGCCGTGGCGAAGAACGCCGCGATATCTGCCTGATCCCGTCGTCGGCCCACGGCACCAACCCGGCCACCGCCAACATGGCCGGCATGCGCGTGGTGGTCACCGCCTGCGATGCACGCGGTAACGTCGACATCGAAGACCTGCGTGCCAAGGCTATCGAGCACCGCGAGCACCTCGCTGCGCTGATGATCACCTACCCGTCCACCCACGGCGTGTTCGAAGAAGGCATCCGCGAAATCTGCGGGATCATTCACGACAACGGCGGCCAGGTGTACATCGACGGCGCCAACATGAACGCGATGGTCGGCCTCTGCGCCCCGGGCAAGTTCGGCGGCGATGTGTCCCACTTGAACCTGCACAAGACCTTCTGCATTCCCCACGGTGGTGGCGGCCCGGGCGTCGGCCCGATTGGCGTCAAATCCCACCTGACGCCGTTCCTGCCCGGCCATGCCGCGATGGAACGCAAGGAAGGTGCGGTCTGCGCCGCACCGTTCGGCAGCGCGAGCATCCTGCCGATCACCTGGATGTACATCAGCATGATGGGCGGCGCAGGCCTCAAGCGCGCTTCGCAGTTGGCGATTTTGAATGCCAACTACATTTCCCGTCGCCTGGAAGAGCACTACCCGGTGCTGTACACCGGCAGCAACGGCCTGGTGGCCCACGAATGCATCCTCGACCTGCGCCCGTTGAAAGACAGCAGCGGCATCAGCGTGGATGACGTCGCCAAGCGTCTGATCGACTTTGGTTTCCATGCGCCGACCATGTCGTTCCCGGTGGCCGGCACCCTGATGATCGAGCCGACCGAAAGCGAATCCCGGGAAGAACTGGACCGCTTCTGCAACGCGATGATCGCCATCCGCGAAGAAATCCGCGCGGTGGAAAATGGCTCGCTGGACAAAGACGACAACCCGCTGAAAAACGCGCCACACACTGCCGCGGAACTGGTTGGCGAATGGAGCCACCCATACAGCCGTGAACAAGCGGTGTACCCGGTGGCGTCGTTGATCGAAGCCAAGTACTGGCCGCCGGTTGGCCGGGTCGACAACGTGTTTGGCGATCGCAACCTGGTGTGCGCTTGCCCGTCGATCGAGAGCTACGCGTAACCTGATGTGGGAGCGGGCTTGCTCGCGAATGCGGAGTGTCAGTTGATACATCTGGTGACTGACCCGCCGCTTTCGCGAGCAAGCCCGCTCCCACATTGGACCGAGTACATCCGATCAATAATAAGAAACCGGAGAACAACCATGTCTTTAAGCGTGTTCGACCTGTTCAAGATTGGCATCGGCCCCTCCAGCTCCCACACCGTCGGCCCGATGCGCGCTGCCGCTCGATTCGTCGAGGGACTGAAGCGCGACAACCTGCTGGGCGCCACCACCTGCGTCAAGGTGGAGCTCTACGGCTCACTCGGCGCCACCGGCAAAGGCCACGGCAGTGACAAGGCCGTATTGCTGGGCCTGGAAGGCGAGCACCCGGATACCGTGAACACCGAAACCGTTGCCGCCCGCCTGTTGGAAATTCGCGGCAACGCACGCTTGAACCTGCTCGGCGAACACAGCATTGCGTTCAACGAGAAAGAACACCTGGCGATGATTCGCAAACCCCTGCCCTATCATCCCAACGGCATGATCTTCCGTGCCTTCGACGCCGCCGGTTTGCAGATTCGCAGCCGCGAGTACTACTCGGTGGGCGGCGGGTTTGTGGTGGATGAAGACGCCGCCGGCCACGACCGGATTGTCGAAGACGCCACGCCCCTGACGTTCCCGTTCAAAAGTGCCAAGGACTTGCTCGGCCATTGCGCCACCTATGGGCTGTCCATCAGCCAGGTGATGCTGACCAATGAAAGCGCCTGGCGCCCGGAGGCGGAAACCCGCGCCGGCCTGCTGAAGATCTGGCAGGTGATGCAGGACTGCGTGGACGCGGGCTGTCGCAACGAAGGGATTTTGCCCGGAGGGCTGAAGGTCAAGCGCCGCGCCGCCGCGTTGCATCGCCAACTGTGCAAGAACCCGGAATCGGCGCTGCGCGACCCGTTGTCGGTGCTGGACTGGGTCAACCTGTACGCCCTGGCGGTCAACGAAGAAAACGCCAATGGCGGGCGCGTAGTGACGGCGCCCACCAACGGTGCGGCCGGGATTGTGCCGGCGGTGTTGCACTACTACATGCGCTTTATCCCGGGGGCCAGCGAAGACGGAGTAGTGCGCTTCCTGCTCACCGCCGCAGCCATCGGCATTCTGTACAAGGAAAACGCCTCGATCTCCGGCGCCGAAGTCGGCTGCCAGGGGGAAGTCGGCGTGGCCTGTTCCATGGCCGCCGGCGCCCTTTGCGAAGTGTTGGGCGGTACGGTTTCCCAGGTAGAAAACGCCGCCGAGATCGGCATGGAACACAACCTCGGCCTGACCTGCGACCCCATCGGCGGGCTGGTGCAGGTGCCCTGCATCGAGCGCAACGCCATGGGTTCGGTCAAGGCCATCAATGCGGTGCGCATGGCCCTGCGCGGCGACGGGCAACACTTCGTGTCCCTCGACAAGGTCATCCGCACCATGCGCCAGACCGGCGCCGACATGAAAAGCAAATACAAGGAAACCGCCCGTGGCGGTTTGGCGGTCAACATTATCGAGTGCTGACGCCTATAAGCGCGTCCGCACGTTTTTCAGGAGCTGAATATGTCCACCGAAACCCTGTTGAAAACCCCGTTGCACGCCCTGCACATCGAACTGGGCGCACGCATGGTGCCCTTCGCCGGCTACGACATGCCGGTGCAATACCCGCTGGGCGTGATGAAAGAACACCTGCACACCCGTGAACAAGCCGGGTTGTTCGATGTGTCGCACATGGGCCAGATCCGCCTGACCGGCGCCGGTGCCGCCAAGGCCCTGGAAACCCTGGTGCCGGTGGACATCATCGACCTGCCGGTGGGCATGCAGCGTTATGCGATGTTCACCAACGAGCAAGGCGGCATCCTCGATGACCTGATGGTCGCCAACCTGGGTAACGACGAACTGTTCCTGGTGGTCAACGCCGCCTGCAAGGACCAGGACCTGGCCCACCTGCGCCAGCACATCGGTGACCAGTGCACCATCGAGCCACTGTTCGAGGAACGCGCCCTGCTGGCCCTGCAAGGCCCGGCTGCCGTCAGCGTGCTGGCGCGCCTGGCGCCGGAGGTCAAGCACATGACCTTCATGCAATTCGCACCGACCCGCCTGCTGGGCGTGGACTGCTACGTCAGCCGCTCGGGCTACACCGGCGAAGACGGCTTCGAAATCTCGGTACCGGCCGCGAACGCCGAGGCCCTGGCCCGCAGCCTGCTGGCCGAAACCGAAGTACAGGCCATCGGCCTGGGCGCCCGCGACTCCCTGCGCCTGGAAGCCGGCCTGTGCCTTTATGGCCATGACATGAACACCGAGACCACGCCGATTGAAGCCAGCCTGTTGTGGGCAATTTCCAAGGCCCGTCGTGCTGATGGCGCACGCGCCGGTGGCTTCCCGGGCGCCGATGCGATCTTCACCCAGCAACAAACCGGCGTCAGCCGCAAACGCGTAGGCCTGTTGCCACAGGAACGCACGCCGGTCCGTGAAGGCGCAGAAATCGTCGACGAACACGGCACCGTGATCGGCAGCGTCTGCAGCGGCGGTTTTGGCCCGAGCCTGGGCGGCCCGCTGGCCATGGGTTATCTGGACAGCGCTTTCATCGCACTGGATACCGAAGTATCTGCGTTGGTACGTGGGAAAAAGGTGCCACTACGTGTAAGTAAAATGCCATTCGTGCCACAACGTTACTACCGTGGTTGATTGACTGTTCCTATAAGTAACGCGGTTGCGTTAACGTGCACTAATCTGTAACGCAACCGCCACATTAAAGTGCATTGACGATAGTCAATGTTATGTTCAGTCACCTATAACAAGTGACGAATTCTATCGAATAAACGCGTTCCACATTGTGGACAGAAGTGTAACGAGGCCGAGCAAAACCTGGGGTTTTGCCGGGGCTTGTTTTTTCTGTATTAGTTGGCGTAGAGTTTGCCCACTGTGTTTGCATGGGTCGCTTTGAACCTGGACCTGGGCAGTAGCCAAAGTTTGCTACAACCCGTTCGACGTCTCTTACTTTCCTGCAACCCAGCCCAGTACTCTTTCATGTGAAAGGGGCTGTCATTAATTTTTTTGCGTCAAGGAAATAAGAAAATGGCTGATCGTCAGAGCGGTACCGTCAAGTGGTTTAACGACGAAAAAGGGTTTGGTTTTATCACTCCAGAAAGCGGTCCGGATCTGTTCGTCCACTTCCGCGCTATTCAGGGCAACGGCTTCAAAAGCCTGAAAGAAGGCCAGAAAGTGACCTTCATCGCGGTGCAAGGCCAGAAAGGCATGCAAGCCGACGAAGTACAAGCAGAAGGCTGATCCTTGCTGCGACAAAAAGCCCCTGATATGACATCAGGGGCTTTTTTATGGGCGTTCTTCCGTAAAATGGCTTTTTTCCTGCCGAGAGCCATGCCATGTCGAAACACCTGCTGAGCCCCCAAGGCGAGTTTCCCGCCGTAGGCCTGGGCCGTCGTCTGGCAGCGATGTTCTATGACTTCCTGTTGTGCACCGCCCTGCTGATCGTCACGGCCTTCATCTACAAGCTGGTGTGGATGGGGTTTGTCGGGGAGGCCAAGTTACGGGCGCTGTCTGAGTCTGGCGCGCTGGACGGTGATCCGCTGTTGTCGACGATTTTGTTTTTTGTGTTGTTTGGGTTTTTTGCCAAGTTCTGGACGCACTCGGGGCAGACCCTGGGGATGCAGGTTTGGGGGGTGCGGGTGCAGAACGCTGATGGGTCGCGGATCAGTCTGTGGCAGGCGTTGTTGCGGTTTGTGGTGTCGATTGCTTCGTGGTTGTGCCTGGGGCTTGGGTTTATCTGGTCGTTGTTCGACAAGCAGAAACGTGGCTGGCATGACATTTATTCGGATACGCGGTTGGTGCGGGTTCCGAAGAAAAAGAAGTAGGTTTTCAGGTTGGGGGCATATCCGTTGCTGCGGTGATGGCTGGTATTGGTTC
>NZ_JACAPT010000033.1:0-37070 GCF_013385565.1 Pseudomonas sp. E6002 | reverse complement strand
CGAGTGGTGGGGCAAGAGCGTTTTGCTTACTTTTGCGCTGTTCAAAAGTGAGCCGCTGTAAGAGCGGAACCAATACAAGCCATCACCCAAATAACGGATATGCCCCCACCCCAACCAGGAACGCCTCAGGACTTAGGCGTCAAATCCACCTTGAACCATTTTTCGCTGAGTTTCTTAACAGTCCCATCAGCAATCGCTTCTTTCAACGCCGCATCAAACTTGGCCTTCAACTCCGGATCGCTCTTGCGAAAACCCAGGCCCTCGCCATCACCCCAGATAGGGCCCTTGATCTGCGGCCCGGTATACGCCAGCCCCTTGTTCTCAGGCTTGGACATGATCGAATCAAGGAACGTAACGTCATCAAAAATCGCGTCAATACGGCCCGATTGCAGATCAAGAATCGCATCGGCCGACGTGTTGTACTCACGAATCGTCGCCACGTCCTTGAAGTTCTCATCAATGAACTTGGTGTAAATGATGCCTGAAGCGATCCCGATGGTTTTACCCTTCAGCGCCTGACGCAACGGCTCGATCGCATCGTGAATCGCCTTCGGATCAGCACTCAGCGTAATCGCATTCGCCGCCCCGGTTTTACCCGGCAGCAACGCCGCATCCTGCGCGACAAAGTTGGCCGGCGTCTGCGCGTAGGGAATCGAAAAATCCATGACCTGCTTACGGTCGTCAGTGATAACGATCGCATCCATCAACACATCAAACTTCCCTGCGTTGAGACTGGCAATCATGCCATCCCAGTTCTGCACGGTGATCTTGCACTGCAGCTTCATCTTGGCGCACAGGTAGTCCATCAGCTCAGGCTCGAAACCACTGATCTTCCCGCCTGACAATGTCAGGTTCCAGGGCTCGTACGCGCCCTCGGTCGCGATGTTCACGGACGTCCAGTCCTTTGCCTGCAGTCCGGAAGCACTTGCCATCACTAGGGTCGCTACAGCAACAGAGCCTAACCAATTCGATTTTTTAGCGGTCATTTCTATTTCCTACCAATGTTTTGATGTGGGCTTAGGACTTTTTTCTCGAACGCATACAGGTTTGGGGACTGGCCGATTCGCTCTCCAGTCTGCACATGACTCCACATGTACATACATGTCATTGCAAAATATTTGCCAGCTTTTAAAAATAAATAACCTGTTGATTTTCAAGGAAATTAAACATGGTTAGAAAATGTGCGCGGTTTTTTCGCCCTGTTTTGGGTCGATAGGTAGCGTTTTGCACCCGCCCGTGCGCTGTCAGGTGTCAGGCGTGGGGGCAGGGTTCGCGGCGAGTATTGGCGTGAATCCCAGGTGCTCAAGCAGTCGCGCCATATCGCGGACTGCGATCGACAGGGTCGCGGTATTCACCAGCGGATGGCAGAGAATCCTGTCGCCGTTCCACACCTCTTCGGCGATCACAACCTGGGTGACGCGCTGCACGTCATTGCACAACCCCAGCAATGACACCGCTCCCGGCTCCACGCCCAGGGTTTCCATCAGGCGGCGCGGCGAGGCGAATCTCAGGCCCTTGAGGCCGAGGGTTTGCGAGAGTGCACGCAGGTCCAGGCGCTGCTCGCTCTTGAGCACCACCAGGGTGGGATTCAAGCCTTTGGCATCGCACAGGAAGATGTTCTTGACCGCCTGCCCGCTGATTCCGATGTCCAGTTTGTCGGCTTCTTCGCAGGTGCGCACGGCGCTGTGTTCCACGTATTCATAGGCAATGGAGCAGGTATCGAGCAGGTGTAGAACGTCTTTGGGTTGAAGCATTCGCAAAGTCCCCGGGTATCGCTTTGTCTGCGCCAAAAATGGCAAAGGCCCGCCGTCCGAAAAGGAGGGCAGGCCGTTTGACGGCGTGGTTGTCAGTTCAGGTGATGGGCCACCAGGTCGTTGATTTTCCCGCTGCGCACCTGGTCAATCACACTGGCCATGTCAGCGTAAAACGCGCGGTCGTTATCCGCCACCGGCACTTCACTGCGCACCAGGTCATAGACCGCCTTGGTCGCGGTCGATGCCTTGTTCACATCGTGGAAATCCAGGGCCTGGCATGCGACCAGCACTTCGATGGCCACCACCGACTGGAGTTTTTGCGAGACTTTGTAGGCCTTGATCACCGCGTTGTAGGCCAGGCTGACCGGGTCTTCCTGGTTGCCGCAGGTCGAGACGCTGTCGATCGACGACGGCATCGACAGGGTTTTCATCTCGGCGTACAGCCCGGCGGCGGTGTACTGGACGATCATGTAGCCGCTGTTCAGGCCCGGGTTGCGCACCAGGAAGGCCGGCATTTCGCTGTAGTGCGAGTTGATCATGCGGTCGGTCCGGCGCTCGGAAATTTTCGCCAGGTTGGTCAGCGCCACACACAGTGTGTCGGCTGAAATCCCGATGTAGGTGCCGTCGAAGTTGGCGCCGGAAATCGCGATACCGTCACCGTCGTCCAGCGGGAAAATCACCGGGTTGTCGCCCGAAGAATTGATTTCGCGCTCGATGGTTTCCCGCGCGTAGTTGATGAACTGCCGGGAAGCACCATGCACTTGGGGGATGGCACGCAGGCTGTAGACGTCCTGCAGGCGGTAATCGATGTTGTCTGCGATGAGCTGGCTGTCGTGCAGGATAGCCTTGATATTGGCGGCGGTTGCGGCCTGTGCGGGGTGAGCCTTGATCGAGTGGTAGCGCGGGTCGAACGCGCGGATGGTGCCCTTGAGCGCCTCCAGCGACATGGCCGCCGCCACGTCCGCCAGGTCGGCAGCCTGCATCGCGTTGTACAGCGCCAGCGTAGCGATGGCGGTCACCGACGTGGTGCCGTTCAACATCGCCAGGCCTTCCTTGCACTGCAGGTCGGTCGGTTGCAGGCCGACCTGTTGCAGGGCGGTTGCGCCATCCACCAGTGCACCGCCCTTGACGCTGGCGCGGCCTTCGCCGAGCAGCACCAGGGCCAGGTGGCCTTCTACCGCGAGGTAACCCACCGAGCCTTCGCCCGGCGCAAAGGGCACCACGTCGTGGTTGAGCAGGCCGGCGATCAGTTCCAGCAGTTCCAGGCGCACCCCGGAGTAGCCTTTGCCCAGGCTGATCAACACCATCAACTGGATCGCCCGCACCTGTTCACGCACCAGCGGTTCGCCGACGGAAACAGCGTGGGAACGCACGATGTTGACTTGCAGTTCCTTGGCGTTTTCCGGCGAGATCACATGCCGCACGTTGTCGCCAAAACCGGTGGTCACGCCGTACACCAAACGGTTTTCATCGAGGAATCGCTCGATCAACCCACGGGACTTTTTAACCCGGTTCTTGTAACTGTCGGCAAACGAAACAGTGGCCGAATAGCGGGCGATCGCCACGAACTCTTCGATGCTGGGTTCTCTGTCGCCTAACACGACATGGGTAATTTGTTCAGGCAGGGTTTTCATCAGCGACTCCAGCAGGGCGTAACGCAATGGGGTGGGAAGTGGTTTCACTCTACGGGTTGCACTGACTGAAGAAAATATGGGGTTTTCTGTTACTTTTAGTAGAAAATCTAAACTGCTGAAGTCGCGAGATTCCCCCATGAGCCGTTTACCGCCGTTGCGCGCGTTGCAAGTGTTTGAAGTGGTGGGCCACTGCGCCGGTATGTCCCAGGCGGCGATTCGCCTGGGGATCTCGGTGGGCGCTGTCAGCCAGCAAATGAAACTGCTCGAAGATGCCCTGGGCATGAAGCTGACGCTCAAGGACGGCCAGCGCCTGCGCTTGAACAGCGTCGGCGAACGCCTGCACGCCCGCTGCACCGCGGCGTTCGAAGAACTCAGGCTGGCGGTGGCCGAGGCCGAGCGGGCGAAGAATCCCAACAACCTGTATATCAGTTGCCTGCCTTCGCTGATGACCAAATGGCTGTCGCCGCTGATCGACGAGTGGGGGCAGGACGAAACCGACCTGGACATCTACCTCGACAGCACCCTCGATGATGCATCGGGGGAGGAAAGTGCCGACTTTCGCATCGGTTATGGCGAGCACCCCGAGCATGCCGGGCATAGCGTGCCGCTGTTCCGCGATTGTGTGGTGCCCACCTGTTCACCGCAGTTGCTGGAACGGGTTGCGTGCGCGCGGGACTTGCTCGATTACCGCCTGATCGGCATCGACTCGCGGCCCAAATTCGATTCGCCGCCTTCGTGGACCCAATGGTTCAGCGAGCTGGAAGGGCAAACCGGCCAGCCCATCGTGATCCGCCGCAATTATTCATCATCGATTACCGCGATCCAGGCGGCCATCGACCGGCAAGGCATCGTGCTGGCGCAGTTCTCAATGATCGCCGGAGACCTGCGCGCCGGTCGGCTGGTGATTCCCTGGCGGTTCGCCGTGCCGCTGGCGGCGCCGTACTACCTGAGTTGGCACCCCAATACCCTGCACAAACAGCAGTGCCGCGGGTTTCAACGCTGGATGATCGGGCAGGGGCAGAAACAGGAGAAAATTACCGCTGCCATGCTTTCTGCTGCGCACTTTGATCATTAAGTTGTCACTTACGGTCATTGAGCGCCAGCCGGTGGACTCTTAGTCTGTGGGACATAAACCGATGGAGTGCCATTCGAGCGCTCCACGTCCCGTGATGATCCGTTGTGGAGCTGTACCATGACCGCTGCTGCCTACCCGCACTTGCTGGCCCCGTTGGACCTGGGTTTTACCACCCTGCGCAACCGCACCCTGATGGGCTCGATGCACACCGGCCTTGAAGAAAAACCCGGCGGCTTCGAGCGCATGGCGGCCTATTTTGCCGAACGTGCCCGTGGCGGCGTGGGCCTGATGGTCACCGGCGGCATTGGCCCCAACGATGAAGGCGGGGTGTATGGCGGTGCGGCCAAGCTGACCACCGACGAAGAAGCGCAGAAGCACAAGATCGTCACCCGGGCGGTGCACGAGGCGGGCGGCAAGATCTGCATGCAGATCCTCCACGCCGGGCGTTATGCCTACAGCCCGAAGCAGGTGGCACCGAGCGCGATCCAGGCGCCGATCAACCCGTTCAAGCCCAAAGAGCTGGACGAAGAAGGCATCGAAAAACAGATCAATGATTTCGTCACCTGCTCGGTGCTGGCCCAGGTCGCCGAGTACGACGGCGTGGAAATCATGGGTTCGGAAGGCTACTTCATCAACCAGTTCCTCGCCGCCCACACCAACCACCGCACCGACCGTTGGGGTGGCAGCTACGAAAACCGCATGCGCCTGCCGGTGGAAATCGTGCGCCGGGTGCGCGAAGCCGTAGGCCCGAATTTCATCATCATCTTCCGCCTGTCGATGCTCGACCTGGTGGAAGGCGGCAGCACCTGGGAAGAAATCGTACAGTTGGCCAAGGCCATCGAGCAGGCCGGTGCAACCATCATCAACACCGGCATCGGCTGGCACGAAGCGCGGATCCCGACCATCGCCACCAAAGTGCCGCGTGGCGCGTTCAGCAAGGTCACCGCGAAGTTGCGCGGTGCGGTGCAGATTCCGTTGATCACCACCAACCGGATCAACACCCCGGAAATCGCCGAGCAGATTTTGGCCGAAGGCGATGCCGACATGGTCTCGATGGCTCGCCCATTCCTCGCCGACCCGGACTTCGTCAACAAGGCTGCCGAAGGCCGCGCCGATGAGATCAACACCTGCATCGGCTGCAACCAGGCCTGCCTGGACCACACCTTCGGCGGCAAGCTGACCACCTGCCTGGTCAACCCGCGTGCGTGCTACGAGACCGAGCTCAACTACCTGCCGGTCAAGCAGATCAAGAAAATCGCCGTGGTCGGTGCCGGTCCTGCGGGCCTGGCGGCCGCCACCGTCGCCGCCGAGCGTGGGCATCAGGTGACGCTGTTCGATTCGGCCAGCGAGATCGGCGGCCAGTTCAACATCGCCAAGCGTGTGCCGGGCAAGGAAGAGTTCTTCGAGACCCTGCGCTACTTCAAGCGCAAGTTGCAGACCACTCACGTCGAACTGTGCCTGAATACTCGGGTCGACGTTGAGCAGCTTGTTGCGGGCGGTTATGACGAGATCATCCTCGCGACCGGCATCGCGCCGCGTATTCCGGCGATTCCCGGCGTGGAAAACGCCAAGGTATTGAGCTACCTCGACGTGATCCTGGAGCGTAAGCCGGTGGGCCATCGCGTGGCGGTGATCGGTGCCGGCGGTATCGGTTTTGACGTCTCGGAATTCCTCGTGCACCAGGGCGTGTCCACCAGCCTGGACCGCGAGGCGTTCTGGAAAGAGTGGGGCATCGACACCCACCTGGAAGCCCGCGGCGGTGTGGCCGGGATCAAGCCCGAGCGGCATGCGCCGGCGCGTGAAGTGTTCCTGTTGCAGCGCAAGACCTCCAAGGTCGGTGACGGCCTGGGCAAGACCACCGGCTGGATCCACCGCACCGGCTTGAAGAACAAGCAGGTGCAGATGCTCAACAGCGTCGAGTACCTGAAGATCGACGATGAGGGCCTGCACATCCGCATCGGCGCCGAGGGTGAACCGAAGGTGCTGGCGGTGGACAACATCGTGATCTGCGCCGGGCAGGACCCGCTGCGGGAATTGCAGGATGGCCTGGTGGCGGCCGGGCAGAACGTGCACCTGATCGGCGGTGCGGACGTGGCGGCCGAGCTGGATGCCAAGCGCGCCATCAACCAGGGTTCGCGCCTGGCGGCCGAGCTGTAAACACGTAAAAGGGGCGGTGGTAGACTACCGCCCCTTTTCTTGTGCAGAACCGCCCTCATGGGTCCTTTCGACTGGCTTCCCCACGCGCCCCTTGAACCCCTGAAGCTGGACTGGATGGGGCCGGTGGAAGTCGCCGTACTGCGCCTGGATCGCATCGACCCGCTGATCAGCGGCAACAAGTGGTTCAAGCTCACCGAGCACCTGGCGCAAGGCCGGGCGGCGGGCGCCAGCGGGATCATCAGCCTGGGCGGCGCTTACTCCAATCACCTGCATGCACTGGCGGCGGCCGGGAAACGCTTCGGCTTTCCTACCGTTGGCTTGCTGCGTGGCCATCCGCAAGACACTCCCACGGTGCTCGACCTCAAGGCCTTCGGCATGCAACTGCATTGGCTGGGGTATGGCGGCTATCGCGCGCGCAACGAGCCGGACTTCTGGCTGCCCTGGCGCGAGCAGTATCCGCACCTGCACCCGGTACCTGAAGGCGGCGGGGGCCTGGCGGGCGCGTTGGGTTGCGGGGTTTTGGTGAATCAGGCGCAGGCGCAATTAAACGGCCTGGGCTGGACGGACTATCACGGTTGGTGGCTGGCGGCAGGTACCGGTACTACATTGGCGGGATTGGTGCTGGCGGAGGCGGGTGCGCATCCGGTATATGGCGCCCTGGCGGTGCCCGACGACCACGGGGTGGCGCAACAGGTGCAGGCGCTTGTGCAGCAGGGTTATGAATTGCTGGAAGCCAGCCGGGGCGGCTTTGCCAAGGTTGATCCGGAGTTGCTGGCCTTTATCGACGCTACCGAGCAAGCCTGTGGCCTGGCGCTGGAGCCGCTGTATACCGGCAAGGCGTTATTGGCGTTGAAACAACAGATTGAAGCCGGGAGATTTTCCCCCGGCACCCGCCTGATCTTCGTCCACACCGGTGGCCTGCAGGGCCGCCGGGGTTTCCCTGTTGCACCCGGTTAATGTAGGCGCTGGCTTGCCTGCGATGCAGACACCGCCGTGTATCAGTGGCACCGAGGTGATGCTATCGCAGGCAAGCCAGCTCCCACACAAGCCAGCTGCCACATTCAATCCGTGGGCTTACTGAAGGTTCCCTCTCTTGCCGGGCATCATCCTCAACGCAGTGTTGTCTCGCAGCACATAGTGATGGGCCAATCCGGCCAACGCATGCAGCCCGATCAGCCAGTAGCCGATCTTGCCGAACAGCACGTGCCAGCTTTCAATTTCCTTGGCCAACGCCTTGTTCTCGGCAATCAGCGGCGGCAACTCGATGCCGTAGAACATCACCGAATGCCCCTCGGCGCTGACGATCAGCCAGCCGGCGATGGGCATGCCGATCATCAAGGCGTACAGCGCCATGTGCATCAGGGTGGCGAGGAGGGTTTGCCATTGCGGCGGGGCCGGTACGATCTTCGGTGCCACGCCCAGGCTGCGGGCGAACAACCGTAGCCACACCAGCACAAACACCGTCAGGCCGAACATGAAGTGCATTTCCACGATCAACGTACGTGCGCCGCTGCCTTTGGGAAACTGCCCGCGTAACTCAATGCAGGCGTAGACCACCGCCAGCAGCAGCACCATCAGCCAGTGCAACGCAATCGACATGGTGCTGTAACGCGTATCGGAATTTTTCCAGGGCATCGCTTTCTTCCTCACTCATCAGGGCAAACCTCCGTTCTTTGCGACGGAGTCCTTTCAATGTAAGCCTGTTTTACGAGGTTTGCCCGTGAGAGGAAGACGAAGAAGCGATGTTTTGACACCGATCAGTTGCCCTGCGGCATTTCACCCCGTGCCAGGCGCTGGTTGATGTCGGCGATCACCGCAGGCAGGTCGGTGATGGTGTCGATCATGTAGTGTGGGCGCGAGCCTTCGAACATGGCCTGGATACGCGTGCGTTCGCTGGCGAGTGTGCCGGCGTCGAGGGCGCGGAACTGCTCGTAGGTCAGGCCCAGGGCGTTGCCCGAGCAGGTCAGCGCCACGGTCCACATCCCGGCGCGACGGCCTTCGAGAATGCCCGGCACGGTGTCGTCGATCTTCACGCAGGCCGCTACGTCATCGATCCCGAGGGCGATCACGTTGGCCAGGGCCTGGGCCGGCCATGGTCGGCCGTTGGGTACTTCGTCGGTGGCGACCACGTGGTCGGCGATATAGCCATTGGTGGCAGCCAGTTCGACCACCTTGTCCATCACCTGCTTGGGGTAGCCGGAGCACGAACCGATCTTGATCCCTTGCTGGCGCAGGTTGGCGATAGTGTCCAGGGCACCGGGGATCAATGCCGAGTGCTCGGCGATCTTCTCGATCTGCAGCGGCATGAAGCGCTGGTAGATGGCGGTCACATCATCGTCAGTCGGTGTGCGGCCAAAGGCCTTGCGATAGCGCTCGGCCACCTGCGGCTGGTCGCACAGGGTGCGGATGTGGTCCCACTTGCCCATGCCCATCGGGCCACGGGCTTCCTCGATGGAGACCTGCACGTCGAACTCGGCGAAGGCTTCGACAAAAATCTGCGTGGGCGCGAACGAGCCGAAATCGACCACGGTGCCGGCCCAGTCGAGGATCGCGGCTTGAAGCTGGGTTGGGTTTGCGTAGTTCATGGTTCAGATCCTGTGAGTAGTGGGCAGTCAGATGTCGAGCACGTTCATTTCTTGCAGCACCTCGGCTACCGCCGCTACCGCGGCTTGCATCTCGGCCTGGTTCACATGGCCGATGCAGCCCACGCGGAAGGTTTCCACCTGGGTCAATTTGCCGGGATAAAGGATGAAGCCCTTGGCCTTGACCCGTTCGTAGAACTCCTTGAACTGGTAGCGCGGGTCTTTCGGCGCGTGGAAGGTAACGATGATCGGCGCCTGGATCGCGGCGGGCAGGAAGCTGCGCAGGCCCAGTTCGGCCATGCCGTCCAGCAATGCCTGGCAGTTGTCGGCGTAGCGCTGGTGCCGGGCGGGCAGGCCGCCTTCTTCGTTGTATTGCAGCAGCGCTTCGTGCAGCGCCGCCACCACGTGGGTCGGTGGCGTGAAGCGCCATTGGCCGGTCTTGGCCATGTAGCTGTGCTGGTCGAAAAGGTCCATCGCCAGGGAGTGGCAGTTGCCTTGGGCTGCAGCCAGCGCCTGCTTTTCAGCGAACACAAAACCCATCCCCGGTACGCCTTCCAGGCACTTGCCGGAGGCGGCGATCAGCGCGTCGAACGGCACCTCTCGGGCGTCGATCGGCAGCGCGCCGAAGGAACTCATGGCGTCGATAATCAGGCGCTTGCCGTGGCGGGCGATGACCTGGGCGATCTCGGGCAACGGGTTGAGAATCCCGGTGCTGGTTTCGCAATGGATCAGTGCGACGTGGGTGATGCCCTTGTCGGCGTGCAACAGGCGGTCGACGTCGGCGGCGGTGGTGGGTTCGTCCTCGGCAGTTTCAAAGGTACTGAACTCGCGGCCGAGCACTTCGCAAATCTTCGCCAGGCGCTTGCCGTAGGCGCCGTTGATCAGCACCAGCACCTTGCCGTCCCGTGGCACGAGGGTGCCGATGGCCGCTTCCACGGCAAAGGTGCCGCTGCCTTGCAATGGCACGCAATGGTGGCTGGCGGTGCCGTTGACGATCACCAGCAGTTGCTCGCAAAGACTGGCGGTCAGTTGATTGAAGCGGTCATCCCATGAACCCCAGTCGACCATCATGGCCTGGCGGGTGCGGGCCGAGGTGGTCAAGGGCCCCGGGGTCAGCAGGATCGGCGCGGCAGTGCTCATTCGTGTGTCCTCGCAAAACATTGGGATGAAGTTACGGCGCCTAAATTGCAGTTTGGCTTGTCATCAATCAAATTGTTTGTTGTTATGCGAGCTATCAGTGAGGCCGATAGCTATGAACCTGTTTCAACTGCGTGCGTTTGATGCGGTGGCCCGCGAGGGCAGTTTTACCCGGGCGGCCGAGCGCCTGTTCATCAGCCAGCCGGCGGTGACCGGGCATATCAAGGCGCTGGAGGAGCACTACCAGATCGCGCTGCTGCGGCGTACCGCGCGGCGGGTGGAGTTGACCGAGGAGGGCACCAAACTCGCGGCGATCACCCGGGCGATCTTCGGCCTGGTGGAAGAGGCGCAGACGTTGCTGGAGGCCAACCGGCAATTACTTACCGGGCGCCTGGAAGTGGCGGCGGACGGGCCGCACATGGTCATGCCGATGCTGGCCAGCCTACGGCAGCGGTATCCGGGGATTACTGTCAATTTGCGCCTGGGCAATGCGCAGGAAACCCTCGCGGCGCTGTTGTCGGAGCGGGCTGACGTGGCGGTGTTGACCGAGGTGGAGCCGCGCAAGGGCCTGCACTTGCAGCCGTTGATCGAGTCACGGATTTGCGCGTTGGTGCCGGCCGGCCATCCGTGGCTGGCGGAGCCTGCGGGAATTCGGCTGGAGCAATTGGATCAGGTGATCATGGTGTTGCGTGAACCCAGCTCGATTACGCGGCGGACCTTTGACGATGCCTGCGCCCAGGCCGGCGTGCAGCCCCGGGTGTTGCTGGAACTGGACAGCCGTGAGGCGGTGACGGAAGCGGTGGCGGCCGAGTTGGGGGTTGGGGTGGTGTCGTCGATGGAAGTCAGCCGGGATCCGCGGGTGCACGCGATTCCGATCCAGGGCGAGGGGCTGGTGAACCGGCATGTGATCGGGTGCATGGAGCGGCGCCGGGAGTTGCGGTTGATTCAGGCGTTTTTCGAGTTGGCGCCTTAGAGGGTGTTGGCTTGAGATCTAGTTGGCCCCTTCGCGAGCAAGCCCGCTCCCACATTCGACCGCGCTCCATCGGTAGAACTCGGTCAACTGTGGGAGCGGGCTTGCTCGCGAAGGGGCCCTCAACTTCACCGCAAACTTTCCCGCACAATCTCCAGAAACGTCGCCACCACCCGCCGCGAACTCTGCTCCTTCAAGCACACCAGTGTTTCCTTCATCCGCTGCGTACAATCACGGATCGGCATCGCATACACCCGCGAATCTGCGCCAAACTCCGCAGCCGACACCACCCCCACGCCAATCCCCACCACCACCGCTTCCCGCGCGGCTTCGCGGCCTTCCACCTGGATCGCCGGGCGAATGCGCAGCCCGGCCTGGTGCATTTCCTGCTCCAGGGTCTGGCGGGTCACCGAGCCGATTTCCCGCAACACCAGCGGCGTATCGTCCAGGTCCGCCAGGCAGATCGACTCGCGGCCCGCCCACGGGTGGTTGCGGGCGACAAACGCGAGCAATTGGTCATCGGGCAGCGGCAGTGACAGCAGCCGCTCGTCGTCCACATCGCGCCCCAGCAGCGCGAGGTCGGCCTGGTAGTTGTACAGGCGAAACAGTGATTCATCGGTGTTGCCGGTTTCGATCTTCACGCTGATGCCCGGGTACAACTGGCAGAAGCGCGCGATCTGCGGCAGCACATGCACCGGGGCGTCCACCGCGAGTGTCAGGGTGCCGGTTTGCAAGGCGCGGGAATCCTGCAACAGCTCTTCGGCTTCCGCCGCGACGGCAAACAGACGCTGGGTGATGCTCAACAGGCGCTCGCCGAGGTCTGTCAAGCGCACCGAACGTTTGTTGCGATGAAACAGCAGCACGCCGAAACGTTCCTCAAGCTTGCGCACCTGGTCGGAAATGGCCGGCTGGCTGAGGAACAAGCGTTCGGCGGCGTGGGTAAAACTGCCGTGTACGGCCACCGCATGGAAGGCTTTGAGTTGCGCGTGAGACACCGACATCGCGAATCCTCTTACAAGCTCAGCTTATATTTGAAATACGATAAATCGATTTTACCTATTAGTCAGCCATTGCTTTGATAGCCCCAGTCGCCGTAGGTCGAGTCCTACACCTTCGGCGGCCATGGGTTTTCTGCGTGCTCACCAGCAGGACTCATCTGACCAGCACCGTCGCCTCCCAAGCGCCGGTACTGCAGTGCTCAACAATAAAAATACAGGCGTTTGCTTTTCATTCTGCCGGCACACTCACACCCGAGGTCAGAACCACCATGAATACTCCCTTGAGTCACATCAAGCGTTGGCGCGTGCAGATTTTCGCCATCACCTGGCTGGCGTACGCGGCCTTCTATTTCACCCGCAAGGCTTTTTCGGTGGCCAAGCTGGGGATCGTCGACGACCCGAGTTTCCCGCTGGACAAGATGATGATGGCCAACCTGGATGGCATCTACCTGGCGGCCTACGCCGTTGGCCAATTCACCTGGGGCATGCTCGCCGACCGTTTCGGGCCGCGTGTGGTGGTACTCGGCGGGTTGGTGATTTCAGCCGCCGCCGCCCTGGTGATGGGCACGTTTGCCACGTTACCGATCTTTGTCACGTGCATGTTGATCCAGGGCCTGGCCCAGTCCACCGGCTGGTCCGGGCTGTGCAAGAACCTTGGCAGTTTCTTCCCGGCGCAGCAGCGTGGCCGGGTGCTGGGTTTATGGAGCTCGTGCTACGCCTTTGGTGGCCTGGTGGCGTCGCCGTTTGCCGGATGGTGGGCGTATACGCTGATCGGCACCTGGCATGCGGCATTTATCTCCAGTGCGGCTGTGGTCTTCGTGGTCGCGGTGCTGTTTTTCATTTTCCAGCGCAACACGCCACAGGATGTGGGGTTACCGGCAGTGGAACCGGAACCGGAACAGACTGCCGCCGAGAAGAACGCCAGTGTGCTGGAGCCGCTGCGGGCCATTTTGCGCAACCGCACGGTGTTGACCCTGGGGCTGGCGTACTTTCTGTTGAAACCGGCGCGTTACGCGATCCTGTTGTGGGGGCCGGTGATTGTGTATGAGCAGATGCCGTCGGTGGGCAAGGTCGGCGCGGCGATTGTGCCGACGGCGTTCGAGCTGGCGGGGTTGCTGGGGCCGATCATGATCGGCATGGCGTCCGACAAACTGTTCGGCGCCCGGCGCATGCCGGCCTGTGTCCTCAGCCTGCTGGCGCTGACCGTGGCCTTGGCGTTGTTCATGGGCGCCTTGCACACCGGCAGTGTGGCGCTGGTGATGGCGCTGCTGTTTGTGATGGGCCTGACCCTGTACGGGCCGGACTCGATGATCAGCAGCACCGCCGCCATCGACTTCGGTACCGCCAAGGCCGGCGCGACGGCGGCGGGGTTCGTCAACGGCTGCGGTTCGGTGGGGGCGATCCTTGGCGGCTTGCTGCCGGGCTACTTCGACACCGTCACGGTGTTTATCGTGTTTGCCGGTGCCGCGCTGTTTTCCTCCCTGGTGTTGATGCCCTATTGGAACGCCAGGCCGGCGGTGCTGGCGCAGGTGGGCGACTTCGTGCCCGACCGTGAACGCGCCATCAATCCCTTGCGGACCTGAGGGGCATGGCCGGTTTTTTGGTGGATTAGAGTGTTTCAGCGCTATAAACTCTGCCCCCAAAGCGCCGGCCAGTAGACGTCTCGGCGCGATGGACAGAAGAGAGTGAGTCATGGGCGCACAGTGGAAAGTCAAACATAAAGAAGCGGCATCCAATGCCAAGGGCAAGATCTTCGGCAAGCTGGTGAAAGAGATCACCATTGCCGCCCGCAACGGTGCCGACACTGCTACCAACGCACATTTGCGCCTGGTGGTGGAGCAGGCCAAAAAGGCCTCGATGCCCAAGGAAACCCTGGAACGCGCGATCAAGAAAGGCGCCGGTCTGCTCGGTGAGACCGTGCAATACCACCGCGTAACCTACGAAGGTTTTGCCCCGCACCAGGTGCCGCTGATCGTTGAATGCGTGACCGACAACATCAACCGCACCGTGGCGGAAATCCGCGTGGCGTTCCGCAAGGGGCAGCTCGGCGCGTCCGGCTCCGTGGCCTGGGACTTCAACCATGTGGGCCTGATCGAAGCCTCGCCGGACAGCCCGGAAGCCGATCCGGAAATGGCCGCGATTGAAGCCGGTGCCCAGGATTTCGAGGAAGGCGAAGAAGAGGGCACGACCCTGTTCATCACCGAGACCACCGACCTGGACGCCGTGCAGAAAGCCTTGCCGGAGCAGGGGTTCACCGTGTTGTCGGCCAAGCTGGGCTACATCGCGAAGAACCCGGTGAGCGGTTTGAGCGATGAGCAGATGGCCGAAGTCGAAGCCTTCCTCGAAGGCCTGGACAACCATGACGACGTGCAGGACATGTTCGTCGGGTTGGCGGGTTGATTCTGATTTGATGTGAACCCGGTCCAAATGTGGGAGCGGGCTTGCTCGCGAATACGGTGTACCAGCCAAGCATGTATTGACTGACACACCGCATTCGCGAGCAAGCCCGCTCCCACATTGGGTTTAGCGGAGTTTGGAAGACTGCAACAAGCTTGTGATTTCCTCGAACCCGGGCCGGGCCAGCACATCCGGCTGGCAGCAGTTGTCCCGCAAGGCTTCCAGCGCCACGCGCTTTTCCTCGCTCAACCCCGCATCAATCCTTTCCAGCAATTCCCCCAGCAACACCCCGAACGCCCTGACTTCGATGCGCTGCAACGCGCGGGTTTCCTGGCTGTCGACCGTGGCGTGAATCGACGCTGCACCAAAGTCCCCAAGCAGACATTCACCGGCTTCATTCCACAGAATGTTGTGGCCGTACAGATCACCGTGGGTGATGCCTTGCGCGTGCAGGTGCGCCGCCACCGAGGCGATGCCCCGGGCCATGCGCAGCGCAACGTCTGCGCTGAAACGGGTGCCGGGCTCGTAGATATCCCGGGTGCACGACGCCAGGCTCGGCAGCGCCGCAAGGTTGCGATAGTTCGGTTCGATCAGTTGCATCACCAGCGCCGCCTGGCCTTCCGGGTGGTCGACGACACGGCCTTCTACCTTGATCAGGTTGGCATGCAGTCCGGCGGCGATGCAGGCGTGCATTTCGTGCAGGGGCGAGCCGTCACTGGTAATGCTGCCCTTATAGAGTTTGACCGCGACCGCCTTGACCGGCCCGTTTGACGGGGCCCAGTACGCTTTGCGGATGATTCCGGAAGCGCCTTCACCCAGCACTTCGCTCAATTCCAGCTCGGACCAGGGAATATTCGGCGTCGCGTCATGGCGGGCCTCTTCCACGGCCATCTCTACCGGATTACCGGCGTAGGCCAGCCAGGTCAGGCTCGGCAAGGTCAGCAACCAGTCCGGCAGGCGGGTCATGCGGTTGGAGGCGATGCGGATCAGTTCGAGGTTTTTGCACTGGGCGAGGCTTTGCGGCAACTGCTCCAGGTGGTTACCGGCCAGCATCAGTTTTTGCAGCAAAGGCCGTTCACCCAGTTCGTCCGGCAATTGGCTGATGTGGTTATCGGTGAGGATCAGCCAGCGCAGCAAGGGTGGCAGCGACGTCGCCGGGACACTGCTGATCTGGTTCGACTTGAAGCCGATCATGCTCAACTGCGCGCACTGGCCCAGGCATTGCGGCAGTTCGGTAAAGGCGTTTTCCGAACAGAACAGCACGCGCAAATGGGGCAGGCGGTGCAGGTCATCCGGCAGGCTGCTCAGGGCATTGCCGGTCAGGTTGAGGATTTCCAGGGAGTCGGCCAGGTCGAAGATTTCCCGAGGGAACTCGGTCAGCCCACAGCGCAGGTCCAGGCGTTTGATACCGGCCAGTTGGCCGGCCTTGAGTTGGGCAAGGGTATCCATGAACGGCGCGTCACTCGGCAATAGGGGCGTGAATGGCGCTCATGATAGCGGGTTGCGGCCCGATCTTCTGCAACTGCCCCAGGCGGCTGGCGGTGCGCGCCAAATCGATGGCCTGGCCGCTCAGGGATTGCTCCAGCGGCTGCTCGCCGATCAGCACCAATTGCTTGTCCTGGTCGTAGAGCACGTCCACCAGGTTGATGAACCGTTGCTGGGCGGCAATCGGACAGTCCGCCAGGTGCGGCAGGCCGTCGATGATCCAGCGTTCATAGTCGCGGCACAGCTGCAAGTAGTCCATGACGGCGGTCGGTTGTTCGCACAGGTCGCTGAAGGTGAAGGCAATGCTGCGGTCCTGGTGCCAGCGGGCAGTCAATTGCCGGGCTCCGACGGTCAGGCTGACCGGGGCCTGATCCGCTGACGGCAGGCCCAGGGCTTGGCGTTGCGCGGCAGTCCCCGGCCACACGAACTGGCCAGTGCTGAACCGCTGATCGCCATGGGCCTGGGCCAGGCTGCGAAAATCCTGGGGGGCGCTGACTTCCATGACGTCCATGCGCGCGCTGATCAGCTCGATCACCGGCTTGAACCGCTGATGGTACAAGGGGTTCGGCAGCAACCCGGCGGGCGGATAATTGGAGGTTACCAGCACCCAGACTCCGCGCCGGAACAGGGCCTTGAACAGGCGGCTGATCAGCATCGCATCGCCGATATCGTGTACGTGAAACTCGTCGAAGCACAGCACGCGGCAGCCATCGAGCAACTCATCCAGGGTCACGGCCAAGGCATCGCGCTGCTGGCGATGGGCAAACATTCCCTGGTGCAGACGGGCGAAAAAGTCGTGGAAGTGCACGCGCTGTTTCTCGGCAATCGGCAACGCCTGGAAAAAGCCGTCCAGCAACCAGCTCTTGCCCCGGCCGACGGCGCCGTGCAGGTACAGGCTGCGGGTAGGGCGCCCGGCCAGCAGATGGTCGGTTTGCCGGGCCATGGTCTCGATCACCTGTTGCTGGCTTGGGCTGAGGGTATAGCGCTGTTGCCGGGCCTTGCCCTGGAAGAATGCGCTGATTCCGGGGGCGGCGGTGGTCGCCGCGGGTTTACCCAGCAACCGTTTGAGCAGGGGCGGTAAAGCAGCCAATGTCAGTCACTCTGTGTTTCGGTGGTCGCTCACTTTAGAGCGCCGGTTGCGGTTTGACCAATAGAGATGCACGGCGCGAGCTATCTGGAAAAGGCATGGGTCAATGGATCCAAAACACCGACCTGACTGGCGGATTCCCTTCAAGTGACTAACCTCATACACAGCAGTCACCCCTGTATAAGGATTTGGGGCAGTGAAGGGACACGCAGTCTTGGCAATCATGAGCGCGATGCTCTGCAACACGGTTTATGGTGCACAGCTCCAGGTTGAGGTGCGTATCGACGTGCAGCGGGGGTGCCAGTTGGTCGGCACCACGCGTGAAGCAGGGATCGAGCAGCTCGGCGTACTGGATTTCGGCAGCGGCTCCCGGCTGGATGACCCGGCAGGCCCGTTGAGTGCAGCCTTGATCAGCCAGCGCCAGCCACGCCTGGAGTGCAACCCGGATACGCCGTATCAGATGCGTGTCGACGGCGGCCTGCATGGCGGCATCGGCGAAGTACGTTACCTGGGCGCTGCTGCCCCCTCGATCAAACCCATTCCCTATCGAATTTATGCCGATGCCGCACGCCGCATCCCCTTGGCCGTGGACGTACCGTTGAGCGGCCGTGTGCCCGATTCCGGCACGGTGGACTTGCCACTTTACGGACGCATCGAGCCGCTCAAGGAAATACCGGCCGTGGGGCGTTATTCCGACCTGCTCAAAGTGACGGTGACATGGTAAGCCGCGCCCTGGCCTGCATCGCGCTGGGCGGCCTGTTGCTCCTGGCCGAGGACGCCCAGGCGGCGGTCGCCGGGCAGATTCACGCACGGCTGGTGATTACCGCCAGTTGCCAGGTGAGCAAAGGCACCGACAGCGCGCCGGTGAGCCCGGATGGCGGCTCGGCCTTGCTGGATTTCGGCAGCCACGGACCCACTTGGGACAAGGGCCTGGGTGCCGGCATCAGTGATGGCGACAAGGCCGCGCTCGCGGTGTCCTGCAACCCGTCGGTGGTGAGCAGTTTCACCGTGACCATCGACGGCGGCGCCCATGGCGACGGCATCACCCGGCGCTTGAGCAATGGCCGGCAAACCATACCGTATCGGCTGTCGGCCGATCCTGCGGGCCGAAGCACCTACAGCATCGGCCAGCAACGCAATTTCGTCGTGACCAAGGGCGCACAGGTACCGATCCCGGTATTCGGCTCGGTGGTGGCGAATACCAGGGCCCTACCGGCCGGCATCTACACAGACACCCTGACGGTGACTCTGGATTGGTAATTCATGAGGATGGACATCATGCATGCACTTGTATCTAAAGCAGTTCTCCCATTGGTCGCACTGGCCTGGGTATCGGGTGCCCAGGCGGCCACGACGGTCACCGGGCAGATCAGCTCCACGCTGATCCTGACCAACAGTTGCCTGGTCAACGGCGTGGGCGGCACCACCGGTTTGAACTTCGGTACGATCAATTTCGGTACCACCAACAGCCAGTTCACCACGCAGTCCGGCCAGGTGCTGGGTGGCGGTGGAGGCGCGTTGTCGATCCAGTGTTCCTCGGGCACCTCGCCGGTGATCACTGTGGGTGCCGGGTCCCATGACGGCCAGTCCACGGGCGGCACCCGGGCGCTGTACGACGGCGTGGCCAACTATGTGCCGTATGACTTCTACACCGACACCGGGCATTCGACGCTCCTGGCTATCAACGGAACCATCAACGTAGGCGCGAGCACGGGCGTTGCGCAAACCGTGAACATCTACGGCCAGGCCGTGGGCAAGGCAGGTCTGCCGGCGGGTACCTACACCGACACGGTGTCGGTGCAACTGACGTTCTAGTGCCATGAAGCGGGCCTGCTGGGCGACGCTGGCGGTCATCACGGGTTGGGGGATGCCGTTGTCGTTGCTGGCGGTGACCAGCCAGACGATCCAGGTCAGCGCGACGATTGCCGCAGGCTGCCTGGTGGTGGGCGGCGGCACGAACTACGGCAGCCTGGCGTTCGGCAGCTATTCGTCGTTGTCCACCAGCACGGTGTCGGTGGCGCTGAGCAGCGGGGTAACGCTGCAATGCACCCCGGGAGTCACCTTGAACATGAGCGTCAACGGCGGCTTGTACAACGCCAGTGGCCGGCACATGCAGCTCAATAGCGGCAGTGCTCAAGTGGCGTACCAGCTGTTTCAGGACGCGGCCCTGAGCCAGAGCCTGGGGATCAGTCAAAGCGTCAGCGTGGCCTACAGCAACGCGAACAATATAACCCTGCCGATTTACGGCCGGGTGGTGTTACCGGGTAATCAGCCTGGGGGGACGTACAGCGACGTGCTGCAGGTGCAGCTGTCCTGGTAAGGCGATTGGCATGAGGAGTGGAATCTATGTTTGCAGCTTCCCGGCGGTATTGGGTTGCGGGTTTTATCGGTCTGGTGGCGTTGGGCGGTGGGCAGGTCCAGGCTGCCAGTTCGGTGCTGATCTGGCCCATTGACCCGGTGCTGGAGGCCGATCAACAGGCCAGCGCCTTGTGGTTGGAGAACCGCGGTACAGAGACTGCCAACCTGCAGATCCGGGTATTTGCCTGGAGCCAGGGCGGGTTTGACGAGCAGTACCAGAACCAGCGCGACGTGATCGGCAGCCCGCCGGTGGCGAAGATCGAACCGGGGCAGAAGCAATTGGTGCGCCTGACCCGGACCCGGGAAGTGCCGCCGGGCCAGGAGTTGGCCTATCGGATCATCATCGACGAAATCCCCGCCGCCACCCCTGAAACCCCCGCAGCCGATGGCAAGACGGCCGCAGCCATCCGCTTTCAGATGCGTTATTCGGTGCCGTTGTTCGCCTACGGCGCAGGCCTGTGGAGCAAGGAAGACGCGACGCGCCAGCGCGACCCCAAGGGCGCGGGCAAGCCTGACCTGAGCTGGAAAAAAGTCACCGTCGGCGGGCGCAACTATGTGGAGATGCGCAACCAGGGCGCGGTGCACGCGCGGCTCACCGATGTGGCGTTCAAGCAGGGCGGGCAGACCCGGCCGCTGGTTGACGGCCTGCTCGGCTATGTACTGCCGGGCGCAACCATGCGCTGGCCGGTGCCACAAGGTGTCGCGGGCGATCAGCCGCTGCAGGTGCGAGTCAATGGCGCAACGCAACTGGAGAACCTTGCGCCGGGACGGTAACGCAATGGAATAGGGCATGGAGCAGCCCTTGGTCTTAACGGATGGAGATGTCCATTGATGGACACAAAGCCTTGGTGAGCCATGGTTGGGCTCGTAGTCGATGGCGATCGGTGTGGGTGGTGGGCGGCCTGGCGGGCCTGGTGCTTGCGCCGCTTGGCGTGGCCGCGCCGTTGCCGCCGCCGCCCAGCAACATGGAGGCTGTTGCCGATGCACAGTTGTTCCTCGAACTGGTGGTCAACCAGATGGACACTGGCCGGGTGGTGGCCGTGGATCAGCGCGCCGGCGGCCTGTTTGTGCCGGCGGCCACCTTGCGGGACGTGGGCATGAAGCTGCCGGCCGAGATCACCACCGAGGTCGCGCTGGACCACCTGCCGGGCCTGCACACCGATTACGACAGCCAGGGCCAGCGCCTCATGTTGACGGTACCGCCGGCGTGGTTGCCGGCGCAGTTCATCGGCAGCCGCAACAACTACCCGCGCGCCCAGGCACTCACCAGTTTTGGTGCGTTGCTCAACTATGACGCTTACCTGAACGACACCGATGACGCCGGCACATACCTGGGCATTTTCAACGAAGTGCGGCTGTTCGATACCTGGGGCACCTTGTCCAATACCGGCCAATACCGCACCACCTTTGGCGGCCAGGCCAGCGGCAGCACTTTGAACAATGGCTACCGGCGCTATGACACCACCTGGCGCTTTTCCGACGATGAGCGCCTGCTGACCTACGAGGCGGGCGACGTGATCAGCAGCGCATTGCCGTGGAGCAGTTCGGTACGCCTGGGCGGGGTGCAAGTGTCGCGGGATTTCGGCGTACGCCCGGACCTGGTGACTTACCCCTTGCCACAATTTGCCGGGGAGGCGGCGGTGCCGTCGTCGGTGGACCTGTTCATCAATGGCTACAAATCCAGCAGCGCAGATCTGCAGCCGGGCCCGTACACCTTGACCAACGTGCCGTTTATCAACGGCGCCGGCGAAGCGGTGGTGGTCACCACCGATGCCCTGGGCCGGCAGGTGTCGACCACCGTGCCGTTCTACGTCACCAGTACGTTGTTGCAAAAAGGGCTGTCGGATTTTTCCGTGGCGGCCGGTAATTTGCGCCGCGACTACACCATTCGGGATTTTGGCTACGGGCCGGGCGTGGCCAGCGGCACGTTTCGTTACGGGGTGTCGGACTACTTCACCCTGGAAAGCCATGCCGAAGCCTCAGGCGACCTGACCCTGGGCGGGCTCGGCGGCAACGTGCGGCTGGGCAACTTCGGGGTGCTCAATACCGCCCTCAGCCAAAGCCAGTTTGATGGCGAGACCGGCCAGCAACTGAGCTTCGGTTATCAATACAGCAACCAGCGCTACAGCCTGTCATACCAGCGAGTAGAACGCCGCGACCAGTACGCCGACCTGACCCTGGTCGACACGCCTTATGCGAGCCTCAGCAAGCGCAGCGAGCAGGTGACCCTGAGCCTGAACCTCAACGATTTCGGCAGCATCGGTGCCGGCTATTTCGATGTACAGGCGGCCGATGACTCCCGCACCCGGCTGATGAACCTCACCTGGAGCAAACAGCTGTGGCGCAACACCAGTTTCTATCTGTCGGCCAACCGTGAGGTGGGTGACAGCAACTGGGCCATGCAGGCGCAGTTGGTCATCCCGTTCGACGTCTACGGCAGCCTGGCCTTGAGCAACGAGCGCAGCCAGGCCGGCGAAAGTCGCCAGCGGGTCAACTACAGCCGGGCGGTCCCGTCCGAGGGCGGCGTGGGCTACAACCTGGGGTATGCCAGTGGCGACGGCCCGGCCTATCGCCAGGCCGACCTGACCTGGCGCATGCAGTCGGTGCAATTGCAGGCGGGCGTGTACGGCAGCAGTGACGCCGAGACCCGTTGGGCGGATGCCAGTGGCTCGCTGGTGTGGATGGACAATCAGGTGTTCACCGCCAACCAGGTCAATGACGCGTTTGTGGTGGTGAGCACCGACGGCTATTCCGGTGTGCCGGTGCTCTATGAAAACCAGTTGGTGGGGGAAACCGACCGTAATGGGCACCTGCTGGTACCGTGGAGCAGCGCTTATTACCGCGGCAAGTATGAAATCGACCCGCTGAACCTGCCGGTCAACGTGCAGACCCCGAATGTCGAGCAGCGCGTGGCGGTGCGGCGCGGCAGCGGCTACCTGCTGGAGTTCCCGGTGCGCCGGGTGATCGCGGCCAGTATCACCCTGGTGGATGCCCGGCATCAGGACCTGCCCCTGGGCAGCCAGGTGCGTCATGAGCAAACCGGGGCGCGCGCGGTGGTGGGTTGGGATGGCCTGGTGTACCTGGAGAACCTGGCGGCCCACAACACCTTGCAAGTCACTGTGGGTGAGGGCCGTACCTGCCAGGCAACGTTCGACGTGGATATCAACGAGGAGCAGGTGCCGCTGATCGGGCCGCTGGTTTGCCAATGAGATAAGGAGTGTGGGTGTGCGGGTCAAGGGATGGGTGTCGGGAATGCTGGTGTTGGCGAGCCTTGGGGGCGTGCAGCAGGCGCAAGCCTTGTGTTCGGTGGGGGCGACCGTGCCAGCCAGCTTTGGCACGTCGGTGAGTTCGATGACCGTGCGCACTGCCGCCCAGACCAGTTCGACCACCTCCGGCGGCTTGAACTGTACCTCTGCCCTGATTTCGTTGCTGGCTTCCACCGACCACTTTTACGCCACCATCACCGGTTCCTCCCAGGGCGGCATGGTTGGGCCCACCGGTGATGTGATCAGCTACACGGTCTATGCCAACAACACCACCGGCTTTCCGATGACCCGGGGCACCGCGTTCGACTTTGGCGGGCCCGGCGGCATCGCGCAAACCGCCGGGCTGATTTCCGGGCCGGGCACGAAAACCTTGCCGCTTTACATGAGCACGACGATCGGCAGCAACGTGGCGGCCGGCACCTATAGCGAAACCCTGAGTATTTTCTGGAACTGGAACTATTGCTCGGGCATTGGTATCGGCGGGATTTGTCTGGGGCGGGATATCAACAGTGGCACCACGACGTTGACCGTCAGCATGACCGTGGCCAATGACTGCACGATCACCGCGCCCAACATCAGCTTCGGCAGCGCCCCGGTGATCAGTGGTTTTTCCAGCGTGAGCGGGCAAGCCACGATTGCCTGCACCAAGGGCAGTGCCTACACCGTGGGCATCAGCGACGGGCAGAACCCGGTGAGTGTGGGCGGGCAGCGGCGGATGATCTCGGGGAGCAACTTCCTCAATTACGATATCTTCAAAAGCGCCACCACCACTCGCTGGGGCAGCGTGACCACTGCCCGGCGCGCCAGCTCCACGGCTGAGGTGAACCCCGGGAATGGCCTGGGCACCGGTAGCCAAGTGTTCAACTACAACGCGGCGATCTATAGCAACCAGGCCACGCCGCCAGCCGGTACCTACGTCGATAACGTGGTGCTGGATGTGGCGTTCTAGAACCGCATCGTCTGCTTTAGCATCTGCGTGGTCGAGGCGTCCTGCGGGCTGACCATCGCATAGTTGTAGCCCGCGCCCGACCAGTATTCGGCCTGCAGCCCGTCGGCACTGCGGCTGCCACGGGGCAGGAATTTGTTTTCCGGGCCTGGCGGACGGATATAGAAACTGATGCGTCGCCCTTGGGGGTCTTCATACAGCACCATGGCCGCCGCGCCTTGTTCGGTACTGAGCAGGCGCCCGCTGACCGCCTTGAACCCGGCCTGGCTCAGGTCCGGCAGGCGGTAGGCCTGGTTGAAGTAACGGTCGAGCCAGCCTTGCATGTCGCCACCGCTTTGCACGTGGTAGTCGGCGGGCAAGATGCCGTCCTGGGCAAACAGGCGGTAGGCCTGCATCGCGTCGCTCATGGGCGCCATGCTCTCGAGCAGCGTGGCCTGGCGGGCCTGCCAGCCGCCGAGGCCGCCGACACTGACGGCAATCAACAGCATGGCGGCGGTTGCGAGATGGCGGCGTGACTGGCGCTTGACCCGCTGGCGAATCAGGGCCGGGTCCAGCTCGGGGTTGGCGGGTTGTTGCAGTGCGCCGCTCAACGATGCCCGCAGGTGCTGCGCGTCCTGTTGCCAGGCGTGCACCTGGGCGGCGACGTCCGGGTGGGCCGCCAGCCAGGTTTCGAGCTGGCGGCGGTCGGCGTCCAGGAGCTGGTGATCGACGTAGGCATGCAAATCGCGTTCGCTGGGAGGCAGGCTGATCATTTGAGTATCCGCAGGGCAGGGCTGGTGATTTCGCCGTCGCTGAGCTGGCGCAGGGCCTGGCGCGCGCGCGACAGGCGAGACATCACGGTGCCCACGGGCACCTCGAGGATGTCGGCGACTTCTTTGTAGCTCAAGCCTTCCACCGAGACCCACAGCAGCAGGGCGCGCTGTTCGGTGTTCAATTTGTCGAAGGCTTGCAGGGTCGATTGCGCGATGACGGTGCGCTCGACCGACGGCTGCGAATCATCGCGGCCGGTGAAAAATTCCAGCATGCGTGTGTACCGCCGGGAGCGCCGATGGGCGTCGAGGAACTGCCGGTAGAGGATCGAGAACAGCCAGGCGCGCAAGTCGCCTTCGAGGCGTTTGTCGGCCCAACTGATGATCGCGCGCTCAAGGCTCGCCTGCACCAGGTCGTCGGCGCTGCTGGTGTTACGCGTCAGGGACACGGCAAAACGCCGCAACCTGGGGATGAGTTCACGTAACTGTTCGTCGAGTTCGTGCATGGGATTCTGGCTAGTCACTACGCTGGGACTAGGAAGACGTCCGGCGTTGAAGGTTATTCCAGGCCAATAAAAATAAACAGCAGGCCAGGGAATAGAGTGCGCTGGCGTTCGTCCCAAGTGTTCCGACCTTATGTTTCACCCACTCAAGGCCTTGGGCCCTGGAGTTATTTCATGGTAGATCACTCATCACCGCCCCGTCCGCCGTTGAGCACCGCAAGCCTGATAATTCGGTTGGCCAGCATCGGCGTGGTGGTTGCCGTCGTGGCCGGGGCGTTCGCCTACGTCAACGGGAGCCTCGACCCACAGCGGTTGCGTCCCAAAACCCTGGTCAATGCCTTGGAAACCAACAACGGCTTGCACCCTGGCTACCGGCGTAACCATGCCAAGGGCGTGTGCGTGGCCGGTTATTTCGAGAGCAGCCCCGAAGCGCGCCAGTATTCCAGTGCCCAGGTATTCAGCGAGGCGCGTACCCCGGTTATCGGGCGTTTTGCGCTGCCCAGCGGCAACCCGTATGCGCCGGACAGCAGCGTGCCGATCCGCAGTTTTGCCTTGCAGTTCAACTTGGCCAACGGCCAGCAATGGCGCACCGGGATGAACAGCATGCCGGTGTTCCCGGTGGGCACGCCCGAGGCCTTCTTCGAGATGCTCAAGGCCGGCGCACCTGACCCGGCCACCGGCAAGCCGAACCCGGCAGGCATGCCGGCGTTCTTCGCGGCGCACCCCGAGACCGCGCCGTTCCTGGCCTGGGTCAAGACCGCCAAACCGTCTGCCAGCTATGCCACTGAAACCTATAACGGCATCAACGCGTTTTACCTGGTAAACGCCAGCGGCCAACGCCAGGCCGTGCGCTGGGGCGTCGTACCGCAAAGCCAGGATGCTGCGGGGGCCACGGCGCCCGCCGGCAGCGACTTCCTCGAAAAAGACCTGGCCCAGCGCCTGGTGGCCGGGCCGTTGCGCTGGCAGTTGAACCTCACCCTGGCCAACCCGGGCGACCCGGTGGATGACGCCAGCAAGACCTGGACCGGTGAGCACAAGGTGCTGAATGCCGGGACCCTGGTGCTGGACAGCAGCCAGCCGCAAATGGACGGTGATTGCCGTGACATCAACTTTGATCCACTGGTGCTGCCGAGCGGTATCGAAGCCTCGAATGACCCATTGCTGGCCGCCCGTTCGGCGGCGTACGCCAGTTCCTACCTGCGTCGCACCAGCGAAGTCAGCCAGCTGCACAGCGCCCCTCAGGAGTCGAAGCCATGAATGCCCAACCCCGGTTTTTCGCCCCGCTGGCGCGGCTGCTGCATTGGCTGATGGCGTTGATGATCATCGCCATGCTGTTTATCGGCGCGGGCATGGTGGCCTCGGTTTCCGAACGCCATGAGTGGCTGATCCACCTGCACAAGCCGCTGGGCATTGCGATCCTGGCGCTGGTGATCGTGCGCCTGGTGGTGCGTTTTTCCACGCGCCAGCCGCCGCTGCCTGCCGACTTGCCGCTGTGGCAAGTGCTGGCGGCCAAGGCCTCCCACGTGGTGCTGTATGCGTTGATGCTGGTGTTGCCGCTGCTGGGCTGGGCGATGATTTCAGCGGCCGGCGACCCGGTGATGCTCAGCAGTTCGGTACAGTTGCCGGCGCTGGTGGGGGCGAATGCGCCGTTGTTTGCCGTGTTGCGCAAGGCTCACGGTTACCTGGCGTATTTGCTGTTTCTGACGGTGTTGTTGCACCTGGCGGCGGCGCTGTTCCACGGTTTGATCCGGCGTGATGGTGTGTTGCAAAGCATGACCGGCAGCAAGGACTGAAGCCTTCCCCGGCGACGGTTGCTGTGATGCAGCCGTCGCCGGGATCGTGGATGTTTAGCGCAATACGCCGACGATATCCGCCACGCTGCTCAACACATCCTTGCCCAACTGCATCGAGCGTTTGCCCGACCAGCCAGTGTGCGGGTTGGGCGCGTCGTCGTTGTCCTTGAAGGGCATTTCCAGGGTCAGGGACAGGCAATCGAACTTCTCGCCGACGCTGTTGCACGCCAGGGTCATATTGGCTTCGCCCGGCAGGTCGCGGGTGTAGCCATGCGCGGTCTGAAAATCCCGGGTGAGGTTGCTCAGGTGGCTGCGGAAGTGTTTTTCCAACTGCTCGATACGTGGCGTGTAGCCCGGGTTGCCTTCACAACCGGCGGTGAACACATAGGGGATTTCCTCGTCGCCGTGGATATCCAGGAACAGGTCAACGCCGTACTTTTCCATTTGTTGCTGGACGAACAGTACTTCGGGGCTGATCTCCTGGCTCGCACTCTGCCAGGCGCGGTTGAGGTCCTGGCCCATGGCGTTGGTGCGCAGATGCCCATGGAACGCACCATCGGGGTTCATGTTCGGTACCAGGTACAGGTCGGCGGCGGCCAGGAGCTTTTTCAGCTCGGCGTCACCGTCCTGCTGCAGGCGCTCGATGATGCCTTCCATAAACCATTCGGCCATGTGCTCGCCGGGATGCTGCTGGGCGATGATCCAGACCTTGCGCTTGTTGGCCTCGCCCTTGCCACGGCGCAGCAGTTGGATATCACGGCCTTCGACACTTTTGCCGGTGGCCAGCAATTGCGTGCCGGCGCGGTTCAGCGCCTGGTCGATCAGCCAGTCGTGGCGTTCGCGGCTGTAGGGTTCGAAGTAAGCGAACCAGGCCTGTTTTTCACGGGTTTCGAGGGTGATGTGCAGCGTTTCGCCATCAAAGCGGGTGGGCACCCGGAACCAGTTGATATGGTCGTAGGACGCCACGGCGTTGTAGCCGCTCCAGGCGTGCTTGTAAGACGAGTGGCCGGCATTGCTCAGGCGGAAGGTGTGGGTGTGACCCACGTGCATGCCTTCGGCCTTGAAGTGGAACCACTGGAAGTGCTGGCTGCGCGTATCGGGCTTTATCGCCAGCAGCAACTGGTGAGCATCACTGGCGTCGAGCACCTGGATATTGCCACTGTCGAAGTCGGTGCTGATCTTGATGGAGGTCAAGGCCACGGTCATAGTCTGGTTGCCTGAATATGAGTGTTGTGGCGGGCATTTTACACCGGAGCGGGGCAAAGCCTGGATGCAATTTTTGCGGGTGAAGAGGGGGCGTCGTCCATGACGCCGCCGCAGCTTAGAATCTATGAGATTGATTCTCAAGTGCTATTTTTGAAAGAACCGGCCTAGAGCGCTCGATCGACTTTCTTTTGGCGATGGTCTTTTGCTACCATGCGCGCCATCAAGCAACACACAGTCTTCATTAGCCTGAAGTCACGCCAGGGAAAAACTGGCAAAAAAAAGACCCGGCCAAAGAGCCGGGTCAAAAACCGTGATTAGCCTGATGAGGAGATATTCCAAGAGTCCGACCTAAGGTCTCTTGGTCTATCGACTGATCTCGCGATCAGCTAGGTCCAATAATAATCATTATCATTTGCAAGTCAAATGTTTTTATCCCTCGGATAGAAATATTTTTCCCGCGTGCCTGTTACAGGCAGGCCGGCTGTTCGGCGCCCCTCGCCGAAAGCCGCAGTGACCGCTCCACCATCACCTTCGCCATATCGATCAAATAGACCACTGAAAACGCCAGGTCCCGGCTATTGCCGTGGGCGCTGTTTGCCGATTCGTACGCAGTGGCCGCGGCGCTGCGCAGCAGGTCGGAGGCGTGGACCAGGGCCTCCTCGTCGCTGATGCCGGGCTTGACCTCGAACAACGTGTCGTCAACGGAGGGCGGTGCGGCATCCTCTTTCAGGTAATAGTCCAGCGCGCGTTGGGCGGCGCCACTGCTGCGCAGGAACAGCCGCTCGTCTTCATCGCAGGTGTCGGGCAGGGTATACGGGGTGGTCGTCATAAGGGCAGTGCTCTGTGTGGGTGTCGAAAGCCTGCAATCGATATTAGTACTAATCGTATTTATGGCGTTTTATTGATTACTACAAACTGTTTATTGTCGTGGTGAGTACACAACGTATTGTCAGGGCCCATGGATAAATGGATAGCGTTGGTCAAGGCCAACATGAAAGACCGCAAGGTCACGCAGGACCAACTGGCGTCGCGCCTGGGCATGTCTCAGGGCGGGGTCGGCCACTGGCTGAACAAGCGTCGGGTGCCGAGCCTTGCCGATATGAACCGGGTGATGCAGGAGCTGGGCCTGGATGGGCTCGAGGTCGCGCTGGTGGTTCGCGAAAAAGCGCTCGCGGCGGTTGCCGAGGAACTGCAGCCGGCGCCGCACTACAACCCGAATTACCGTTACCCGGTGAGCGAAGGGAAGGGAGGCTACCCATTGCAGGAAGAACCTCGGCCGTACGGCGTTACTCGTTTTCAGATGAGCGACTATCACGCCCGTGGCAAGGCGTTCTGGATGCGCGTGACTGGCGACGCCATGACCGCCCCCAGCGGCTTGAGTATCAATGAAGGCACGATGATTCTGGTGGACCCGGCCATCCAGCCCGAGCCCGGCAAACTGGTGGTGGCCCAATGGGCATTTGATTCCCAGGCGATCTTGCGCAAATGGGTCAGGCAGGGCGGCCAGCTTTACCTGGTGCCGCTCAACCCTACGTACCCGAAGATGCTGTTCAGTGAAGAGTGCCGGATCATCGGCGTGGTGGCGCAGGCGGTCACGAGGTTTTAACTCGCGGCTTCCAGCTCCACCAGTGCGCTGCCTTCACCGACCATTTCGCCTTCCTGGCAGTACAGCGCCTTGACCACGCCGGCATGGGGCGCGCGAATGCTGTGTTCCATCTTCATGGCCTCCAGCACCACCAACTGCGTACCGGCTTCAACCGTTTGCCCGACTTCCACCAGCACTCGCACGATGCTGCCGTTCATCGGTGCGGCCAGGCCGCCCTGATGGGACTGGCTGGCATCGACGGCGGCAATCGGGTCGAACAGGCTGACACTGTGCACCTCGCCGTCCCAGCGCAAAAACACACTGCCGCCCTCGCGTACCGCCAGATGGGAGCGGCGCACGCCGTACTGGTCGATCAGCAATTGTTCGCCGTGCAACTGGGGCGGGTTGACGCCGGCTTGCAGCATTACCAGGCGATCCTGGCCGTTGCAGCTCAGGTGCAGGGAAACCTCGCCCGGCAAGCCTGCGCGAAAACCTCGGGTGTCGGCCCAGGGCGAACGGGTGTCAGTGCTCGGTTGGGTCTGCATGAACGCCTGGCCGGCGGCCTGCCAGAATGCCTCACTCAATTCGCCAGGCGCCGGCAGCAGCTCATCCTGATAACGCGGGATAAACCCGGTATCGAGCTCGGCAGCGGCAAACGCCGGATGGCCGATAATGCGCCGCAAGAAGCCCAGGTTGGTCTTCAGTCCACCCACGGCAAATTCATCGAGCATGCCCAGCAGCCGCAGGCGCGCCTGTTCGCGGTCCTCGCCCCAGGCAATCAACTTGCCCAGCATCGGGTCGTAGAACGGTGACACGTTGTCGCCTTGTTCGACGCCGCTGTCTACCCGGCGCCCGGGCCCTGGCGTGGATTCGCGGTACAGCGCCAGGTGCCCGGTGGCCGGCAGAAAATCGTTGGCCGGGTCCTCGGCGTACAGGCGCACTTCAATCGCATGCCCCAGCAGCGGCACTTGCTCCTGAGTCATCGGCAGCGGCTCGCCCTGGGCCACGCGGATCTGCCAGGCCACCAGGTCCAGGCCGGTGATGGCCTCGGTCACCGGGTGTTCCACCTGCAGCCGGGTGTTCATCTCCATGAAGAAAAACTCGCCCCGGGCGTCCAGCAGAAACTCCACGGTGCCCGCGCCCACGTAGCCGATGGCCTGGGCCGCACGCACGGCCGCTTCGCCCATGGCCTTGCGCTGCTCGGCACTCAGGCCCGGCGCCGGGGCTTCTTCGACGACTTTTTGATGGCGGCGCTGGATCGAGCAATCGCGCTCATTGAGGTACAGGCAGTGACCGTGCTGGTCGGCGAACACCTGGATCTCCACGTGACGCGGCTTGAGCAAATACTTTTCCACCAGCATCTGCGCATTGCCAAAGGAGGACAGTGCTTCACGCTGTGCCGAGGCCAACGCTTCGGCCAGTTGGCTGACGTCCTCGACCACCTTCATGCCCTTGCCGCCGCCGCCTGCCGTTGCCTTGAGCAGCACCGGGTAACCGATACGCTCGGCTGCCTGGCGGAAAGTCTCCAGATCCTGGGCGTCGCCGTGGTAACCGGGCACCAGCGGCACGCCGGCGGTTTCCATCAACGCCTTGGCGGCCGATTTGCTGCCCATGGCATCAATGGCCGAGGCGGGCGGGCCGAGGAAGATCAACCCGGCGGCTTCAATGGCGCGGGCAAACCCTGCGTTCTCCGAAAGAAACCCATAACCCGGGTGAATCGCCTGGGCGCCGCTGGCCTGGGCCGCGGCAATCAGTTTGTCGATTTGCAGGTAGCTGTCGGCGGCCTTGCTGCCGCCCAGGTCCACACGAATATCAGCCTCGCGGGTGTGCCGCGCGTCACGGTCGGTGGCGCTGTGCACGGCCACGGTGGTCAGGCCCATGGCCTTGGCGGTGCGCATCACCCGACAGGCGATTTCGCCACGGTTGGCTACCAATACGGTAGTAAGCGTCTTCATGAACGCGGCTCCTGAGGCTGCCAGTTGGGCGCGCGTTTTTGCAGAAAGGCACGCAGGCCTTCCTGGCCTTCGGCGCTGACGCGGATCCGGGCGATGGAGTTTTCGCAGTAGCGACGCAATGCTGGCGTCAGGGCACCGTGGCCGACTTCCCGTAGCAGGTCCTTGCTGGCGCGCATGGCCGCCGGGCTGTTGAGCAGCAGATTGGCAATCCACAATTGGACTTGAACGTCCAACTCATCAGCGGGATAACTCTCCGCCAACAACCCGATTTCCCGCGCCCGCTGGCCGCCGAAGCGATCTGCCGTGAGGGCATAGCGTCGGGCAGCCCGCTCACCGATCGCCTGCACCACGAACGGGCTGATCACCGCCGGCGCCAGGCCAATGCGCACTTCCGACAGGCAGAACTGCGCATCGTCGGCGCCAATCGCCATGTCGCAGCAACTGATCAACCCCAGGGCACCGCCGTAGGCCGCACCCTGGACTACCGCCAGCGTCGGGATCTTCAGCTTGGCGAGGTTGTACATCAGCTCCGCCAGTTCTCGGGCATCGTCCAGGTTGGTGTGGTAATCCAGTTCGGCCGACTGCTGCATCCAGGCCAGGTCGGCGCCGGCGCTGAAGTGTTTGCCGCGCCCGCGCAGTACCAGAAAACGCAGGGCCGGATCGCCTTGCACCCGGTCCAGGGCAATGATCAGTTCGCGGATCATTTCGGCATTGAACGCGTTGTTCTTGGCTTCACGACTGAGCCACAGCGTGGCAAAGCCACGGGGGTCGGTGATCAGTTCGAGGGTGTTGAAATCGCTCATGGGGTGCAGCTCCATTTACATGCGGAACACGCCGAAGCGGCTCGGCTCGATGGGGGCGTTCAGCGCGGCGGACAGGGCCAGGGCGAGCACGTCGCGGGTCTGCAGCGGGTCGATGACGCCGTCATCCCACAGCCGTGCGCTGGAGTAGTAGGGGTGGCCCTGGGTTTCGTACTGGTCGAGGATCGGCTGCTTGATTGCCGCTTCCTCATCGCTGCTGAAACCCTGGCCGGCGCGCTCGGCCTGCTCACGCTTGACCTGCACCAGCACGCCGGCGGCCTGTTCGGCGCCCATCACGCCGATGCGTGCGTTGGGCCACATCCACAAGAAGCGCGGGTCGTAGGCGCGTCCACACATGCCGTAGTTACCGGCGCCGAAGCTGCCGCCGATGATCACGGTGAACTTCGGCACCTTGGCACAGGCTACCGCTGTCACCAGTTTGGCGCCGTGCTTGGCGATGCCGCCGGCTTCGTATTTCTGGCCGACCATGAAGCCGGTGATGTTTTGCAGGAACAACAGCGGAATCCCGCGCTGGCAGGCCAGTTCGATAAAGTGCGCGCCTTTTTGCGCGGCCTCGGCGAAGAGGATGCCGTTGTTGGCCAGGATCGCAATCGGATAGCCGTGCAGGTGCGCAAAGCCGCACACCAGAGTGGTGCCAAACAACGCCTTGAATTCATCGAACACCGAGCCGTCCACCAATCGCGCGATCACCTCGCGTACATCGAACGGTTGCTTGGCGTCGGCCGGAATCACGCCGTACAGCTCTTCGCTGCTATAAAGCGGCGCCAGCGGCGTGCGTTGTTGCAATTGCCCCAGCTTGCGCCAGTTGAGGTTGGCCACACTGCGCCGAGCCAGGGCCAGCGCATGTTCGTCGCTGTCGGCATAGTGGTCGGCCACCCCGGAAATCTTGCAGTGCACATCGGCACCGCCCAGGTCTTCGGCGCTGACCACTTCTCCGGTCGCCGCCTTCACCAGCGGCGGGCCGGCGAGGAAGATGGTGGCTTGCTGGCGGACCATGATTGCTTCGTCCGCCATCGCCGGCACATAGGCACCACCGGCAGTGCAGGAGCCCATCACCACCGCGATCTGCGGGATGCCCTGGGCGCTCATGTTCGCCTGGTTGAAGAAGATTCGTCCGAAGTGCTCGCGGTCCGGGAACACTTCATCCTGACGCGGCAGGTTGGCGCCGCCGGAGTCCACCAGGTAGATGCACGGCAGGCGGTTCTGCTCGGCGATGGTCTGGGCGCGCAGGTGTTTCTTGACGGTCAGCGGGTAGTACGAGCCGCCTTTCACCGTGGCGTCGTTGGCGACGATCATGCATTCGACGCCTTCCACCCGGCCAATCCCGGCAATCACCCCGGCAGCGGGCACGTCTTCGCCGTACACCTGATAAGCCGCCAGCTGGCTGAGTTCAAGGAACGGCGAGCCAGGGTCGAGCAAGCGATTGATCCGCTCGCGGGGCAACAGCTTGCCCCGCGACGTATGCCGCTCCTGGGCCTTGGCGCCGCCGCCTTGCTGCACCTGGGCGAGCAGGGTATGCAGGGCGTCGACCTGTTGGAGCATCGCTACGCTGTTGGCGGCGAATTCCGCCGAGCGCGGGTTGAGCTGGGTGTGCAGGGTAGCCATGGTGCGCGCTCCGTTCAGCGGGTTTCGTTAAACAGTTCGCGACCGATCAACATGCGCCGGATTTCACTGGTGCCGGCACCGATTTCATACAGCTTGGCGTCACGCAATAGACGGCCAGCCGGGAATTCATTGATATAGCCATTGCCGCCGAGAATCTGGATCGCGTCGAGGGCCATCTGGGTAGCGCGTTCGGCGCTGTAGAGGATCACGCCGGCGGCGTCCTTGCGCGTGGTTTCGCCGCGCTCGCAGGCCTGGGCCACCGCGTACAGGTAGGCGCGGCTGGCGTTGAGCTGGGTGTACATGTCGGCGACCTTGCCCTGGATCAGCTGGAACTCGCCGATGCTCTGGCCGAACTGCTTGCGGTCATGGATGTAGGGCACGATCAGGTCCATGCAGGCCTGCATGATCCCGGTCGGGCCGCCGGACAGCACAACGCGTTCGTAATCGAGGCCGCTCATCAGCACTTTCACGCCGCCATTGAGTGCGCCGAGGATGTTTTCTTCCGGCACTTCGACGTCATCGAAAAACAACTCGCAGGTGTTGGAGCCGCGCATGCCGAGCTTGTCGAACTTGTTGCTGCGGCTGAAGCCCTTCGAGTCGCGCTCGACGATAAACGCGGTGATGCCGTGGGCACCCTTTTCCAGGTCGGTCTTGGCGTAGATCACGTAGGTATTGGCATCAGGGCCGTTGGTGATCCAGGTCTTGCTGCCGTTGAGCACATACACACTGCCGCGTTTATCGGCGCGCAGCTTCATGGAGACCACATCGGAGCCGGCGTTCGGCTCGCTCATGGCGAGTGCGCCGATGTGTTCGCCGCTGATCAGCTTGGGCAGGTATTTGAGTTTTTGCTCATGGGTGCCGTTGCGGTTGATCTGGTTGACGCAGAGGTTGGAGTGCGCGCCGTAGGACAACGCCACCGAAGCCGAACCCCGGCTGATTTCTTCCATGGCCACCACGTGGGCCAGGTAGCCCAGGCCGGCGCCGCCGTATTCTTCCGGCACGGTGATGCCCAGCAGGCCCATATCGCCGAACTTGCGCCACATATCGGCGGGGAACAGGTTGTCGATATCGATCTGCGCAGCGCGCGGCGCCAGTTCCTTGGCCACGAAGGACTGCACCTGGTCGCGCAGCATGTCGATGGTTTCACCGAGGGCGAAGTTCAGGGAGGGGTAACTCATGGACGGGCACCTTCTAGCGTTGTTTTTGTATGGCCAATACGCCGGGGAGGGCGATCACCTTTACGTTAACGTAAACTTGCGTTGCGGGCCTGTCAATCGTAGTTTACGTTTACGTCAACCTACAAAAAAGACAACAGGGGTCGTTATGGATCAATCGAATCAGAGCTACAGCCGCGGCTGTCAGGACAAGGCCTTGCTGGCCATGACTATCGGCCAGGCCTTTGATCAAACGGTTTCGCGCTACTCCGACGGCGAAGCCTTGGTCGTGGGCCATCAACAGCGTCGCTACACCTGGCGGCAACTGGCAGAGACGGTTGACTTGCATGCACGTGCGTTCCTGGCCTTGGGGATGCAGGCCGGCGACCGCTTGGGCATCTGGGCCCCCAACTGCGCCGAGTGGTGCATCAGCCAGGTCGCCAGCGCCAAAATCGGCGTGATTCTGGTCAATATCAACCCGGCGTATCGCAGCAGTGAATTGGAGTACGTACTCAAGCAATCCGGTTGCCAGTGGTTGGTGTGCGCCGGGTCGTTCAAGACCTCCGATTACCACGGCATGTTGCAGGAGCTTCAACCTGACCTGCGCGGCATCATCAGCCTTGATCCCAGCCCGCCCCCGGGGTTTACGCCCTGGTCGCAATTGGCGGCCCTCGGGGCAGGCGTCCCGCCCGAGCAATTGCAGATCCGCCAGGCCGGCCTGCACTTCGATCAACCCGTCAATATCCAGTACACCTCCGGCACCACCGGCTTCCCCAAGGGCGCCACCCTCAGTCACCACAACATCCTCAATAACGGCTACATGGTTGGCGAAAGCCTGGGCCTGACGGCGCAAGATCGCCTGGTGATCCCGGTGCCGCTGTATCACTGCTTTGGCATGGTGATGGGTAACCTGGGCTGCATCACCCATGGCACCACGATGATCTACCCGAGTGACGGTTTCGACCCATTGCTGACCCTGGCTGCCGTCGCCGAAGAACAGGCCACCGGGCTATACGGGGTGCCTACCATGTTTATCGCCATGCTTGATCACCCGCGCCGCGCCGAGTTCGACCTGTCGCGCCTGCGCACCGGGATCATGGCGGGCGCCACTTGTCCGATCGAGGTGATGCGCCGGGTTATCGGCGAGATGCACATGAGTGAGGTGCAGATTGCCTATGGCATGACGGAAACCAGCCCGGTGTCGTTGCAGACCGGGCCGGATGATGACCTTGAGCGGCGTGTTACGACGGTTGGCCGGACCCAGCCACAGCTGGAAAGCAAGATTATCGATGACGCCGGTAACACGGTTGCTCGGGGCCAGGTAGGGGAGCTGTGTACCCGGGGCTACAGCGTGATGCTCGGTTACTGGAATAATCCTGACAGCACTCGTGAGGCTATCGACGAGGCGGGCTGGATGCACACCGGCGACCTGGCGACCATGGATGAACATGGGTACGTGTGCATCGCCGGGCGTAACAAGGACATGATCATTCGCGGAGGTGAGAACGTGTACCCGCGGGAGTTGGAGGAGTTTTTCTTTACTCATCCGGCGGTGGCGGATGTGCAGGTGATCGGGATTCCGGATGAGCGTTACGGTGAGGCGATTGTGGCGTGGATCAAGTTTCATCCGGGGCATGTGGCTAATGAGCTTGAGCTGCAGACGTGGTGCAAGGGGCGGATTGCGCACTTCAAGATGCCCAAGCATTTCAAATTTGTGGATGAGTTTCCGATGACGGTGACGGGGAAGATCCAGAAGTTTCGGATGCGGGAAATTATGATTGAAGAGTTGAAGGGGGGGTGAGGGGTGTTTATCCGTTATTTAGGTAACGGCGGCTTATGGTTTCGCTCTTACA
>NZ_JACAPT010000032.1:0-119959 GCF_013385565.1 Pseudomonas sp. E6002 | reverse complement strand
CGAGTGGTGGGGCAAGAGCGTTTTGCTTACTTTTGCGCTTTTCAAAAGTGAGCCGCTGTAAGAGCGGAACCAATAGTCGCCGTTACCCAAACAACGGATATGTACCCTCAACCGTGCTTCTTGTAACGACGAATCCGAATATCCGCCTGCTCCTTGTGCCCCGCAAACCCTTCCATCCCGCAAAGCCGCGAGCAGTATTCCCCTACCAACACCGAAGCCTCATCCGTCAGCACCCGCTGGTACGTGCACGTCTTGATGAACTTGCCGACCCACAGCCCGCCGGTGTACCGCGCAGTCCCGGTGGTAGGCAATGTGTGGTTAGTCCCAATCACCTTGTCGCCATAGGAAACGTTGGTGCGCTCACCAAGGAACAACGCGCCGTAATTGGTCATGTGCTCCAGGAAATACAACGGATCGCGGGTCATCACCTGCACGTGCTCGGAGGCGATGCGATCGGCTTCCTGCACCAGCTCGTCGACGCTGTCGCACAGGATGATTTCGCCATAGTCGCGCCAGGCGACAGAAGCAACCGGTGCGGTGGACAGGATCGCCAACTGCCGCTCGATCTCCGCCGGCAGGGTTTGCGCCAACTCCGCACTGTTCGTCAAAAACACCGCAGGCGAATTAACCCCATGCTCCGCCTGCCCCAACAAATCGGCAGCGATGATTTCAACATCGCTGCTGTCATCAGCAATCACCAGTGTCTCTGTAGGCCCGGCAATCAAGTCGATACCAATCTTGCCGAACAACTGACGCTTGGCCTCGGCCACATACGCATTACCCGGCCCAACGATCATATCCACCGGCTTGAACGTATCGGTGCCCAACGCAAACGCAGCAATCGCCTGCACCCCGCCCACGCAATAGATCTCATCGGCACCCGCCAAATACATCGCCGTCACAATGGCCGGATGAGGCTTGCCATCAAACGGCGGCGCGGCCGCAACAACGCGCTTCACCCCGGCCACCTTGGCCGTCAGCACGCTCATATGCGCCGACGCCAGCAACGGGTACTTGCCGCCCGGAATGTAGCAAGCCACCGAGTTCACCGGAATATTGCGATGCCCAAGGATCACGCCAGGCAAGGTCTCGACTTCCACATCGTGCATCGAGGCTTTTTGCACCTCGGCGAAGCGCCGGACCTGGGCCTGGGCAAAGGTGATATCGCCGATTTCCTGCTCGGACAGGCTCGCCACGCAGGCGGCAATTTCTTCGTCGCTCAGCCGGAAAGATACAGGCGACCACTGATCAAACTGCTTCGAGTATTCACGTACGGCCGCATCGCCGTTACGGGCGACGTTGGCGATGATGCGCTCAACGGTATCGCGGACTTGGGCGGCAATCTCGGCTTGGGCTTCGACCGGTTTAGGCGTTTTCAGGTAACGAATCATCAGTGGCTCCAGGTGGTTCTTGAGGGCACGCGACATGCCCCCGGCATTGGCAACCATCTTTTCCTACCCCCCTGCCCCGGGCAATTTCGCAGCCTCCCTATTGGTGACGCAACCTGACGCAACACAGACGCAGTGTTGAAGCACTGCGGCGGGCTGCTGACGTTATTCGTATAACCCCCGATGAAAAACATGTAAGCCCCATTGACTTAGGGATTCGGAGTGATAGGTTAAATAAGCGGTTATACGTATAACCTAACAATCACACCCAACGTAAAGAGGTGATCAACCGTGAGTCGAGTCTTGTATCTATTCGGTGGCTGGCCCGGCCATTTCCCCTACGAAATTGCGGCATGGGCGCGCACCGTTTTCCAGGAACTGGATTTCGAGGTCGAAGAGTCCACCGACATCTTCACACTGGACAGGGACTTGACCGGTTATGACCTGATCGTGATCGGCTGGAACAACGCCGTCACCACCGAGACGCTCACCGCGTCCCAGGAAAACCGCCTGCTGGAAGCGATCGAAAGCGGCACCGGCCTGGTGGGTTGGCACGGCGCAGGCGCGGCGTTTCGCGCCAGCCTCAAATATCACTGGGTGCTCGGCGGCTCATTCCTCGAACACCCGATGGGTGAAGGCTTTCCCCACCCGTACCAGGTCAACGTCATCGACCACAGCCACGAGGTGACCCAGGGCGTCGAGGATTTCGAGGTACGGTCCGAGCAGTACTACATGCAGGTCGACCCGAACATTCATGTGCTGGCTGAAACCACCTTCGACGGCAACCCCTTCCCCTGGCTCAACGGCCATCGCAGCCCGGTGGCCTGGGTGCGCCAGTGGGGCCAGGGGCGGGTGTTCTATCACTCCATCGGGCACGACACCAGCAACCTCGCCGACCCGAATATCCGCCGCCTGACCAAGCAAGGCCTGAACTGGGCGACACGCGGGCGTGCAGCCAGTACCGCCGAGGCAACCCCCTCCGTTTCATCAACCCAAGGAGTCCTGTCATGACTAAATTGACCGGCAGCCAGATCGTGGCTCAAACCCTGAAAAACTATGGCGTCGAATACGTCGCCGGTATTCCCGGCCACGGTATCTGGACCCTGACCGACGCCTTCCTCGAAGAAGACTCCAAGCTCAAGTTCATCCAGGTGTTCCATGAGCAGAGCGCGGTGCACCTCGCCGATGGTTACTACCGGGTGAGCGGCAAGCCGATGGCGGCAGTGACGTCCATCGGTGCCGGCGCCGCCAACACGGTAATCGGCATGGCCACCGCGTTTACCGACTCCACCAGCCTGATGCTGATCACCGGCGGGCCACCCACCCACATGCGTGGCCATGGCTTGCTGCAGGAGCTGGAGCGCTACACCGACAACGACTTCCCGAAAATCGCCGAGGCCGTGACCAAGCGTCATTGGGTGGCGACCCGTGTTGAAGAGTTGCCGTTCATGATGCACCGCGCCTGGAGCGCAATGGTCACCGGACGCCCGGGGCCGGTGCACCTGGAAATCCCGATGGATGTGCAGGCCGAGGCCGCTGAAGTGACCCTGCATGCCCTCGAAGAGCGCACCCCGATCGGCAAATGCTTCCCGGACCCGGCAGCCACCGCACGCGCAGTGGAAGAGCTGAAACTGAGCAAGCGCCCGGTGCTGGTGATCGGCGGCGGCGTGATTACCGGCGAAGCCAGCGCGGAATTGTTCGCCCTGGCCGAAGCCTGGAAGATCCCGGTGGTCACCACTTGGAACGGCAAGAGCGGCTTCCCGGAAGATCACCCGTTGTTCGCCGGCAGTGTCGGCCAGACCGGCACCCTGTGCGGCAATAAAGTCGCGTCCACCGCAGACGTGATCATCGCCGTGGGCTGCCGTTTCACCGACTGGTCGTCGTCCAGCTACGCCAAGGGCGTGACCTTCGCGATCCCGCCGTCGAAGCTGATCCACATCGACATCGACCCGCATGAAATCGGCAAGAACTACCCGGTGACCGTGGGCATTTGTGCCGACGCCAAATACGCCCTCGCCGCCATTGTCGAAAGCCTGAAAGGCGAGACGGTTGAACGCGAAGAGTACCTGAGCGACCTGCGCGGTTATCAGGAAGAATGGGAAACCAAACTGGCGGGCCGTCGTGACTCCGATCGCTTTCCGTTCACCTCGCAACGCCCCCTCGGCGCGCTGCGCAAAGTGTTCCCACGGGACACCATCGTGGTGGTTGGCTCGGGCAACACCCAGGGCGCGGTCAAGCAGACTTTCCCGGTTTATACGCCACGTACCCACCTGACCTCCGGCGGCTTCTCGTCCATGGGCTGGGCCGTACCTGCGGCCATCGGTGCGAAGTTGGCGGCGCCTGACCAGCCGGTGGTGTGCATCCTCGGGGATGGCGATTTCCTGATGACCTCCCAGGAAATTGCGATCTGCGTGACCAACAATATCCCTGTGGTGTTCCTGATCCAGAACAACGCCGGCTACATGTCGATTCGCGGTGGCCAGCGCAAGCAGACCAGCCGCCATATCGGCACTGAGTTCAACCACCCGGACGGCACGCCCTACAGCCCGGACTTCAAGGCGGTGGGCGAAGCCTTCGGCCTCAAATCCTACCGTGTGGAGCGCCCGGAAGACCTTGAGCCTATCCTGCAGGAAGCGCTGGATTTGAATGTGCCGGTGCTGATCGAAGTACCCACCGACCGCGATGCGGCTGGCCCTTGGGTGCCCGGCTGGTGGGACTTCCCGATTCCGGAATACATCACCGACGAACGCCAGGATGAGTACTGGCAAATCCGTAATTCCGAACAACACCTGTAACTGCCGGAGCGGCTCACATGAGTGATGCATTGATTTCGCATCATGCAGAGCTGAATCCACAACCGGGGGCGCCGCGCGAACCGCGCGCCCTCGACGTGGTGACACCTGATGCAGATGGCACGATCAACTGTGACGTGGTGATTATCGGCTCGGGCATGGGCGGTTCGACCTTCGCCCATGCCCTGCGTGACAGCGGGCTGGATATTGTGATCGTCGAACGAGGGGATTTCCTGCCCCGGGAAATCCAGAACTGGAGCGCTGAAGCGGTGTTCGGCCAAGGACGCTATCGCAATGCCGAACCGTGGCTGGACCAGGCCAACCAAGCATTTTCGCCGGGGGTGTTTTATTACGTCGGCGGCAACACCAAATTCTACGGCGCCATGCTGCCACGGTTTCGCGAGGCGGACTTTGGCGAGATCCAGCATGCCGAGGGCGTGTCGCCTGCGTGGCCCGTCAGCTACGCCGAGTTTGAACCCTGGTACGCCGAAGCGGAAAAGCTCTACCGCGTGCATGGCCAGGCCGGCATTGACCCCAGCGAACCCTGGCGTTCAGGACCCTTCCCGCAACCGGCACTCAAGCACGACCCGGCCCTGGTTGCGCTGGAACAAAGCATGCAGCGTGCCGGACTCAAGCCGTTCGTGATGCCGGCGGCGGTGGACTATGGCGATGGCGGCGATTGCGTATTGTGCTCAACCTGCGATGGCTATCCGTGCCTGGTGGAGGCCAAGGCCGACGCTGAAGTTTCTGCGCTCAGGCCCGCCCTGCGCAGTGGCAGCATTCGGCTGATGACTCGCACCACGATCAGGCAGCTGAACACCGATAACGATGGCAAAACCGTGACTCAAGCGCGGGGTCTGTTCGATGGACGCGAGGTGACACTGCGTGCCAAACGCTTCGTGCTGGCGTGCGGCGCAGTCAACAGTGCGGCATTGCTGTTCAAGTCTGCGAACGCTCAACATCCTCATGGCCTGGGCAATAGCTCTGGGCAGTTGGGGCGTAACTACATGGTGCACAACAGCACCTTCATGCTGGCGGTGGACCCGCGACGCAAGAACAACGTGACCTTCCAGAAAACCCTGGCCATCAATGACTGGTACAGCGCCAGCCCGCACAACGCATTCCCCTTGGGTAACGTGCAGATGCTGGGGAAAATCCGCGAGCCGATGATCAGTGCCATGCGGCCCTGGCTGCCGAAATTCGCTTCACGCTATATCACTGACCACAGCGTAGACCTGTACCTGACCTCGGAAGATCTGCCGACCCAGGACAACCGCGTCACCTACGACACACAGCGCGGTGCGATCAAGGTTCACTGGACGCCGAACAACCTCAAGGCCCATGAAGGACTGGTGAGCAAGGCCACCCAAACCATGCGTGATGCAGGGTATCCGCTGATCCTCAAGGCGCGCATGGGCATCGCGACGAACTCCCACCAGTGTGGCACTGCCGTGATGGGCAAGGACCCAACCACCAGCGTGCTGGACCTGAACTGCAAGCTGCATGACCTGGAGAATGTATGGGTGGTGGACAGCTCGTTCTTCCCGTCGTCGGCGGCGGTTAATCCGGCACTGACCATCGCGGCGAATGCCCTCAGAGTAGCGGCACACTTCAAGGGGCAGCCCGGGTAAAGGTGGGAGCTGGCTTGCCTGCGATGCAGTCGACTGGGTCTGTCAGTGGTATTGAGTCGATGCCATCGCAGGCAAGCCAGCTCCTACAGCGATCCCTTAACAACGGGATCAGGCGTCTGCCTGCTGGATACTGCGGGTCGAGGTACGCACCACCAGCTTGGTGGCGAAAATCTTCTGCTCGGGCGCCAGCGGCGCATCAGCCGGAGCATTCAATTGCTCGGTCAGCATGCGTGCGGCGTACACGCCCTTCTCCACCATGGGTTGGGCAATGGTGGTCAACCCGAGTTGCACCGCCTCGGGAATATCGTCGAAGCCGATCACCGAAAGCGTCTGCGGCACTTGGCGACTGAGGGCGTGGGCGGTTTTCATGCAGGCAATCGCCATCACATCCGAGCACGCCACCACTGCCGTGACGTCGTTGGAGGTCAGCAATGTGAACGCTGCGGCCTGGCCGGACGTGGAATCCAGCCCACCGGCCTCGATCACGCTCAGGTCTTCAAACGCCAGGCCCGCGGCGGTGGCCGCCTCCACGTAACCGGTGAGGCGTTCGCGGACAATCCGCTCACTGGCACTTTTGAAGCGTTGCAGGTCAATCGGGCCGCGGTAACCATCCGGGTTGAGGCGGTCAATGATGACGCCGATCTTGCGGTGCCCCAGGTCCAGCAGATGCTGCATTTGCGTGCGAGCCGCACCGCGATCGTCGATGCCGACAAAAAACGAATTCTCTACCAGCGGCGAGTCGATCACCACGAACGGAATACTGTGCTTCACCACCGCCAGCACCGCCGGGTGATCATCGGGCAGGGTCGAGATAATCAGGCCATCCACCAGCCCGCGCAGGGCCAGGCTGCCGTGGCTAGCCGCCGGGCCCCGGCCCACCAGGCGGTTGTTGTTGAGCGGAAACAGTGTCAGTGCGACATTTTCCAACTCGCCCACTTCACTGATGCCGCGCAGCATGGCGATGGTGCACGGGTCGGCAAAGGCCAGGGACAACTTATCCATCATCATCAACCCGATGGCGCCGATCTTGCCCGAGCGCAGGCTGCGGCCCAGCACATTGGGGCCCGGGTAGCCCAATGAAGCGGCCACCTCGAGGATATGCTCGCGCTGGGCCGGGGACAGTTTGGAAGGTCGGTTGTAGGCGTAAGACACCGCAGGCTGGGACACCCCTGCCGCCAGTGCTACGTCTTTCATTGAAACGGCCATCGCTTGCTTCCCAATCCTTTTGAAACCTCATGCGAGGTCATGAAAAAACAGGCGCTCAGTGTACCCGTTGAGGGGAAACCTTCGGAACCAGTCGTGTGGCACTGAACATGATTGCGACCATCAGCGAGGCAACCGCCAGCAGCGCCCAGGATAGATTCGTCGCGTGGGCGAACAAGCCGATCACCGCAGGGCCCATCAGGATACCCAGATAACCGAGGCTGGTGGCAGCGGCAATCGCCAGTTCCCCCGGCATGGTCTTTTGCGCGCCCGCCAGCGACAGGTACACCGGCGCGATGTTGGCCAAACCGATGCCGATGACCGCAAACCCCACCAGGTTCACCTGCCAGTTCGTCGCGAGCACCACCGTGAGAAAGCCCAGGATTACAATCAGGCCACCGCCCACCAGTACCAGCCGGGCGCCGAGCCTGAGCAGAATCCGGTCGCCACTCAAGCGCCCCAACGCCATCATCACGGCGAAGCAGGCGTAGCCCAGGCCTGCAATGGAAGGCTCGACATCACGCACCTGGGTCAGGAACACCGCGCTCCAGTCGAGAATCGCACCTTCGGCCAGGAACGCGAACAGGCACAGCACCCCCAGCACCAGGACTTTACGCGTGGGCCGCACAAAGATCGGGCTGCCCTCTTCGCCGCTGCGCCCGAGCATCTGGCGCCCGTAACTCAGGACAAACACAGCCAGTGCCGTCATCACCGCGCTGCTGGCCAGCAACGGCGTGGCGCCCAGCCAGAGCAGCGCGGTGATCCCTGCCGCACTGACAATCGTGCCCAGGCTGAACAAGCCATGAAAACCCGACATCAAGGACCGCCCGGTCGCACGCTCAACCATCACGCCCTGTACGTTCATCGTCACATCCACTGCGCCGCACCCTGCACCGAACACGGTCAGGGCAAACATCAAGCCCAAGAATGAATGTGTGGTCGCCAGCAGAGGCAGCGTCAGAAACACCAGGGCGATGCCGATGTGCATGGTAAAGCGGCAACCTTTGCGGGCGTTCAGGATGCCCGCCAGCGGCATCATCACCAGTGAGCCGAGGCCCAGGCACAGCAACAGGATGCCCAATGCGCCGTCGTCCACCCCGGCCCGGCTGCGCGCATAGGGAACCAGCGGCGCCCAGGCGCCCATGCACAGGCCGGACAGCAGAAACGTCAAGCGGTAGGCCGACATATGCGGCGTGGAGCACGGCAATAACAACTCTTGAGACGACACGGAAACCCCAATACCTGAACAGTTGGAGTTATACGTATAACTTAAAACTCAAGCGCCAGCCACTGCCTTGTGACTGTTACATATTCTGGATTGATAAAGCATTGACAGCCCACAGGGTGCAGGTTTTACTTCCGCAAGGTTATTCGTATAACCCAAAATTGCATAACCACCCCACAAAAACAAAAGGGACCATGCAGCGTGATAAGCACTTTCCAGAAAACCCCGATCCCCCCGCGTATTCGCAAGGCACGTATCGCCACCTTTCTCGGCTTCATGATGATCGGCGCCATGATGTACATCTGGTCCACCGGTGTAAGCGTGTTCAGGACCCAGCTTGGCCTGACGGGAGAACTCGGGGACTCGAGTTTCGGCCTGATTGCCCTCGGGGTCGGTGTCGGTTCCGCAGCCGGTGCGCTGCTGGTCGGGCGGCTGCTGGACACCTTCGGCGCCAAGCCGGTAATTACCCTTGGCGCCCTCGCCTATCCCCTTTCGATTATCCCGCTGGGCTTCGTCAACGGTTTCTGGTTTGCGCTGTGTTTCGGCTCTGTGCTGGGGCTGTTGCGCGGCGCCCTGGATACCGCCTTGAATGCCCACGGCGTGCAGGTTGAACGGTTTTATCGACGCTCGATCATGTCCGGCTTCCATGCCTTCTATTCCCTGGGCGGCTTCCTGCTGGGCATGGCATGCAGTTGGCTGACCCGGTTCTACACCGACAGCGTGCTGGTGCCTTACACCGTACTGGGCCTGGCGATGTTCATTCTGGGCTGTGTGTTCAGCCGATGGTTGCTGGGCAAGCATGATGTGCCCGACGCCCAGCTCGACGACTGGCAAGCCGGCACCCAGTCCCGGGACGAAACCGGCAAGGGCCCTTCGGCCAAGACGCTGCTGGTGATGATCGCTCTCGGCACCTTGCTGCTGGGCAGCATGATGGGCGAAAACGCAATTGCCGACTGGGGCCAGGAATACATTCGCCGGGAGTTCGCGACCACCACCTCGACCGCAGGCATGGCGGTCTCACTGTTCGTCGGTGCGTCATTCGTGGGGCGCCTTTTTGGCGACCGCCTGGCCGCTGCGTTCGGTAATGCGCAGGTGGTGTTTGGATGCGGTACGTTGTGCGTCCTCGGCATGATCACCACGATATTGGGCGGTACGGCCGTGACCGGCGTTGTCGGCTTCGCGCTGTTTGGCCTCGGCCTTTCGTGCATCGCACCGTTGATGATCTCCGCCGCCGGGCGCCGGGACCCGGCACATGCCGGGCGCAATATCGGCATCGTCAACTGCATCGGATTTTCCGGGATGCTGGTGGGCCCCGCCGTCATCACCGTCATCGTCAGCAACTTCGGCCTGAGCAAGCTGATGTTCTTCCCGCTGGTGATGCTCGGTTTGCTCGCGACGTTCGGCCCACTGCTGATGCGCGCGCCGAAGAAAACCGTTGCCCGCGGCAAAGCGCAAACCGAGGTGTGAGGGAGGCCCGCATCGTCACTGCACCGGCAGGAAATTCATCAGCAGCAAGCTTTGCGCGTAGTTGAGCCCGATGCGCCGGTAGCGTTCGTCGAGCATCTGGGTCAACAGGTCGAGGCGCGCGACGATCTTGCCGAACTCCACGGCAAAGCTGAGGTTGCTGCCCGCCTCCGAGATCTCGTTGGAGAACAGCAACAGCGAGCCATTGGCATCCTGGCGCTGACTGAGCAGCCAGGTGGCCTTCTCGATATTGCGCGCGGCATTGCTGACGAACTGCGGGTTGATCGAGTCCGTTATATAAAACTCGGTGCGCCCGCCGTGTGCCGTCACCAGCATGCTGCCGATCGCGTAGATGAAGGCGCCTACCCGGTCGCCGCGAAACTCCGGGCTCAGGGAATAGCTCAGCGCCGCCAGGTCGCGACGATCGCCCAGGGCAGGTAGCGGTTGGCGAAGTTCGATGGCCTGGCGGATTTGCCGGGCGGCGGTCACCGCGTCGGTGTAACCCGATTGACGCCACTGGTTGGGGTTGCGCAGGTAGAGCTTGCTCATCAGCAGATACAGGCTTTGCAGGTTGTCGCGCATGCTCAGGGTGGCCATGCGATCAACGCTGGTCTGGAAGAATTCATCGGGCTTGCCGTTGCTGAACTGCGTGGCAATATCGCGCCCCTGCTGCTGGCTGCAACCATTGGCGCAAAGCATCAAAACCGCAGCCAGCCACAGCGGCTGACGCATCCATCGGGTGATAAAAACAGGTAACGTGCGATCCATCGGCACCAGGTCTGGGTCTGCTGTCCACGCCGGAAATTAGTGTGGTCGGGACAGAGATAGATCGGAAGAACGGGAAAAAGTGCAGTGAGGGCGGCAAACCAATAATTTTTCCAGAGGTGCATCCACTTTGATCCTTGGTACGTAGATTCAATACCCTCACCCGGAGGGCACAAGCACCAAGGAGATACATCATGCACGCCATCTACAAAAAAATTGCTGCCGTTGCCTGCTTTACGATCCTCTCCGTCACCACATCCCTAAGTTTTGCCGCCGACACCGTAATGGTGGGCGGCGCGGCGATGTATCCGACGAAAACCATCGTCGAAAACGCAGTCAACTCAAAGGACCACACCACTCTGGTGGCGGCGGTCAAGGCAGCCGGACTGGTGGATACCCTTAACAGCAAAGGCCCGTTCACCGTATTCGCACCGACCAACGAAGCTTTCGCCAAGCTCCCCGCAGGCACCGTGGATACGCTTGTGAAGCCTGAGCACAAAGCCGATCTCACAAAAATCCTGACCTATCACGTGGTGGCTGGCACTCATACCTCTGCACAACTGATGGCCGACGCCAAGAAGAACGGCGGTACCGTGATGTTGAAAACCGTGCAGGGTGAGTCGCTGACGATCAAGCTGCATGACGGCAAATTGTGGGTGGTGGATGCCAAGGGGGGCAAGGCCAGCATCAGCATTGCGGATGTGATGCAGTCCAATGGCGTGATTCATGTGGTTGATTCGGTGCTGATGCCGTAATCGTCGCTTGACACCGAAAAGCCCGACGCAGTGTGCGTCGGGCTGATTCGGATGCTTCAGTTGTCGGGGTGTTCACTCGCGACAGAATCAGCCGCATCCACATCCGACATATCCTCTTCCAGAGGGGCATCATCGTCCGGTGGTAGAGGCGCTTCAGGTTGATCGCGCCGAGGATCATGCCCGGTTTCATTGTCTGTACCGCGCGTTACGGCCTGCTGGGATACGTTTCCAGGGGCCTTCTCGTTAATTTCCATGCTGGCTCTCCGTTCTAGCGCGGGATGTCCGTGCTTGAACATGAGAAACGATGCGGTGTCGCGAGTGCCGGACGATGGACGAACGGTGGGGATCAATTTCATAACGGCCCTAACGCTCCGAGAGACTCTATCCACCGCAGGATCGCGGGTTTCTCTGCTGGTTTTTCGCCAATGCAACACACCTCGGGGTCGGTGAGAGAACACCAGACAGACACCGGGTCTCCCACTCGCAAGCCATACGAGGCTTTACGAAGCGTCGTCGTTGACCAAGCGTCAACCGTCTCGTTGAGAGACTTGTGAAAGTGCTGCCCATTGACGCTATAGCTGAAGCTCATGAACTGGCGTCCGGCCCACGATGCCTCACGCCCGACGAAGGTTACGTAGCCAGGCACCACTTGCCCCGCGTCCATGGCGCTCATGAGTTCTCTCCTGAAAACAGCCCGGAAACACGTTTGTTTTTTGTGCTTTTACACTGTTATAGCTCAGAGGCCCGCAGCGCGACAGGTCCTTGGTCGCCGCCTACGGTGAGGCCTGAAACTGACTACCCTTTATATCTGACACACATTGACATATCGATAATTCTCGATATGATCACGCCATGGACTTACTCGAAATATTCAAAGCCCTCTCAAACCAGACACGCCTCGAAATCCTGAAAGGTTTGAAGGACCCCGAGAAGAACTTCCCTGCACAAGATGAAGGGGACGTTCACACGGTGGGCGTGTGCGTCAGCAGTATTCAGGAAGGCATCGGGCTCTCGCAGTCGACGGTGTCCGGTTACCTGGCAACGCTGCAACGGGTGGGTCTGGTCGAAGTCAGGCGCATCGGCCAGTGGACTTACTACAAGCGCAATGAAGCCACCATCCGCAGGCTTGCCGAGATCATAGGGAAAGATTTGTAGTTTTTTTACCACAGAATATCGAGATTTCGCGATATCCCTTTTTGTCGAAACGAGGAAATGCAATGAAGGCGTTGATACTCAAGTCATTTGGCGGCCCGGAATCATTCGAACTTCGCGACGTTCCCAAGCCCGTTCCGCACACGGGGCAAGTCCTGGTCCGCGTACACGCAACCTCCATCAACCCGCTGGATTACCAGGTCCGACGTGGCGACTACGCTGACCTGGTGCCGCTACCGGCGATTACCGGGCATGACGTATCGGGGGTCGTTGAGGAAGTCGGGCCGGGGGTTACGTCCTTCGCGCCAGGCGACGAAGTCTGGTACACCCCGCAAATATTTGACGGACCCGGCAGCTATGCCGAATACCACGTGGCGGCCGAAGGCATTATCGGGAAGAAGCCCCCTGCCCTGAGTCACCTTGAAGCGGCAAGCCTGAGCCTGGTCGGCGGCACCGCCTGGGAAGCGCTGGTGGTGCGTGCAGCCCTCAGGGTGGGAGAAAGCATCCTGGTGCACGGCGGCGCGGGCGGCGTCGGCCATGTGGCGATCCAACTGGCGAAAGCCATTGGCGCCCAGGTGTTCACCACCGTACGCGACGTCAATGTCGAGTTCGCGCGAAGCCTGGGCGCGGACGTAATCATCGACTACGAAAAGGAAGATTACGTCGACGCCATCCTGCGGGAAACGGGTGGCCGTGGCGTTGATGTGGTGTTCGATACCATCGGCGGCACCACATTGTCCCGTAGCCCGGACGCGCTTGCGCAACTGGGTCGCGTGGTCACGATTGTGGACACGGCGCACCCCCAGAACCTCGTCCAGGCCTGGGGCAGGAACGCGAGTTATCACTTCGTTTTCACACGACAGAACCGCGGTAAGCTGGATGAAATGAGCGCACTGATAGCAAACGGTCAACTGCGGCCACACGTTGGCGCGGTCTATTCCCTTGCCGACATCCCGCTCGCCCATTCCCGCCTGGAAAGCCCCAACAACGGCATTCAAGGGAAAATCGCGATTGCCGTGTCCGCCGGCTTACAGGAGGATTGGCGCAACGGTGCCTGAGCTGATCGCACTGAACCACTTTTTTGGAGAGCACGGGTAAATGGCAGAACTGATGGAAATGCTCGACGGCCCAAGGACCGCACAGCAGGAACTGTTCTACGACCTCGACGATGCGACGGCCGTTATCGCCTGGTCGGTCAATCAATTGGCCACTATCGCCGGGGTCGCCAAATCACCCGACGAAGCAGTCGCCCTGATGAAGATGGGTGCACTGCTCGCGGCTCAGCAGGAAAAGCTCAGCGGGTACGCGGATGAGGTGAAGGCCGGAAGGATTGTGCGAGGAGAGGATCACTCGTGATAAATACGCTACGCACCCAACAACCTTTCACATCCCTTTCACACTCGAGCGCTTATCGTCACTCCAGCTCCTAAGTGAACACCTTTAAGCCCGCACTCCCCATCGCGGGCTTTTCTTTGCCTGGAATTTGGTAAAAGGGATATCAAAACCTTCATCCAGTTTCATTTGTTGATGGCCTGGGCTGTCGCCTTAATGCTCCCACACGAACTCGTGCACAGGAGCAAAATATAATGAAAAAACGTCAACCGTTACTTCAGCTCAATACCTTGGCCGTGGCGCTGGCATTTGCCTTGCCGGCCATGAGCTATGCCAGCGATCAGTCCGACTCCAAGGGCTTTGTCGCCGACAGCAGCTTGAATATCCTCAACCGCAACCTGTTCTGGAACCAGAACGGCAACGGCGCCCACACCCGTGACTGGAGCCAGGCGCTGATGGCGACCTACAGCTCGGGCTTCACTCAAGGCACCATTGGCATCGGCATTGATGCGTTTGCCGACCTGGCGTTGCGCATCGACGGGGACACCGACCGTGCCGGTGGCCCGAACATACCGTCCGACGCCAATGGCAATCCGGATCATGGCTTCGCGAAGGCCGGTGGTGACGTCAAGTTCCGTATTTCCAATACCACGCTCAAGGTCGGCGACCTGCAGCCTACGTCGCCGGTGTTCGCCACCGCCGATAACTACCTGATGCCACAGACCGCAACAGGCTTCCAGATCGACAGCCATGAAATCACCGGCCTGAACCTGGAGGCCGGCCATTACACCTCCGGCACCGGTACCACCACCACCTCGCGCAGCGGCGACATTCTCGCCAGCTATGCAGGCGTGGAAGCGTCGTCGGCCAGCTTCGCGGGGGGCAAATACCAGTTCAGCAAGGAATTCACCGCGTCGCTGTACGGAGCACACCTGGAAGACGTGTGGAATCAGTACTACGTCAACCTGAACCTTGTTCATCCACTGACCGATGACCAATCCGTCGCGCTGGACTTCAACCTCTATCGCACACTGGACGACGGCAGCGCCAAGGCCGGGACCATCGACACCACCGCAGCCTCGCTGGCGGCTGCCTACACCCTGGGTGCACAGACCTTCACCCTGGCCGGGCAGAAAGTGCATGGTGACGAGCCGTTCGACTACGTCGGCTTTGGGGAGACCAATGCCGGCGTCGGTGCCGGGCGCTACGGCAACTCGATCAACCTGGCTGACTCGGTGCAATACTCCGACTTCAACGGCCCGGGCGAGCGGTCCTGGCAGATGCGCTATGACCTGGACATGGGAGCCTTTGGCGCCCCCGGCCTGAGCTTCATGGCCCGCCATATTCGCGGTGCTGGCATCGACGGTACGCATACCCCCGGCAATTCGGCCTACACCGGGTTCTATGGCGCCAACGACCAGGAACACGAAACCGACGCCGAAGTGAAATACGTCGTGCAGAGTGGCCCGGCCAAGAAGCTGTCCTTTCGCCTGAGGGAAGCCTGGCACGATGGTGATGCGTCCACCGGGGGGCATCTGGTGCAGACACGCCTGATTACCGAGTACCCGTTGAATATCTTCTAAACAGGCGGGAGTGCCCGGTTGATGGATCTACCGGGTACTCTGCGTAGCCAGGTATTGATCGGTAGGCGTTTTGATTCCACACACAAAAAAAGGCGCTACCAAGAGCGCCTTTTTTGTTACCGCTGACTTATTGCAAACTAACCTGACGCAGTTCGGGCTCTTTCCCGCTACCAATCGTGATGCGCTTGGGCTTGGCCTCTTCAGGAACCACGCGCAGCAAGTCGATGCTTAACAGCCCGTTGTTCATCGAAGCACCGCGCACCTCGATATGATCTGCCAGCCGGAACGACAGCCGAAATGCTCGTTGCGCGATGCCCTGGTGCAGATAAGTGACTGCTTTCTCGGTTTCACGCTTGTCGCCAACGACTGTCAAAACGCCCTTCTCGACCTGAATATCCAGATCCGCTTCAGTAAGCCCAGCGACAGCAATGACAATGCGATATTCGTCATCACCGTGCTTTTCCACATTGTGAGGCGGATAAGTGTTCGGAGCCTCGCTGCGAAGCGCCGACTCAAACAGGTCATTGAAGCGATCGAAGCCCACGGATTGACGGAATAAAGGGGCCAACGAAAGGGTAGTAGCCATCTCAAAATCTCCTGATTAAATCCAAGTGATTAAGTGCGCGACCCGCATTCGGCGTCGCGTGATGAAAATTTATGTTCGCCGGGAAAATTTTCAAGAGGCCAGATAAAAATTTTTACATTTGAGTGCCAGCCGGGAACGGCTTGCTCGGTTGGATAGACAGGCCGCCCTCAGGCTGCGATGCGTAGTCAGCCCACCTTTCTCTTGAGTGCTTGCCTGGGTCGGGTTCAGCAAGCGGTGGCTTCGTGGAACTCTCTGGCATGTTCGCCATTACTCGCGGCATGTCTTAAAGTATCCGGTTGCCGAAGAACCGCCATGACATATCCATGAAGGGCTTCAATCCTTTACAAATAAGTGTGGTCAAGATGAACAAGCCTTTCATTTCGCTGTGCCCTGAAATTACGCGGGCGCACGCGCTGACGTTGGTGGATTGGTTAGAGGATGAACGCATCACCTGCTACCTGAGCGATTCGCGTCATGTCTCCCGCTCCATTGAGCAAGTCATTGATCGGACTCAGTTGCCGATCCTGACTCATCTATTCAACCAGGGCGGCAGATTCTTTATGGCCTATGACCGGCATGACGCCCCGGTGGGCTTTGTCCGTCTCATCAAGACCGGCTCAAATTGCGAGATTGTCCTGGTCATCGGAGACAGCGACAAATGGGGCCGGAACCTGGGCGCCAGCACGATCCGCGAAGGCATGAAACTGGCCTTCCTCGACATGCGGGCCGAGAAGCTCATCGCCAAGATTCACCCGGACAACTCGCGCTCGCTGAAAGCCTTTCTGCGCAGCGGCTTTATGCTGGAGAGCGAAACGCCGACATTGACGTCATTTTCCATGACGGCGGCAAGCTATTTCCAGTTCTTGCGCGAAGGCGCCGGTGGCGACTCCACCAGGATCTACATCACTGAAATCGACAAGGCCAGGCTCGAGGATCTGATCGCGTTCGAGCAAGGCCCGGCGGTTGTTGAACTCGAACATGAGCTTGAGCGGGCCATTGTCGTCAAGCCGCAGCAGGTGGCGTGCAATGTCATCACGATGAACTCCAGGGCCTTGCTGCAACTGGACGATGAAGAGTTCGAAGTGGCCTTGGTCTACCCTGAAGACGCGGACAGCAACGCAGCAAAGCATTCCGTGTATTCCGACATAGGCACCGCCATCCTTGGCTATCAGGAGGGAGACGCCATCGACTGGCGAATTGCTGACCGGACCCGCCGGATTGAGATCAAGAAAGTGCTTTACCAGCCGGAGGCTGCGGGCGACTTCCACCTGTAATTGCGCCTTTTCTCAGTAACGAATCACGCCAGTCAGCGCGCCCGGCTTGGGTGCCTGACTTCTCCAGCGTGAACTGATAACCGAGACGGTTATCGGCGCGGGGGGTGAGATCGTGAAACCTACCCGCTGACGCCCACTTTTTGCAGAGTTGCGGAAACTGCCTGAAATGATACGGAAACGATTAGAGGTGTATTCCTGAACCCCAGAAACGCAAAAGCCCCGCAATAGCGGGGCTCTTGAGTAAATCTTGGCGGGAAACCAGGGATTCGAACCCTGGAGACGCTATTAACGTCCGCCGGTTTTCAAGACCGGTGCATTCAACCACTCTGCCAATTTCCCTTGTGCAACACAGGATTAGCGTAGCTCATCCTGCCTCAGCGGGCGCCATAATACCCGAATGAAACACACTGTCAAACTCTCGCCATAGCTTGTTACAGAGCGTCTGTTATGATCCTTGCGACTGAATGTTTCAAAACTGAAGGAGTGTCGCCATGCGCGAACAAAATTACGCAGTGAATGGAAACGCGCAGGCTGAGCAGCTAGAAGTTAGCCGCGTCCTGCGCAATACGTACGGCTTGCTCGCTCTCACCCTCGCGTTCAGCGGCGTGATGGCCTTCGTAGCCCAGCAAATGCGCGTCGGCTACCCGAATATCTTCGTCGTGCTGATCGGCTTCTACGGTCTGTTCTTCCTGACCAACAAGCTGCGCGACTCGGCCTGGGGCCTGGTGTCGGCGTTTGCCCTGACCGGTTTCATGGGCTTTATCCTCGGCCCGATCCTTAACCGCTACCTCGGCATGGCCGGCGGCGCGGAAGTGGTCAGCTCGGCATTTGCCATGACTGCCCTGGTATTTGGCGGCCTGTCGGCCTACGTGCTGATTTCCCGCAAGGACATGAGCTTCCTGGGTGGTTTCATCACCGCCGGTTTCTTCGTGTTGCTGGCTGCCGTACTGGCAGGCATGTTCTTCCAGATCAGCGGCCTGCAACTGGCGATCAGCGCAGGTTTCGTGCTGTTCTCCTCGGCCTGCATCCTGTTCCAGACCAGCGCAATCATCCAGGGTGGCGAGCGTAACTACATCATGGCCACCATCAGCCTGTATGTATCGATCTACAACCTGTTTATCAGCCTGTTGCAGATCTTCGGCATCATGGGCCGCGACGACTGATCGCAGCCGCATGCAAAAAGCCCGCTTCGGCGGGCTTTTTGTTGCCTGCGGCTTTATCATTGCCACAGGTTTTGCCTTCAGAGTGTTCCATGAAGTTCGCGATTGCGCTTTTTTCCGCCGCCCATGCGCCCTCCTCGCGCCGTGCCTTGCTGTTCGCCCAGGCGGCGCTGGCGGGTGGACATGAGATTGTGCGGCTGTTTTTTTATCAGGATGGCGTCTACAGCGCGTCCACTAACATTGTTGCGCCGCAGGATGAGCAGGATATCGCCCGTCAGTGGCGCGAGTTTGTCAGCGAGCATCAACTCGATGGCGTGGTGTGCATCGCCGCGGCCCTGCGCCGTGGCGTGCTGAATGCCGAAGAGGCCACCCGTTATCAGCGCAGCGCAGTGAACCTGGACGCGCCTTGGGCATTGTCCGGGCTTGGGCAGTTGCATGACGCCGCCCAGTCCGCTGACCGCTTGATCTGCTTCGGAGGGCCGTGACATGTCGAAATCCTTGCTGGTGATCAGCCGACAGGCGCCGTGGTCCGGCCCCGGCGCCCGTGAAGCGCTGGATATCGTATTGGCTGGCGGCGCGTTTGATTTGCCGATTGGCCTGTTGTTTCTGGATGACGGCGTGTTTCAACTGGCCGCGAGCCAGGACGCCAGGGCCGTGCAACAGAAAGACCTGAGCGCCAACCTCCAGGCCCTGGAATTATTTGGCGTCGAAGAGGTGTTTGCCTGCAGCCATAGCCTCGCCGTCCGCGGGCTGGCCACCTCCGGCAACGCACAGCCGCTGAGCAGTGAACAAATTTCACAGATGATTGACCGTTACGACCAGGTGATTACCCTCTGATGTCGACCTTGCATGTGGTATCCCACTCGCCTTTTACCGACAGCCGGCTGGACAGCTGCCTGCGCCTCTGTGGCACCCAGGATGCGATCCTGCTGTGCGGCGACGGCGCCTACGCCCTGCAACCCGCCAGCGCGACTTGCCAGGCCCTGCAGGCCAGGGGCGTGAAAGTGTTTGTACTGGCCGAAGACAGCCAGGCGCGTAACCTCGCCGTGCCTGAATGGGCCGGCAGTGTCGATTACCCGGCGTTCGTCCAGCTGTCGATCGACTATGACAAGGTCAACACCTGGCTATGAACACTTTGACCGTAGGTGAACGCACCCTCGAACTGGACAAGGACGGCTACCTCGTCGACCTGACCGAGTGGTCCAGCGACGTGGCCAACGCCCTCGCCACCGCCGAAGCGCTGGAGCTGACCCCGGAACACTGGGAAATCCTCGAACTGCTGCGCGGCTTTTATACCGAATTCCAGCTGTCGCCCGCCACCCGCCCGCTGATCAAGTACACCGCCTTGAAGCTGGGCCCGGAAAAGGGCAACAGCCTGCACCTCAACCGACTGTTCAAAGGCACTCCCGCCAAACTCGCCGCCAAGCTGGCGGGCCTGCCCAGGCCGACGAATTGCTTATGACTGATTTTGCCCCGTTGATCACTGAAACCCCTGCCGAACATCCGTTCGCGCCGTTCGTGCGCATCCTCGGCAAAGGCAAGCGCGGCGCCCGCAACCTCACCCGTGAGGAAGCCCGGGAAGCCATGGGCATGCTGCTGGACGAGAAGGTCGAAGACACCCAGCTCGGCGCCTTCCTCATGCTGCTGCGGCACAAGGAAGAAAGCCCGGAGGAACTCGCCGGTTTCACCGAAGCCGTGCGCGAGCGCCTGAATGCACCGTCGCTCAATGTGGATGTCGACTGGCCGACCTACGCCGGTAAAAAACGCCACCTGCCGTGGTACCTGCTGGCAGCCAAGTGCCTGGCACAGAACGGCGTGCGTATCCTGATGCACGGCGGCGGCGCGCATACGGCAGGCCGGCTCTACACCGAGCAGTTGCTGGATGGCTTGCAGATTCCGTTGTGCCGCAATTGGCAACAGGTGGAAGCGGCCCTTGAACAGGGCAACCTGGCGTTTATTCCCCTGGGGGACTGGGCGCCGCAACTGCAGCGCATGATCGACCTGCGCAACACCCTGGGCCTGCGCTCGCCGATCCATTCACTGGCGCGCATCCTCAACCCGTTGAGCGCCCGCTGCGGCCTGCAAAGCATCTTCCACCCGGGCTACCAGGGCGTACACCGCGATGCCAGCGGCCTGCTTGGCGACAACAGCATCGTGATCAAGGGCGACGGCGGCGAGATCGAGATCAACCCGGACACCATCAGCCACCTGTACGGCACTACCGGCGGCGAAAGCTGGGATGAAGAGTGGCCCGCCCTCTCCGCCCAGCGCCACGTCAAGCCTGCGGCCCTGGAGCCCGAGCATTTGAAGGCGCTATGGCGCGGTGAGGTGCAGGACAGCTACCCGCAACTGGCACTGATCGCCACCATGGCCCTGGCCTTGCGCGGCCTCGGCCACCCGCGGGAACAGGCGTTCGAACTGGCCCAGCAGTACTGGGATGCCCGGGACAAATCGATTTAGTCGATCATTAACCCCCAGCCTTTGCGCTTTTTGTTCGAACTCAGACCTTTAGACTGCACTCCAACGCTTATTAGCCAAGGAGTCAGTCATGGGTTTGCTGATCGAAGGACGCTGGCATGACCAGTGGTACGAAAGTAGCGCAGACGGCGCCTTCCAACGGGAGCAGGCGCAACGCCGCAACTGGGTGACCGCCGATGGTGAACCCGGCCCGACCGGCGAAGGCGGTTTCGCGGCTGAAGCCGGTCGTTACCATTTATACGTATCCCTCGCCTGCCCCTGGGCGCACCGCACATTGATCCTGCGCAAGCTCAAAGGCTTGGAAAGCCTGATCGACGTGTCGGTGGTCAGTTGGCTGATGCTGGAAAACGGCTGGACCTTCGACAAGGCCCATGGCTCCAGCGGCGACAAGCTTGACGACTTCACCTTCATGCACCAACGCTACACCGCCGACACCGCCAGCTACACCGGGCGGGTCACGGTGCCGGTGTTGTGGGACAAGAAGCGCAAGCGGATTGTCAGCAATGAGTCGGCGGAGATTATTCGCATGTTCAACAGTGCGTTTAATGAACTGACCGGCAATCAACTGGATTTCTATCCCGAAGCCCAGCGCTCGACCATTGATGCACTGAACGATCGAATCTATCCCGCCGTGAACAACGGTGTGTACCGCGCAGGCTTTGCCACGTCACAAAAGGCTTATGAGGCCGCATTTGATGATGTGTTTGCCGAACTGGATCACCTTGAGCAGCACTTGGGTGAGCATCGTTACCTGGCGGGAGAATACCTGACTGAAGCCGATGTAAGGCTTTTCACCACGGCGATCCGGTTTGATGCGGTGTACTACAGCCACTTCAAATGCAACCTGCGGCGAATTGCGGATTATCCGAACCTGTCGAACTGGCTAAGGGAGTTGTATCAGTGGCCGGGGATTGCCGAGACGGTGGATTTTGCTCACATCAAGGGGCATTACTACGCCAGTCACCGCACGATTAATCCGACGGGGATTGTGCCGAAGGGGCCGTTGCAGACGTTTGAGGCGGAGCATGACCGGGAGCGGTTGAGCGGGAAAGGGATTTGGAGTTGATCCAAGCCCTGTAGGAGCAAGCTTGCTCGCGAAGGTCGTCAACGATAACGCGCTCATGCTGAATGAACGCGGTGACCTTGAGTTTTTCGCGAGCAAGCTCGCTCCTACAGTTGAACATCTGTCGCGGTTATCAGACTTGCGACTGAGCGCCTTCAAACCACTTCAGCTTCTCACGCAACTGCACCACTTCTCCCACAATCACCAGTGTCGGCGCATGAACCTCATGTTCCGCCACCATGCGTGGCAGGTCAGCCAGGGTGCCGGTAAACACCCGCTGGTTGGACGTGGTGCCCTGCTGGATCAACGCCGCCGGCGTATCCGCCGAACGACCATGCTTGATCAGCTGTTCGCAGATGATCGGCAACCCGATCAAGCCCATGTAGAACACCAGGGTCTGCGAAGGGCCCACCAAGTCACTCCACGGCAGGTCCGAAGTCCCGTCCTTCAAGTGCCCGGTAATGAAGCGAACCGATTGCGCATAGTCACGGTGGGTCAGCGGAATACCGGCATACGCCGCGCAACCACTGGCCGCGGTAATACCCGGCACCACCTGGAACGGGATGCCATGGGCCGCCAGCTCTTCGATCTCTTCACCGCCACGCCCAAAGATGAACGGGTCGCCACCCTTGAGCCGCAGCACGCGCTTGCCTTGCCTGGCCAGGTCCACCAGTTGCTGGTTGATCTGGTCCTGCGGCACCGCATGGTCGGCGCGCCGCTTGCCGACATACACCCGCTCGGCATCGCGACGGCACAGCTCAAGAATCGCCGGCGCCACCAGGCGGTCGTACAGCACCACGTCGGCCTGTTGCATCAAGCGCAAGGCGCGGAATGTCAGCAGGTCCGGATCACCCGGGCCTGCGCCCACCAGGTAGACTTCGCCCGGTGCGTGGGGCGGTGCGCCGTTGATTTTCTCCACCAGCAAACGTTCGGCTTCATCACCCTGCCCGGCCAGTTGCCGATCAGCAATCGGGCCCTGGAAGACATCTTCCCAGAACGCGCGACGTTGCTGCACATCCGGGAACAAGCCTTTGACCTGGCTGCGAAACCGCGCCGCCAGCCCGGCCAACTGGCCGTAAGTCGACGGAATCCAGGTTTCCAGCTTGGCGCGGATCAAGCGTGCCAGCACCGGCGCATCGCCGCCGCTGGACACTGCGATCACCAACGGCGAACGGTCGACAATCGCCGGGAAGATCACGCTGCACAAGGCCGGCGCATCCACCACATTGACCGGTACGCAACGACGCCGGGCATCGCTGGACACTTGCGCGTTCAGCGGCTCGTCGTCGGTCGCCGCGATGATCAGGGTGCAACCGTCGAGGTCGGCCTCCTGATAACCACGCAAAATCAGTTCACCGCCACTGCCCTGCACCAGTTCACGCAACTGGTCTTCAATCTGGGGAGCAACCACCCGCAACAACGCGCCGGCGTCGGCCAGCAGCCGGGATTTGCGCAAGGCAATCTCCCCGCCACCGACGACCAACACACGACTGCCGCGCAGGTTATGAAACAGCGGCAGAAATTCCATTTAGCCGATGACCTCAACGCCCGCCATGTACGGCTTGAGCACTTCAGGCACGCGGATCGAACCGTCAGCCTGCTGGTAGTTTTCCAGCACGGCCACCAGGGTACGGCCTACTGCCAGGCCCGAACCGTTGAGGGTGTGGACCAGCTCGGGCTTGCCGGTTTCCGGGTTACGGAAACGCGCCTGCATGCGACGGGCCTGGAAATCACCGCAGTTGGAGCACGACGAAATCTCGCGGTATTTGTCCTGGCTCGGCACCCACACTTCCAGGTCGTAAGTCTTCACGGCACTGAAACCCATGTCGCCGGTGCACAGCGCCAGAACGCGGTACGGCAGCTCCAGCAGTTGCAGGACGCGTTCGGCGTTGGCGGTCAGGCCTTCCAGCGCTTCCATGGAAGTCGACGGCTCGACAACCTGCACCATCTCGACCTTGTCGAACTGGTGCTGGCGAATCATGCCGCGGGTGTCGCGGCCCGATGCACCGGCTTCGCTGCGAAAGCATGGCGAGTGGGCGACAAACTTGATCGGCAACTGCTTGGCGTCGAGGATTTCCCCGGCCACGATATTGGTCAGCGATACTTCGGCGGTCGGGATCAGGTACAAGTCGGCTTCGCCATCGCGGCTGATCTTGAACAGGTCTTCCTCGAATTTCGGCAGCTGGCTGGTGCCCATCAGCGCCGGAGCCTGGACCAGGTACGGGGTGTAAGCCTCTTCGTAGCCGTGCTCGCCGGTGTGCAGGTTGATCATGAACTGCGCCAGGGCGCGGTGCATGCGTGCAATCGGGCCACGCAGCAAGGCAAAGCGCGCGCCGGACATTTTGGCCGCCGTTTCGAAGTCCAGGCCACCGGTCAGTTCGCCCAGGGCGACGTGGTCCTTGATCTCGAAATCGAAGGCTTTTGGCGTGCCCCAGCGACGGACTTCGACGTTGCCGTCTTCGTCTTCGCCGATCGGCACGGATTCGTGCGGCAGGTTCGGGATGCCCAGCAGGATCGAGTCCAGTTCGGTCTGGATAACGTCCAGCTCGACTTTGCCGGAAGCCAACTCGCCAGCCATACGCTCGACGTCCGCCATCAACGGCGCGATGTCTTCGCCGCGCTGCTTGGCCTGACCGATGGATTTGGAACGCGCATTACGCTCAGCCTGCAGTGCTTCGGTGCGGGTCTGGACGGTCTTGCGCTGTTCTTCCAGCGCTTCGATGCGCGCAACATCCAAGGCAAAGCCACGGGATGCCAGGCGGTCCGCTACGTCCTGAAGGTTGCTACGTAACAGTTTGGAATCGAGCATGTCGGTCTCTCGTTTATCAAAGTTTGGTCAAGGACAGGCCAGCCCAAGTGGCGAGCAGCCCGCCGAACACGCTGATGGCCAGGTACCCGAAGGCGACCGGTGCCTGCCCGCTTTCCAGCAGGCGTAGCGTGTCCAGTGAAAAGGATGAAAAGGTCGTCAGACCGCCTACAAAACCGACAATCAAGCCGGCACGAATCTCAATCGGCACTTCCGGGCGAAGCAGAAACCATCCGTACAACAAGCCGATGATCAAACAGCCCACCAGGTTGACCGCCAGGGTCGCCGCATAAAAATGCTTCGGCCAATTGGCGCTGACCCAGGTGCTGGTGGCGAAACGCAATAATGTACCAGCGATGCCGGCTACGGACACGGCAAGAATCGTTCTGAGCACTACTTTCTCCGCTGTTTCGGACTGAGCCGGTCAAGTTGGGCGAGGTGATTGAGCTTTTCGCCGATCTTCAGCTCCAGGCCGCGGGGCACCGGCTGGTAGAACGGCTGCGGCTCAAGGTCATCCGGGAAGTAATCTTCGCCAGCCGCATAGGCGTCCGGCTCATCGTGGGCGTAGCGGTATTCATCGCCGTAGCCGAGTTGCTTCATCAGCTTGGTCGGCGCATTGCGCAAGTGCAGCGGCACTTCCAGGGAACCATGCTCGGCGGCAGCACGCAGGGCGGACTTGAAGCCCATGTACACCGCGTTGCTCTTCGGTGCGCAGGCCAGATAGGTGATGGCCTGGGCCACCGCCAACTCGCCTTCCGGGCTGCCCAGGCGTTCCTGCACTTCCCAGGCGGCCAGGCACAGGCTCAGCGCACGCGGGTCGGCATTGCCAATATCTTCGCTGGCCATGCGCACCACGCGCCGGGCGAGGTACAACGGGTCGCAACCGCCGTCGATCATCCGCGCAAACCAGTACAGCGCGCCGTCGGGGTTGGAGCCGCGCACAGATTTGTGCAGCGCGGAAATCTGGTCGTAGAACGCTTCGCCGCCCTTGTCGAAACGCCGGCGGGTGTCGCCCAACAGGCTCTGCAGCAAGTCGACGCCGATTTCGCTGCCATCCTCGGCCAGGTCGGAAGCGTTTTCCAGCAGATTGAGAAAACGTCGACCGTCGCCATCCGCAGCAGTCAGCAGGATCTTGAAGCCTTCCTCACTGACACTCAACTGGCGCTTGCCCAGGCCCTTGTCTTCGTTCAGCGCACGCTGCAAGAGCTTCTGCATCGCGGCTTCATCGAGGCTCTTGAGCACATAGACACGCGCCCGGGACAGCAAGGCATTGTTCAGTTCAAAAGACGGGTTTTCGGTGGTGGCACCAATAAAGATCAGCGTGCCGTCTTCGACATACGGCAAGAACGCATCCTGCTGCGACTTGTTGAAGCGATGCACTTCGTCGACGAACAGGATGGTGCGCTTGCCGTACTGCCCGGCCTGCTGCTTGGCGACTTCCACCGCCTGGCGGATCTCCTTGACCCCGGCCAGCACCGCCGAGACCGTCTCGAAGTGTGCATCCGAGACTTTTGCCAGGAGCCGCGCCAGGGTGGTTTTACCCACGCCCGGCGGCCCCCAGAAAATCATCGAGTGCAGCGCACCCTGCTCAAGGGCCTCGCGCAAAGGCTTGCCGCGGGCGAGCAGGTGTTCCTGCCCGACGTACTCGTCCAGGTTGGTCGAGCGCAGGCGCGCCGCCAGAGGCTGAGCAATCGGGTCACTTCGAAACAGGTCCATGGGCAGCGTTTGAAACCTCTGGGCAGTTTATTCCTGGATCACGTCGGCACCCTTCGGGATGTCGAACTTGAACTTGGATGCCGGTACCGGCTGGTTGGCCTTGACCCCGGAGAACAGGATATCGGTGCGCTGGCCGACGCTGTCAACCAGGCGCATGTTGTTGATCACGCCGTTGCCAAACGACAGGGACAGCGTGTCAAAGAGCGTGTCCTTGGATTTCGGCTTAAGGGTGAATTCAATCACGTTGCTGGTCTGCTTGGAGGTAATGTCGAAGCTGTCGTTGATCTTCGACACATCGCCCGACAGCAACAGCGCTGGCGTCTGGTTCAGGCGCGGGTCGAGCTTCTTGATGGTCGCCTGCTCCAGGTCCGGGTCCCACAGGGTGACTTTTTGGCCGTCAGAGACGATGGTCTGCTCGGCCTTGCCTTCTGTGTGCCAGTAGAACAGCCCTGGGCGCTGCACAGCCATCTCGCCGGCGGTTTCCTGCAACTGGGTGCCACCGGCATCCAGCGTGAGCTGGGAGAAGCGCGCGGTCAGGGTCTGGGATTTGTCCAACAGGTTTTTCAGGCTGGCGACGGAAGCCGGGTCAGCATGAGCCGAAATAGCAGTCAGGGCCAATGCAGGCAACAACAGCATGCGGATAAGACGCATGGGAGTCCTCTTAGATTCGGTTGCAAGGCGTGCCGCGTGTTGCCACGCGGCACGTAATCAGTCACGCATCTGCGCTGGCGCAATCACTTCGCGCGAGCCGTTGGTGTTCATCGAGGTGACCACGCCGGCCATTTCCATGGCTTCGATCATGCGGGCAGCGCGGTTGTAGCCAATCTTCAGCTTACGCTGTACGGCGGAGATCGAGGCGCGGCGGCTTTCAAGCACGAACTGCACCGCTTCGTCGTAGAGCGCATCGGTCTCGGCATCATCGTCGCCACCGCCGCTGCCACCGTCGAAGCCGCTGCCGGCCTCTTCGACGCCGGCGAGGATGTCGTCGTTGTATTCCGGGGCGCCACGCAGTTTCCAGGCTTCCACCACACGGTGCACCTCATCGTCGGAGACGAACGCGCCGTGGACACGGATCGGCAAACTGGTGCCCGGCGGCATGTAGAGCATGTCACCGTGGCCCAGCAGTTGCTCGGCGCCGCCCTGGTCGATGATGGTCCGGGAATCGATCTTGCTCGACACCTGGAACGCCATGCGGGTCGGGATGTTGGCCTTGATCAGGCCGGTGATCACGTCCACCGACGGACGCTGGGTCGCGAGGATCAAGTGGATCCCGGCGGCCCGCGCCTTCTGGGCGATACGGGCGATCAGCTCTTCGACCTTCTTTCCGACGATCATCATCATGTCGGCAAATTCGTCGACCACCACCACGATGGTCGGCAATTTGGTCAACAGCGGCGCTTCGTCGTGGATGCTTTCACGCTTGTACAACGGGTCGGTCAGCGGCGTGCCGGCGTCCTGGGCTTCCTTGACCTTGGCGTTGAAGCCCGACAGGTTACGCACCCCCATCTTCGCCATCAGCTTGTAGCGCCGCTCCATCTCGGCAACGCTCCAGCGCAGGGCGTTCGCCGCATCCTTCATGTCGGTCACCACCGGGCACAACAGGTGCGGAATGCCTTCGTAGATCGACAGCTCAAGCATTTTCGGGTCGATCATGATCAGCTTGGCGTCATCCGGGCCCGACTTGAACAGGATCGACAGGATCATCGCGTTCACACCCACCGACTTACCGGAACCGGTGGTACCGGCAACCAGCAAGTGAGGCATTTTCGCCAGGTCGGTGATCACCGGCTTGCCGCCGATGTCGTGGCCCAGGGCCAGGGTGACCGGCGACTTGAAGTTGTCGTATTCCGGGGTCGACAGCACTTCGGAGAAGCGCACGATCTGCCGGTCTTCGTTGGGAATCTCGATACCGACGGTAGTCTTTCCCGGAATCACTTCCACCACCCGCACGCTGGTCACGGCCAGCGAACGCGCCAGATCCTTGGCCAGGTTGGAAATGCGGCTGACCTTGACGCCGGCAGCCGGCTGGATTTCGTAGCGGGTAATCACCGGGCCCGGGTGGATCGAATCCACCGAGACTTCGACGCCGAATTCCTTGAGCTTGATTTCCAGCAGGTGGCCGACGGCCGCCAGGGATTCAGGGGAGTAATTGAGCTGTTTCTTTTCCGCAGGATCAAGAATCGAGATCGGCGGCAAGGTGCCTTCCACGGCGCTGTCGACAAACAACGGCGCCTGTTTCTCTTTCTGCACGCGGTGGCTTGGCTCGGGGGCCTTCGGCGGCGCAGGGGCAATCACCGGCGGCACTTGCTTCTCGCGGTCCGACATGTGCTTGGTCAGGGCCTGCTCGCGTTCGATCAGGCGTTCCTTGACCTTCGCCTGCTCACGCCGGTCCGGCGTGCTCGGGGCCACCACCTCGTTGACGCGGGTATCCACCTCGCGCAGTTGCGCAACCATGCGTTTGCGGTCCACCCGGGCCGACCACCAGCGATTGGCGGCGCCCTGAAACAGTTCGAGCAGGTCGAGGGTGATCTTGCCGGTCACGTCCATGACCTTGAACCAGGACAGGTCGGTAAACACGGTGAGGCCGAACAGGAACAGCGCAATAAACATCAGGGTGCTGCCCTGGATATTCAGGGTCCTGCGGGCCAGATCGCCGAGGCTTTCGCCCAGAGCGCCGCCGGCACCGGCCGGCAGACCGGTAGGTGCATGGAAATGGATATGGGCCAGGGCCGCGCCGGACAACACCAGGAACACCAGGCCGATCAGGCGCCAGGAGAACAGCCAGCCGCTCCATTGCCACGGCTCGTGACGCTGGCGGAAGATCTGCCAGGTCTTGATGGCCAGCAGCAACGGGAAGATGTAAGCGAAGTAACCCAGCACCATGAACAGGATGTCGGCGCTGTAGGAGCCGGCCGGACCACCGAAGTTCTGCACGTCTTCGATCTTGCTGTTGTGGCTCCAGCCTGGATCGTCCTTGCCATAGGTAAGCAAGGCCATCATCAGGAACAGGCACAGCGCTCCGATGGCGATCAGTGCACCTTCCTTGAGTCGGTAGTGCAGGTGCTGGCGCCAGGCGGGCACGACTGCGGCTTTAGGTGTTGCGGCGGATTTCTTCAAAACGGGTCTTTTCCTGCGCCTTTAGCGCGTCCATCTGTTGAATGACTGCAAAACACTGCCCAATCCGGGCAGGTAAAAAATGAACGAGTGCCAGTGGAGCTACTTTTAACACCCTGCTACTGATTCATGAAACGGCGATAACGCCCCAATGGCCGCATTGTACGGGTTTGTGTGCGCGATGCCACGCACTTGGCCCTACGTTACACAGCATAGCCAATGTTCAATTTCATAACGTTCAATTTGAGCATGCATTGTCTTTACTGACAAAGGCTTATGAGCTGTTTTTGCCAATCCAGGCTAGCTTGCCGACCGACGTACGCGATTACGACCACGCCCCCGGCATAGAGTTGCAGAAACACCCGTTCATGCTTATCTGCATCGATCCCATGTTCGGGGTAGCCCCAGAGCGTTTCGTCGACAATAATCACAGCTCTTGCAACGGACAACATCGCCGTTACCGCCCTCCCCTTCCGTAAGCCTGGATGCCATGCTGACCTGGTTACAACGCAACACCCTGACCTTCCCACCGCTGGCCAAGGCCATGCGCGAACCCAATGGCCTGCTCGCTGCCGGTGGCGACCTGTCGGCCGACCGCCTGATCCAGGCCTACCGCCACGGCTGCTTTCCCTGGTTCTCGGAAGGCCAGCCCATCCTCTGGTGGTCGCCCGACCCACGCACCGTACTGTTCCCCGATGAGCTGCACGTTTCCCGCAGCCTCGGCAAATTGTTGCGCCAGCAGCGTTACACAGTGACCTTCGACCAGGACTTCGCTGCGGTCATCCAGGCGTGCGCGGCGCCGCGCAGTTATGCCGATGGCACCTGGATCACCGAAGCCATGCAGAACGCCTACCTGCAACTGCACCAGCGCGGTTATGCGCATTCGGTGGAGGTGTGGGACGCGGGCGAACTGGTGGGCGGCCTGTACGGCCTGGCGATGGGCCAGTTGTTTTTCGGCGAGTCCATGTTCAGTCGCGCCGACAACGCCTCGAAATACGGCTTTGCCACCCTGGTTCGGCAACTACAGGCCTGGGGCTTTGTGCTGATCGACTGCCAGATGCCCACCGATCACCTGCACAGCCTCGGCGCCCGCGCCATTCCCCGCAGCGACTTCGCCAACTACCTGCGCGACCATTTGGACCAAACCAGCTCTGCTCCGTGGGTTTCCTAGGCGACTTCCCCACACCTGGCTTACACTTATTTCAAAGCTTATCCGAGGGTTGATCATGACCGAGCTGGCGCGTTTGAAGTTTTATGCCACTCAACCCCACTCATGCAGCTATCTGCCCGATGAGCAGGCCACCACGCTGTTCCTCGACCCCAGCCAGCCGATGGACGTGCATGTGTATGCCGATTTGTCGGAAATGGGCTTCCGGCGCAGCGGCGACCACCTTTACCGGCCGCACTGCCAGAACTGCAACGCCTGCGTACCGGCGCGCATCCCGGTGGCGCAGTTCCTGCCGGACCGCAACCAGAAACGCATCCTGAAGCGCAACGCCGACCTGACCGTTACCGCCACCAAACCCGGCTTCAGCGAAGAATATTTCGACCTTTACCAACGCTACATCGAACAGCGCCACGCCGACGGCGACATGTTCCCGCCCAGCCGCGACCAGTTTTCCACCTTCCTGGTGCGCGACCTGCCCTTCTCGCGCTTCTATGAGTTTCGGCTCGAGGGACGACTGGTGGCGGTCGCCGTGACTGACCTGCTGCCCAATGGCCTGTCGGCGGTCTACACCTTTTATGAGCCCGCCGAGGAACGGCGCAGCCTGGGACGCTTTGCGATCCTGTGGCAGATCGGTGAAGCCTTGCGCCTGGAATTGGAGGCGGTGTACCTCGGATACTGGATAAAAAACTGCAAAAAGATGAACTACAAGACCCAATATCGGCCCATTGAGCTGCTAATTAACCAAAGATGGGTCACGTTGAACTAGAACCTCTTGGCTTAAACACCCTTTTTCGGGCACAATGCACGCCGCTTTTGCCTGGCGCAGTTGCACCGGGCCATTCACTGGATACCGAGGGCTTTACTGCATGTCGAAAGAAGACAGCTTCGAAATGGAAGGCACTGTCGTCGACACCCTGCCCAACACCATGTTTCGTGTGGAGTTGGAAAATGGGCACGTCGTAACCGCGCATATCTCCGGCAAGATGCGCAAGAACTACATTCGTATTCTTACCGGTGACAAAGTGCGCGTCGAACTGACGCCCTATGACCTGAGCAAAGGGCGCATCACTTACCGCGCCCGTTAATCAAGTCAATACAAAACGCCCGGTTATGCCGGGCGTTTTTGTGTGTGCGCTATTTACCTGAAACCAGAAATCCCTTGTGGGAGCGGGCTTGCTCGCGAATGCGGCGTATCAGTCACTGATTGTGTCGACTGGCACACCGCATTCGCGAGCAAGCCCGCTCCCACATTTGATCTGCATCGGTTTCAAGACAGCAAAAAGGCGCCTCTCGGCGCCTTTTTGTTTTGTTGCGTCAGCTATCAGGCCATTTCAGCCGTGGTTTCGAAGTCGAAGGTCAGCTCGCCGTCCTTCAGATCGATGTGCACCACGCCACCATGGTCTGCCAGTTCGCCGAACAGGATCTCTTCCGCCAGTGGGCGCTTGATCTTGTCCTGGATCAGGCGAGCCATTGGCCGAGCGCCCATTGCCGCGTCGTAGCCACCTTCCGCCAGCCAGTTGCGCGCCGCGTCCGAGACTTCCAGCTGCACGCGCTTGTCTTCCAACTGCGCCTGGAGCTCGGTGAGGAACTTGTCCACCACGCTTTTGATGACCTCATGGCTGAGGCGACCAAACTGGATGATGGTGTCCAGGCGGTTGCGGAATTCCGGCGTGAAACTCTTCTTGATCACTTCCATGGCGTCGGAAGAGTGATCCTGATGAGTAAAGCCAATGGAAGCCCGCGCGGCCGTTTCGGCACCGGCGTTGGTGGTCATGATCACGATCACGTTGCGGAAGTCCGCCTTGCGCCCGTTGTTGTCGGTCAGGGTGCCGTGGTCCATGACCTGCAACAGCAGGTTGAAGACTTCCGGGTGCGCCTTCTCGATTTCATCGAGCAGCAGCACGCAATGTGGCTGCTTGGTGATCGCCTCGGTCAACAGGCCGCCCTGGTCGAAGCCGACATAGCCCGGAGGCGCACCGATCAGGCGCGACACGGTGTGACGCTCCATGTACTCGGACATGTCGAAACGCACCAGCTCGATCCCCATGGCCTTGGCCAATTGCCGCGCCGCTTCGGTCTTGCCGACGCCGGTAGGCCCGGCGAACAGGAACGAACCGACCGGTTTGTCCGGCGACTTGAGGCCAGCGCGGGACAGCTTGATCGCGGTGGACAGCGAGTCGATCGCCGCATCCTGACCAAACACGGTCAGCTTGAGGTCGCGCTCCAGGTTACGCAGCAGCTCCCGATCGGAGGTGTTGACGTGTTTTGGCGGAATCCGCGCGATCTTCGCCACGATATCCTCGACCTGAGGCACGTCGATGCGTTTCACACGCTTCTCTACCGGCTGCAGGCGCTGGTAGGCACCCGCCTCGTCGATCACGTCGATGGCCTTGTCCGGCATGTGCCGGTCATTGATGTAGCGCGATGCCAGCTCGGCGGCTGCACGCAGCGCCTCATCGGTGTACTCGATGCCATGGTGCGCTTCAAAGCGCCCCTTGAGCCCGCGCAGGATGCCAATGGTGTCTTCTACCGAAGGCTCGGACACATCCACTTTCTGGAAGCGGCGCGCCAGGGCGCGGTCTTTTTCGAAGATCCCGCGGAATTCCTGGAACGTGGTCGAACCGATGCAACGGATATCGCCCGAAGACAGCAGCGGCTTGAGCAGGTTCGACGCATCCATCACGCCACCGGAAGCCGCACCGGCACCGATGATGGTGTGGATTTCGTCAATGAACAGGATCGCCTGCGGGCGTTTTTTCAGCTCGCCGAGCAACGCCTTGAAGCGCTTCTCGAAATCGCCACGGTACTTGGTCCCGGCGAGCAATGCGCCCAGGTCAAGGGAGTAGACGACGCTGTTGGCCAGCAGGTCGGGCACCTGGTTATCAACAATGCGTTTGGCCAGGCCTTCGGCAATCGCGGTTTTACCCACGCCTGCCTCACCGACCAACAACGGGTTGTTCTTGCGGCGACGCGCCAGGATCTGCGCCACGCGCTCAACTTCCAGCTCACGCCCTACCAGCGGATCGATCCGCCCCTGGCGCGCCAGTTCGTTGAGGTTGCTGGCATAAGCGTCCAGCGGGTTGCTCGAAGAAGAAGACTCACCGCCCTCGTCATCCTGCATATCCTGCTCACCTTCCGAGTGATCGCCATGCCCCGGCACCTTGGAAATGCCATGGGCGATGTAGTTGACGACATCAATACGGGCAACGCTTTGCTGCTTGAGCAGGAAGACGGCCTGGCTTTCCTGCTCGCTGAAGATCGCCACGAGCACATTGGCCCCTGTGACTTCGCGCTTGCCGGAGCTCTGTACGTGGAAAACGGCACGCTGCAGTACCCGCTGGAAGCCCAGGGTTGGCTGGGTCTCGCGGTCCTCGTCATGAACGGGGATCAACGGCGTGGTGGAGTCGATAAACTCCTGCAGGTCATGCTTGAGTTTGTCGAGATTGGCACCACACGCACGCAGTACGGTGGCGGCAGCTTCGTTATCCAAAAGTGCCAGCAGCAGGTGCTCGACGGTCATGAATTCATGACGCTTCGAACGGGCCTCCTTGAAGGCAAGATTGAGGGTGACTTCGAGCTCGCGGTTTAACATAGCTTCACCTCATACCCAAGTGGTCGGAGTTAACCGTCCTTCTCGATTTCACAGAGTAGCGGATGCTGGCTTTCCCTGGCGTACTGGTTGACCTGCATGGCCTTTGTCTCGGCGATGTCGCGGGTAAACACTCCACATACTGCCCGTCCTTCTGTGTGAACGGCCAGCATTACCTTGGTCGCCAACTCGCGGTTCAGGTTAAAAAACACCTCGAGCACTTCGACGACGAAATCCATCGGTGTGTAGTCATCATTGAACAAAACCACCTTGTACATCGGCGGCGCCTGTAAAGCAGGCTTGGCCTCCTGGACAGCAATGCCTGCAGAACCGTCGTCGTCTTCTTGATGATCCGGGCGATCCTGATTGAATGTTAGTCGAATCTGGCTGATTGCATGCATGGAAAGAAAGGTTCGTCAGTGGTTCAAATACAGTGGTGGGGGCGACCTGTCAGAATTTCAACTCTGACCGACTGGTCGCCTTGACTATCGGCAAATCAGTGTTACAACCAATAGAACCCACAGTGGGTAAAAAAGGTCCGCGCAGTCAACCTTATTTATTCGGGTTAGGACGGATAAACTGGATGATACTCCAGTGATGGAGTCTGGTGCAGAGGGATATGGGCATGGCGAGCGGTAAGGTCAAGTGGTTCAACAATGCCAAGGGTTACGGCTTCATCAACGAAGACGACAAGACTGACGACCTATTTGCGCATTACTCGGCTATCCAAATGGATGGCTACAAGACACTAAAGGCAGGGCAACCGGTTTCCTTCGACATCATTCAGGGACCCAAGGGCTTGCACGCAGTGAATATCAGCGCTCCAGTCAGCGCCACTACCCCCAAAGAGGGCGTTGCTCAAAAATCAAAAAGACAACTGGCCTGATCAGCCACTGAGCAAACGCTCTAAAAAAAACCGGCCCATCAGGCCGGTTTTTTTACGCCCCTGTATCAGCTTACATATGCGAAATCAGCGCATCCCCGAACGCCGACGACGACAGCAACTTGGCGCCGTCCATCAAGCGGTGGAAGTCATAGGTCACGGTCTTGGCCGAAATTGCGCCGTTGGTGCCCTTGATGATCAGGTCGGCCGCTTCGGTCCAGCCCATGTGGCGCAACATCATTTCCGCCGACAGGATCAGCGAACCCGGGTTGACCTGGTCCTTGCCGGCATACTTCGGCGCAGTACCGTGGGTGGCTTCGAACATCGCCACGGTGTCGGACAGGTTGGCGCCCGGCGCAATACCGATACCGCCCACTTCCGCCGCCAGGGCGTCGGACAGATAGTCACCGTTAAGGTTAAGGGTGGCGATCACGTCGTATTCGGCCGGGCGCAGCAGGATCTGCTGGAGCATGGCGTCGGCAATGGCGTCCTTGACCACCACATTCTTGCCGGTGCGCGGGTTCTTGAATTGCATCCACGGGCCGCCATCCAACAGGGTCGCGCCGAACTCTTCGGCCGCCACTTCGTAGGCCCATTCCTTGAAGGCACCTTCGGTGAACTTCATGATGTTGCCTTTGTGCACAATGGTCAGCGAGTCGCGGTCGTTATCCACGACATACTGCAAGGCCTTGCGCGCCAGGCGCTTGGTGCCTTCCAGGGACACCGGCTTGATGCCGATCCCGCAGTTCTGGTCGAAACGGATCTTGGTGACGCCCATCTCTTCCTTCAGGAACTTGATGACCTTGATCGCTTCCGGGGAGCCGGCTTTCCACTCGATGCCGGCGTAAATATCCTCGGAGTTCTCGCGGAAGATGGTCATGTCCACATCGCCTGGCTTCTTGACCGGGCTTGGCACGCCTTCGAACCAGCGCACCGGGCGCAGGCACACATAAAGGTCGAGCTGTTGGCGCAGGGCCACGTTCAGCGAACGGATACCGCCACCGACTGGGGTGGTCAGCGGGCCCTTGATGGAAACCACGTAGTCCTTGACCGCATCCAGGGTTTCCTGGGGCAGCCAGGTGTCCTGGTCGTAAACCTGGGTGGCCTTTTCGCCGGCATACACCTCCATCCAGGAGATTTTGCGCTTGCCGCCATAAGCCTTGTTAACAGCTGCATCGACCACCTTGATCATCACCGGGCTGATGTCGACGCCAATACCGTCACCCTCGATGAAGGGGATGATCGGGTTGTCAGGAACATTGAGAGAATGGTCTGCATTGACGGTGATTTTGTCGCCGACTGCCGGAACCTGAATCTTCTTGTATCCCATGCTGAACTCCATCTATGGATTGAACATCTGGCTGCGTTCGAGCCTACTCCAGATAAATGAGGACTGAAACCTCAGGCCCTGCACATTTGCGTCGAAAACAGCATATTTAGCGGCCTACAAGCTTGAAAGCAAAGGGAAAAGCGCCAATCTTGAGCACATCATGCGACTTTAGGCGCAACCCGCTGCCTGCGACCTTTAGACCAATGGACGACACACCTTTTGTATGAAGGCTCGGCGTAAGCATAGCGACCTATGTATAATGCCGCCGCTGACCAAAGAGTCACGACGGCCGACCGCTCTAGACAGACGCCCTCCGCCAGAAAAGCCGAGCTACTACAGTAGCTCACCCGCTTGACGCTCGACTGATGCAACCCAACATCACCGCGAAGAAACTTCGACATTTCGCTCATGGATGACTTTGAACGAACGCGCTTTACCCGGCGCATCTCGAGTTTCTGCGCATGCTTTCAGCAAAGAAGAGAGTTAATCCGAATATGCCCACCCGCTCGAAGATCATCTACACCTTCACCGACGAAGCCCCAGCCCTCGCCACCTATTCACTGCTGCCTATCGTAGAGGCCTTCACCGCTTCCGCTGATATTGCCGTGGAAACCCGCGACATTTCCCTGGCCGCGCGCATCCTCGCAAGCTTCCCCGAGCAACTGGGCGCCAAGGCCGTGCCGGACCACCTCGCCGAACTGGGCGACCTGGCCGTTACCCCTGAAGCCAACATCATCAAGCTGCCGAACATCAGTGCCTCGACCCCTCAGCTGCAAGCTGCGATCAAGGAACTGCAGGCCCAGGGCTACGCCCTGCCGGACTACCCGGAAACCGTAACCACCGACGCGGAAAAAGAAACCCGTGCACGTTACGACAAGGTCAAGGGCAGCGCCGTGAACCCGGTACTGCGCGAAGGCAACTCCGACCGCCGCGCCCCGCTGTCGGTCAAGAACTACGCTCGCAAGCACCCGCACAAAATGGGCGCCTGGGCTGCCGACTCCAAGTCCCACGTTGCCCACATGAGCAACGGCGACTTCTACGGCAGCGAGAAAGCCGTTCAGATCGAAGGCGCTGATGCCGTCAAGATCGAACTGATCGCCAAGGACGGTACTGCTACCGTCCTGAAGGAAAAAACCAGCGTACAAGCTGGCGAGATCATCGACACCGCCGTGCTGAGCAAGAAAGCCCTGCGCAGCTTCATCGCCGCTGAAATCGAAGACGCCAAGAAACAAGGCGTGCTGCTGTCGGTTCACCTGAAAGCCACCATGATGAAGGTTTCCGACCCGATCATGTTCGGCCAGATCGTTGCCGAGTTCTATAAAGACGCACTGGCCAAGCACGCTGTGGTGCTGGAGCAGATCGGCTTCAACCTGAACAACGGCATCGGCGACCTGTACGCTCGCATCAAGGCCCTGCCGGCCGATCAGCAAGCGCAGATCGAAGCCGACATCCAGGCGGTATACGCTGCTCGCCCTTCCCTGGCGATGGTCAACTCCGACAAAGGCATCACCAACCTGCACGTGCCGAGCGACGTCATCGTCGACGCATCGATGCCTGCCATGATCCGTGACTCCGGCAAGATGTGGGGCACCGACGGCCAGCTGCACGACACCAAGGCCGTGATCCCGGATCGCTGCTACGCCACTATCTACCAGGCAGTGATCGAAGACTGCAAGGCCAATGGCGCCTTCGACCCAACTACCATGGGCAGCGTGCCAAACGTTGGCCTGATGGCGAAAAAAGCCGAAGAGTACGGCTCCCACGACAAGACCTTCCAGATCAAGGCTGACGGCGTAGTCCGCGTCACCGACAGCAAGGGCAACCTGCTGATGGAACAGGCTGTTGAAGCCGGCGACATCTTCCGCATGTGCCAGACCAAAGACGCGCCGATCCAGGACTGGGTCAAACTGGCCGTCAACCGCGCCCGCGCCAGCAACACCCCGGCCATCTTCTGGCTGGACCCGCAGCGCGCGCACGACGGCGTCGTGGTCGAGAAAGTTCAGGCTTACCTGAAAGACCACAACACCGAAGGCCTGGACATCCGCATCATGTCGCCGGTCGACGCGATGAAGTTCACCCTGGAGCGTACCCGCAAGGGCCTGGACACCATCTCGGTGACCGGCAACGTTCTGCGCGACTACCTGACCGACCTGTTCCCGATCATGGAACTGGGCACCAGCGCCAAGATGCTGTCGATCGTGCCGCTGATGAACGGTGGCGGCCTGTTCGAAACCGGCGCTGGCGGCTCGGCTCCGAAGCACGTGCAGCAACTGGTTGAAGAGAACTTCCTGCGCTGGGATTCCCTGGGCGAGTTCCTCGCCCTGGCCGCATCCCTCGAGCATTTGGGTGTGACGTACAACAACCCGAAAGCCCTGGTACTGTCCAAGACCCTGGACCAGGCCACCGGCCAGTTCCTCGACAACAACAAGTCGCCATCGCGCAAAGTCGGCAACATCGACAACCGCGGCAGCCACTTCTACCTGGCGCTGTACTGGGCTCAAGCCCTGGCGGCCCAGACCGAAGACACTGCATTGCAAGCGCAGTTTGGCGAACTGGCCAAGACCCTGACCGCGAATGAGGCAACCATCGTTGCCGAGCTCAACGCTGTCCAGGGCAAGCCAGTGGACATCGGTGGCTACTACGCACCGAACGCCGAGCTGACCAGCAAGGCCATGCGCCCAAGCGCCACCCTCAACGCGGCAATCGCTGCGCTGGTGTAAGGTTGTAAGGATGCAAAGAAGCCCCGGCCCTGTGCCGGGGTTTCTGTTTCTGGACATGGCACTTTTATTGAAGAAACCCAATCAAAATGTGGGAGCGGGCTTGCTCGCGAATGCGGTGGATCAGTCAATACCTCTTTAACTGACACGCCGTATTCGCGAGCAAGCCCGCTCCCACACTGAATGCAATCGCGCCTGAAGACAGCGTTACACCTTGAATCGAGGCACTTTATGACCTGGCTACCTCACATCACCGTCGCCACCATCGTCGAAGACAACGGCCGCTTCCTGATGGTCGAAGAACTCAAGGGCGGCCGCGCCGTGCTCAACCAGCCCGCCGGTCACCTCGACCCGAACGAAACCCTGACCGAGGCCGCCGTGCGCGAAACCCTCGAAGAGACCGGCTGGGACGTCGAAGCCACCGGGATTGTCGGGATTTACCTGTACACCGCTCCCAGCAATGGCGTGACCTATCAGCGCGTATGCTTCATCGCCAAGGCCCTGCAACACCACCCGGACTACCCACTGGACGACGGTATTCTGCGCGCCCGCTGGCTGACCCGTGACGAATTGATGGCCCTGCGCGAAGACTGGCGCAGCGAGCTGATTATCCGCTGCATCGACGATTATCTGGCCGGCCAGCGCCACAGCCTCGAATTGATCCGCCCTTCTCTTTAGCCTTGCAGACGCGAGCCTGCTAGAATCGCGTCCTTTTTAAAGACTCCCGTTGAAATCCTATGCGTGATCCAGCCCCTTCTGACACACAAAAGAAGCGCGTCATCGTCGGTATGTCCGGCGGCGTGGATTCTTCCGTTTCCGCCGTTCTGCTCATGGAGCAGGGTTATGAGGTGGAAGGCCTGTTCATGAAGAACTGGGAAGAAGACGATGGAACGGAATATTGCACCGCCATGGACGACTTGGCGGATGCCCAGGCCGTCTGCGACAAAATCGGCATCAAGCTGCACACCGCCAACTTCGCCGCCGAGTACTGGGACAACGTGTTCGAGCACTTCCTGGCCGAATACAAGGCCGGTCGCACGCCGAACCCGGACATCCTGTGTAACCGCGAGATCAAGTTCAAGGCGTTCCTCGACTACGCGATGATCCTAGGTGCCGATCTGATTGCTACTGGCCACTACGTGCGCCGTCGCGACATCGATGGCCGCACCGAGCTGCTCAAGGGCCTGGACGCCAACAAGGACCAGAGCTACTTCCTGCACGCCGTCGGCGGCGAACAGATCGCCAAGACCCTGTTCCCGGTGGGCGAGCTGGAAAAGCCCGAAGTGCGCGCCATTGCCGAGAAACACGGCCTGGCCACCGCCAAGAAGAAGGATTCCACCGGGATCTGCTTTATCGGCGAGCGCCGTTTCAGCGACTTCCTCAAGCAGTACCTGCCGGCGCAACCGGGCGAGATCAAGACCACCGAAGGCGAGATCATCGGCCGTCATCACGGCTTGATGTACCACACCATTGGCCAGCGCCAGGGCCTGGGCATCGGCGGCTTGAAAGACGCCGGCGAAGAGCCGTGGTACGTGCTGGTCAAGGACCTGGAGCACAACGAGCTGATCGTGGGCCAGGGCAATGACCACCCATGGCTGTTCTCCCGCGCCCTGCTGGCCTCGGACATCTACTGGGTCAACCCGGTGGACCTCAGCAGCCCGCGCCGCCTCACGGCCAAAGTGCGCTATCGCCAGAGCGACCAGCCCTGCACCCTGGAAAAAACCGCCACCGGCTATCGCGCCACCTTCGACGACCCGCAGCGCGCCGTAACGCCCGGCCAATCGGTAGTGTTCTATGACGGAGAGATTTGCCTGGGGGGCGGTGTGATCGAAGTTGCCGAACCCTGGAGCAGCCAGGCATGAGCCCGACCCAGGAGCAACTGACGGCACTGGGCGGCGTGTTTCTCGCCGCGGTGCTGGTGGACAAGATCGCCAAGACCGGCCAGGTCACCGAGGCAGGCCTGACCTGCATGCTCGGCAGCCTGCTGATCCGCGACCCGAAGGACACCCTGGAAGTGTACGGCGGCGACGACCTGGCCCTGCGCGAAGGTTATCGCGCACTGGTCGGCGCCCTCGAGCGCGACCCAAGCACCTTGCAGCGCGAGCCGCTGCGCTACGCCCTGTCGATGCTCGGCCTGGAGCGTCAATTGGCCAAGCGCGACGACCTGCTGGACACCATCGGCAAGCGCCTGCCGCAGATCCAGTCCCAGGTCGAGCATTTTGGCCCGGCCCACGAAAACGTGATCGCAGCCTGTGGCGCCCTGTACCAGGACACCCTGAGCACCTTGCGCCAGCGGATCCAGGTGCACGGCGATATGCGCAACCTGCAACAACCAAACAACGCCTCGAAAATCCGCGCCCTGCTGTTGGCCGGTATTCGTTCGGCGCGGTTATGGCGCCAATTGGGCGGTCATCGCTGGCAGTTGGTGGTCAGCCGACGCAAATTGCTGAAAGAGCTTTACCCGTTGATGCGCAACGAATAAGTCGCAGCAACCGATTTTTTTATAGCCCCACGCGTAATACGCCGGTCAGTTGGCAACGGACCGGCGGATTTTTTCATGTATGATACGCGCCCCATTTCGTTGCCCGACTGTCCGAGAACACCCCATGCAGCTTTCTTCGCTCACTGCGGTTTCCCCTGTTGACGGCCGCTACGCCGGCAAAACCCAGGCCCTGCGCCCTATTTTCAGCGAATACGGGTTGATCCGTGCTCGTGTTCTGGTTGAAGTGCGCTGGCTCCAGCGCCTGGCCGCTCACCCTGGCATCAGCGAAGTGCCGGCGTTCTCTGCCGAAGCCAACGCTGTGCTGAACGCCCTGGCGGAAAACTTCGCTCTGGAGCACGCCGAGCGTGTCAAAGAGATCGAGCGCACCACCAACCACGACGTTAAAGCCATCGAATACCTGCTCAAAGAGCAAGCGGCCAAGCTGCCGGAACTGGCCAAGGTCAGCGAGTTCATCCACTTTGCCTGCACCAGCGAGGACATCAACAACCTGTCCCACGCCCTGATGCTGCGCGAAGGCCGTGATGACGTGATGCTGCCACTGATGCGCCAGACTGCCGACGCCATCCGCGAACTGGCGATCCGTTTCGCCGACGTTCCGATGCTGTCGCGCACCCACGGCCAGCCGGCTTCGCCGACCACCCTGGGTAAAGAACTGGCCAACGTGGTGTACCGCCTGGAGCGCCAGATCGCTCAAGTCGCGGCCGTACCGCTGCTGGGCAAGATCAACGGCGCCGTAGGCAACTACAACGCCCACCTGTCGGCCTATCCTGAGATCGACTGGGAAGAAAACGCCCGCGCCTTCATCGAAGACGAACTGGGCCTGGGTTTCAACCCGTACACCACGCAAATCGAACCCCACGACTACATCGCCGAGCTGTTCGACGCGATTGCGCGCTTCAACACCATCCTGATCGACTTTGATCGCGATATCTGGGGCTACATCTCCCTGGGCTACTTCAAGCAGCGCACCATTGCCGGCGAAATCGGTTCATCGACCATGCCGCACAAGGTCAACCCGATCGACTTCGAAAACTCCGAAGGCAACCTCGGGATCGCCAACGCCCTGTTCCAGCACCTGGCCAGCAAGTTGCCAATCTCCCGCTGGCAGCGCGACCTGACCGACTCCACCGTACTGCGCAACCTCGGCGTGGGCTTCGCCCACAGCGTGATCGCGTACGAAGCCAGCCTCAAAGGCATCAGCAAACTGGAGCTCAACGAGCAGAAGATCGCCGCTGACCTGGACGCTTGCTGGGAAGTCCTGGCCGAGCCGATCCAGACCGTGATGCGCCGCTACAACATCGAAAACCCGTACGAGAAGCTCAAAGAGCTGACCCGCGGCAAGGGCATCACCTCCGAAGCGCTGCAAACTTTCATTGACGGCCTGGATATGCCAGCCGCCGCCAAGGCCGAGCTGAAACTGCTCACCCCGGCCAACTACATCGGCAACGCTGTGGCTCAAGCCAAACGCATCTGATAGAAGCTTGACCCCTTGAGACGCCCGGCAGCGCCGGGCGTTTTTATTCCCGTCTGAAAAGTGCTTTTTTTCAATAGGTTACACATGAATCCTGACATTCCTCTTCAACTTCTGGGCGGCATCACAGCACGGGAATTCCTGCGCGACTACTGGCAGAAAAAACCCCTGCTGATCCGCCAGGCCATCCCTGACTTCGAAAGCCCGATCGACGCCGACGAACTGGCCGGCCTGGCGCTGGAAGAAGAAGTCGAGTCGCGCCTGATCATCGAACACGGCGAACGCCCGTGGGAGTTGCGCCGCGGCCCGTTCGCCGAAGATGCCTTCAGCACCCTGCCCGAGCGCGAGTGGACCCTGCTGGTGCAGGCGGTCGACCAGTTCGTGCCGGAAGTGGCCGAACTGCTGGAAAACTTCCGCTTCCTGCCAAGCTGGCGCATTGACGATGTGATGATCAGCTACGCCGCCCCGGGTGGCAGCGTGGGCCCGCACTTCGACAACTACGACGTGTTCCTGCTGCAAGGTTCCGGCAAGCGCAACTGGAAGATCGGCCAGATGTGCAACTCCGAAAGCCCGCTGCTGCAACACGCGGACCTGCGCATCCTCGCTGAATTCGAAGAGACCGCCGAATGGGTGCTGGAACCGGGCGACATGCTCTACCTGCCGCCCCGCCTGGCCCACTGCGGTGTGGCCGTGGATGATTGCATGACTTACTCCGTAGGCTTCCGCGCTCCGAGCGCCGCTGAAGTGCTGACCCACTTCACCGACTTCCTCAGCCAGTACCTGACTGACGAAGAGCGCTACACCGACGCCGATGCCCAGCCGGTCAGCGACCCGCACCAGATCCAGGGCGACGCCCTCGACCGCCTGAAAAGCCTGTTGGCCGAGCACATGAGCGACGAGCGCATGCTGCTGACCTGGTTCGGCCAGTTCATGACCGAGCCGCGCTACCCGGAACTGGTCGCCGGCCCGGAAGTGGAAGAAGAAGACCTGCTGGGCAGCCTGGAAAACGGCGCCGTGCTGATCCGCAACCCGAGCGCCCGCCTGGCCTGGTCCGAAGTCGACGACGACCTGCTGCTGTTCGCCAGCGGCCAGAGCCGCCTGTTGCCGGGCAAGCTGCGGGAACTGCTGAAGCTGGTGTGCGCCGCCGACGCCCTGCACATCGACAACCTCGGCCCATGGCTGGCGGATGAAGATGGCTGCGCCCTGCTGTGGGAACTGGTCAAGCAAGGGAGCCTGGGGTTTGCCGATGAATAAGATTCACGTAAGTGTCGCGGACTGGCAAAAGGATATCGCCGAGATACGGCGCATTCGTGAAGCGGTATTTATCGCTGAACAATCGGTTCCACCGGAGCTGGAATGGGATGCAGACGACGCGAGTGCCGTGCATTTCCTGGCGTTCGAAGGCGACTTTCCCATCGGTACTGCACGCCTGCTGCCTACCGGCGAGATCGGCCGCGTGTCGGTTCTCAAGGACTGGCGCGGCCTGAAGGTCGGCGACAAGCTGATGGAAGCGGTGATCGGCGTGGCCGAGAAACGCGGCCAGACCCGGCAGATACTCAGTGCACAGGTCCATGCGGCGCCATTTTATGAGCGCCTGGGCTTCAAGATTGTCAGCGATGAGTTCCTGGAAGTCGGGATTCCTCACGTTGATATGGTGCGCGAGGGCTGATCCGAGACCGCGCCGCGCCCTTCGCAGGCAAGCCAGCTCCCACATTCGATCCAGTACATCCTTTGGAATGAGGTCAAATGTGGGAGCGGGCTTGCTCGCGAAGGCGCCATCAGCAACACCTCAAAAGGCCCTGCCATCCCCCGATGCCAGGGCCTTTTGCCGTCCAGGATTCAACTTGCACCCCGCCAGGCCGACAAACTGGCAATATCTAGCCTAAATGACTCGCAGAGATAACGGACATGTCCCTACGCACCCTGCTCACCCTGTTGCTCCTGGCCACCAGTTTCTCGGTGATGGCCGCCACCGAAGTCGTGCCCCTGAGCAACCGCACCAGCGCCGACCTGCTGCCGGTGGCGCAGAACTTTATCGGCAAGGACGGCACCGTCAGCGCCTACGGCAACCAACTGATCGTGAATGCCGAGCCCGACAAGATCCAGGGCCTGCGCGCCCTGCTCGCGCAACTGGATACGCCTTCCAAACGCCTGTTGATCACCGTCGACACCAACGAAAACAACCAGCAGAGCAACGGCAACAATCAAACACAGGTCATCACCTACAGCACCGAAAGCCGTGACGGCGGGATCCAGCAGATCCAGGCCAGCGAAGGCGTGCCTGCGCTGATCCAGGTCGGCCAGAGCGTGCCCCTCACCACCACCCAGCCCGATGCCTACGGCCGCCCGCAGAACCAGACCCAGTATCGCAACGTAACCCAGGGTTTCTACGTGACGGCCAGCGTCACCGGCGAGACCGTTCACCTGAGCATCAGTACCAATCGTGACCGCATGAGCCAGGAACGTCCCGATGTAGTGAACGTGCAAAGTACCGACACAACTGTCAGCGGACGCCTGGGCGAGTGGATCACCCTGGCCGGGATCAACCGCCGGACCCAGGCCGACAAAAGCACTACAACCCGCAGCTACTCTACTCAAGGGCGCGATGACCTGACATTGCGGGTCAAAGTCGACACGCTGAACTGAAGCACCGAAAACTGACTGGCGAGTCGTATTAGACTAAAGATGTAGTGCTTGAAAAAAAGCACTACAAAACATTTGACGATCCAAAAAAGCATGGGCATGATGGCCTCGCTCCCGCTAATCAGGGGCCCTGGCAAGGGCCTTCGGATCGTCGCTCAAAGCCACCCACCTGAGCCGATTCGTGTCTGTACCGCCCACAAGGTGTGTTTGACGAGGTTGCGACTGGAACGAAGTTGTCCCGAGGGACGGAAGCTAACCAGGTAACCCGGCAACACACTGATGGATCGTACAAAGGCCCACGACGCCCGAAGACTGTTCGCAGTTCGCCCTTACCTGCTCAACTCCCCCTTGAGCCACTCGTTCATCCCGTCGCCTTCCCCGCCGAGCCTGACTTGACCGCCTAAGCTTCTGGTCAGCGAGCAGCCATAACCACGCACTGATTACGTGGCTGGCAAATGGAATTTTCCACCTAGACCTATGCGACGAGGTTTTTCCCCATGGCACTGACACGCGAACAGCAAATTGCAGCCCTTGAAAAAGACTGGGCTGAAAACCCACGCTGGAAAGGCGTGACCCGCGCTTATTCCGCTGCTGACGTCGTCCGCCTGCGTGGCTCGGTTCAACCTGAGCACACCTTTGCAAAACTCGGCGCCGAGAAGCTGTGGAAGCTGGTCACCCAGGGTGCCAAGCCGTCCTTCCGTCCCGAAAAAGATTTCGTCAACTGCATGGGCGCCCTGACTGGCGGCCAAGCGGTTCAACAGGTCAAAGCCGGTATCCAGGCGATCTACCTGTCTGGCTGGCAAGTGGCAGCGGACAACAACTCCGCTGAATCCATGTACCCCGACCAATCGCTGTACCCGGTGGACTCCGTGCCAACCGTGGTCAAGCGCATCAACAACTCGTTCCGCCGTGCCGACCAGATCCAGTGGAAAGCCGGTAAAGGCCCGGGCGATGAAGGCTACATCGACTACTTCGCACCGATCGTTGCAGACGCTGAAGCCGGTTTCGGTGGCGTACTGAACGCCTACGAGCTGATGAAGAGCATGATCGAGGCAGGCGCTGCCGGCGTTCACTTCGAAGACCAGCTGGCTTCGGTGAAGAAATGCGGCCACATGGGCGGCAAGGTACTGGTTCCAACCCAGGAAGCTGTTCAAAAGCTGACGGCTGCTCGTCTGGCTGCTGACGTTGCTGGCACTCCGACCATCATCCTGGCCCGTACCGATGCCAACGCGGCTGATTTGCTGACCTCGGATTGCGACCCGTACGACCAGCCGTTCGTGACTGGCGAACGTACCCAGGAAGGTTTCTATAAAGTGCGCGCCGGTCTCGACCAGGCGATCGCTCGTGGCCTGGCCTACGCGCCGTACGCCGACCTGATCTGGTGCGAAACCGCCAAGCCGGACCTGGACGAAGCTCGCCGCTTTGCCGAAGCCATCAAGAAGGAATACCCGGATCAACTGCTGTCCTACAACTGCTCGCCTTCCTTCAACTGGAAGAAGAACCTGGACGACGCGACCATCGCCAAGTTCCAGCGTGAACTGTCTGCCATGGGCTACAAGCACCAATTCATCACCCTGGCCGGCATTCACAACATGTGGCACAGCATGTTCAACCTGGCGCACGACTACGCCCGCAACGACATGACTGCCTACGTGAAGCTGCAGGAACAAGAGTTCGCTGATGCTGCCAAGGGTTACACCTTTGTGGCGCACCAGCAGGAAGTGGGCACCGGTTACTTCGACGACATGACCACCGTGATCCAGGGCGGCACCTCGTCCGTGACTGCGCTGACCGGTTCGACCGAAGAAGAGCAGTTCCACTAAGTACTGAGTACACGGCCACTGCGGCCCCACGGAAGACCTAACCGCAGTGCCGCACAGCAATCACGCCCCGACTGGTTCGGGGCGTTTTTTTTGCACTGATGAAACCCTGCCTGACACAACACAGATCAAAATGTGGGAGCGGGCTTGCTCGCGAATGCGGTGTATCAGTCAACAGATTCATTGGCTGACCCACTGCATTCGCGAGCAAGCCCGCTCCCACAAGGGGAATGTGTGCATTCTGAAAATTTGTGCAAAACATTGATCTAGAGCGGTATCTGCATCAACCAGATCGGTTAAAAGATCTCCGTCAGCAACTAAGCGACAATCTAGCAAGTAACGGCAACTTCCCCCGCCACACGAGAAACATTCGCTTAAACCCCACGCAAACAATATTCATTATCATTTAGAGCATGAAAACTTCTTTACCGGTTAAACAAAACACAATTCGTGAAAAGCCCGCTAATGCCCGCAGCACAAGGGCTACAGCCCCAAGAAGGTGCACTATGTCCTTATTCCATCGAATAATTTCGCTATAGGAATTTTACTTGCCCGGTGTTTAGCCATAAAATCACCGCGATTGATTGCGCTGCGACATATCGTCACTGCATCGTTACTTTTTCGAGCTCAGAGACCTTTGCTCTCTGTTAAGGATTTCCAGCATGACCGAAGCGACAGGACTCATGGCCCACAACTGGGGCTTTGCCATTTTCCTCCTCGGTGTAGTCGGCCTTTGCGCCTTCATGCTCGGCGTCTCCAGCCTCCTCGGGTCAAAAGCCTGGGGCCGCAGCAAAAACGAACCGTTCGAGTCCGGCATGCTACCTACAGGTGGCGCCCGCTTGCGGCTCTCAGCCAAATTCTATCTGGTCGCGATGCTCTTCGTGATCTTCGACATCGAAGCCCTTTTTCTCTTTGCCTGGTCTGTGTCCGTCCGCGAAAGCGGCTGGACCGGATTCGTCGAAGCCCTCGTTTTCATAGCAATTCTGTTGGCAGGCCTTGTCTACCTATTTCGAGTGGGCGCCCTTGACTGGGCTCCGGAAGCTCGTCGCAAGCGGCAAGCGAAGCTGAAACAATGAGGCTTTGGCGATGCAATACAATCTCACCAGGATCGACCCGGATGCTCCTAACGAGCAGTACCCAATCGGCGAACGGGAAACCGTTTCCGACCCGTTAGAAGACCAAGTCCACAAAAACATCTACATGGGCAAGCTGGAAGACGTGCTGAGTGGCGCGGTCAACTGGGGACGTAAAAACTCCCTGTGGCCGTACAACTTCGGTCTGTCCTGCTGCTACGTGGAAATGACCACCGCCTTCACGGCGCCCCACGACATCGCGCGCTTTGGCGCCGAAGTTATCCGGGCATCGCCGCGTCAGGCGGATTTCATGGTTATCGCCGGTACCTGCTTTATCAAGATGGCGCCGATCATTCAGCGTCTCTACGAGCAAATGCTCGAGCCAAAGTGGGTTATCTCCATGGGTTCGTGCGCCAACTCCGGTGGCATGTACGACATCTACTCCGTGGTTCAGGGGGTGGACAAGTTCCTGCCCGTGGACGTCTACGTGCCTGGCTGCCCGCCCCGCCCTGAAGCATTTCTGCAAGGCTTGATGCTGTTGCAGGAATCGATTGGCAAGGAGCGTCGCCCACTTTCCTGGGTTGTCGGAGATCAAGGCGTATACCGCGCCGAGATGCCGTCACAAAAGGAACAGCGCCGCGAACAGCGTATTCAGGTAACCAACCTGCGCAGCCCCGACGAAGTCTGATCCAGAACCGCTTCTTTTATAGAACGAAAACCTGGCTTCATTCTTTACGTTGACCGAAAGCGATAAAAAACCATGACTACAGGCAGTGCTCTGTACATCCCGCCTTATAAGGCAGACGACCAGGATGTGGTCGTCGAACTCAACAACCGTTTTGGCCCTGACGCCTTCACCGCCCAGGCCACACGCACCGGCATGCCGGTGCTGTGGGTGGCGCGTGCCAGGCTCGTCGAAGTCCTGAGCTTCCTGCGCAACCTGCCCAAGCCGTACGTCATGCTCTATGACCTGCATGGCGTGGACGAGCGCCTGCGCACCAAGCGCCAGGGGCTGCCGAGCGGCGCCGACTTCACCGTGTTCTACCACTTGATGTCGCTGGAACGTAACAGCGACGTGATGATCAAGGTGGCCCTCTCCGAGAGCGACCTGAGCGTTCCGACCGTGACCGGTATCTGGCCCAACGCCAACTGGTACGAGCGTGAAGTGTGGGACATGTTCGGCATCGATTTCCCGGGCCACCCGCACCTGTCGCGCATCATGATGCCGCCGACCTGGGAAGGTCACCCGCTGCGCAAGGACTTCCCTGCCCGCGCCACCGAATTCGATCCATTCAGCCTGACCCTCGCCAAGCAACAGCTTGAAGAAGAGGCTGCGCGCTTCCGTCCGGAAGACTGGGGCATGAAGCGCTCCGGCACCAACGAGGACTACATGTTCCTCAACCTGGGCCCGAACCACCCTTCGGCTCACGGTGCCTTCCGCATCATCCTGCAACTGGACGGCGAAGAAATCGTCGACTGCGTACCGGACATCGGCTACCACCACCGTGGTGCCGAGAAGATGGCCGAGCGTCAGTCGTGGCACAGCTTCATCCCGTACACCGACCGTATCGACTACCTCGGCGGCGTGATGAACAACCTGCCGTACGTGCTCTCGGTCGAGAAGCTGGCCGGCATCAAGGTGCCGGACAAGGTCGACACCATCCGCATCATGATGGCCGAGTTCTTCCGGATCACCAGCCACCTGCTGTTCCTGGGTACCTATATCCAGGACGTCGGCGCCATGACCCCGGTGTTCTTCACCTTCACCGACCGTCAGCGTGCGTACAAGGTCATCGAAGCCATCACCGGTTTCCGCCTGCACCCGGCCTGGTACCGCATCGGCGGCGTCGCCCACGACCTGCCGCGTGGCTGGGAACGCCTGGTCAAGGAATTCATCGACTGGATGCCCAAGCGTCTGGACGAATACCAGAAAGCCGCCCTGGACAACAGCATCCTCAAGGGCCGGACCATCGGCGTCGCCCAGTACAACACCAAAGAGGCCCTGGAATGGGGCGTCACCGGTGCTGGCCTGCGTTCCACCGGTTGCGATTTCGACCTGCGTAAAGCACGCCCGTACTCCGGCTACCAGAACTTCGAATTCGAAGTGCCGCTGGCGGCCAACGGCGATGCCTACGACCGCTGCATCGTGCGCGTCGAAGAAATGCGCCAGAGCCTGAAGATCATCGAACAGTGCATGCGCAACATGCCGGAAGGCCCGTACAAGGCGGATCACCCGCTGACCACGCCGCCGCCGAAAGAGCGCACGCTGCAACACATCGAAACCCTGATCACGCACTTCCTGCAAGTTTCGTGGGGCCCGGTGATGCCGGCCAACGAATCCTTCCAGATGATCGAAGCGACCAAGGGTATCAACAGTTATTACCTGACGAGCGATGGCGGCACCATGAGCTACCGCACCCGGATTCGTACGCCAAGCTTCCCGCACCTGCAGCAGATCCCTTCGGTGATCAAAGGTGAAATGGTCGCGGACTTGATTGCGTACCTGGGTAGTATCGATTTCGTTATGGCCGACGTGGACCGCTAAGCATGAATAGCACGCTTATCCAGACAGACCGTTTCACCTTGAGTGAAACCGAGCGCTCGGCCATCGAGCACGAGCTGCATCACTACGAAGACCCGCGCGCGGCGTCGATCGAAGCCTTGAAGATCGTCCAGAAGGAACGTGGCTGGGTGCCGGACGGCGCCCTCTACGCCATCGGCGAGATCCTCGGCATCCCCGCCAGCGACGTTGAAGGCGTGGCGACGTTCTACAGCCAGATCTTCCGCCAGCCGGTCGGCCGCCACATCATTCGCGTGTGCGACAGCATGGTCTGCTACATCGGTGGCCACGAGTCCGTGGTCAGCGAGATCCAGAGCAAGCTGGGCATCGGCCTGGGCCAAACCACTCCGGACGGGCGCTTCACGCTGCTGCCGGTGTGCTGCCTGGGCAACTGTGACAAGGCGCCGGCGTTGATGATCGACGACGACACATTCGGCGACGTGCAGCCTGCTGGCGTCACCCAATTGCTCGAGGGCTACCCATGACCCTGACTTCCTTTGGTCCTGCCAACCGCATCAAGCGGTCGGCCGAGACTCACCCGCTGACCTGGCGCCTGCGTGACGACGGCGAGCCTGTATGGCTTGACGAGTACCAGGCCAAGAACGGTTACGCGGCCGCGCGCAAAGCCTTTGCCGACATGGCCCAGGACGACATCGTCCAGACCGTGAAAGACGCAGGCCTTAAGGGCCGCGGCGGTGCAGGCTTCCCCACGGGTGTCAAGTGGGGCCTGATGCCCAAAGACGAATCCATCAACATCCGCTACCTGCTGTGCAACGCGGATGAAATGGAGCCGAACACCTGGAAAGACCGCATGCTGATGGAGCAACTGCCCCATCTGCTGATCGAAGGCATGCTGATCAGTGCCCGCGCGCTGAAAACCTACCGTGGCTACATCTTCCTGCGTGGCGAATACACCACCGCCGCCAAGCACCTGAACCGTGCCGTGGAAGAAGCCAAGGCCGCTGGCCTGTTGGGCAAGAACATCCTTGGTTCGGGTTTCGACTTCGAACTGTTCGTGCACACCGGCGCCGGGCGTTATATCTGCGGTGAAGAAACCGCACTGATCAACTCCCTCGAAGGCCGCCGCGCCAACCCGCGTTCCAAGCCGCCCTTCCCTGCCGCCGTGGGCGTGTGGGGCAAGCCGACCTGCGTGAACAACGTTGAAACCCTGTGCAACGTGCCGGCAATCATCGGCGACGGCGTGGAGTGGTACAAATCGTTGGCCCGCGAAGGCAGCGAAGACATGGGCACCAAGCTCATGGGCTTCTCCGGCAAGGTCAAGAACCCGGGCCTGTGGGAACTGCCTTTCGGCGTGACCGCACGCGAGCTGTTCGAGGACTACGCCGGCGGCATGCGCGATGGCTACACCCTCAAGGCCTGGCAGCCAGGCGGCGCCGGTACCGGCTTCCTGTTGCCAGAACACCTGGACGCGCAAATGTACGCCGGCGGCATCGGCAAGGTGGGCACCCGTATGGGTACCGGCCTGGCCATGGCCGTGGACAACACCGTGAACATGGTGTCGTTGCTGCGCAACATGGAGCAGTTCTTCTCCCGCGAATCCTGTGGCTTCTGCACCCCGTGCCGCGACGGTTTGCCATGGAGCGTCAAGCTGCTGATGGCCCTGGAAAACGGCGAAGGCCGCGAGGGCGACATCGAGACCCTGCTGGGTCTGGTCGGTTTCCTCGGCCCAGGCAAGACCTTCTGTGCTCACGCACCGGGCGCCGTGGAGCCATTGGGCAGCGCGATCAAATACTTCCGCTCGGAGTTCGAAGCCGGCATCGCGCCTACCAGCGCCGCCGTCCCGCCTCTGGCAAGGCCGATCGTAGTCGGCGCGTAACGCTTAAAAAGGCGAAGGGTCCGTGCCCTTCGCTTTCTCATGTGCTGACGCCTTCAAGGCTGTGTTGATGCACATGAATAACAAGATTCCATTAGCCACGCCCGCTGACACCGGGCCAACGAAGAACTTTGAACCATGGCCACTATCCACGTAGACGGCAAAGAGCTCGAAGTCGATGGGGCAGACAACCTGTTACAGGCGTGTCTGTCGCTAGGCCTCGACATTCCATATTTCTGCTGGCACCCCGCCCTTGGCAGCGTTGGCGCTTGCCGCCAGTGCGCGGTCAAGCAGTACACCGACGAGAACGACACCCGTGGTCGTATCGTGATGTCCTGCATGACCCCTGCCACCGACGGCAGCTGGATCTCCATCGAAGACGAAGAAGCGAAAGTGTTTCGCGCCAGCGTCGTCGAATGGCTGATGACCAACCACCCGCACGACTGCCCTGTGTGTGAGGAAGGCGGCCACTGCCACCTGCAAGACATGACCGTGATGACCGGCCACAACGAGCGCCGGTATCGCTTCACCAAGCGTACTCACCAGAACCAGCAACTGGGCCCGTTCATCTCCCACGAGATGAACCGCTGCATCGCTTGCTACCGCTGCGTGCGCTTCTATAAGGACTACGCCGGCGGTACCGACCTCGGTGTGTTTGGCGCCCACGACAACGTGTACTTCGGTCGCGTTGAAGACGGCACCCTGGAAAGTGAATTCTCCGGCAACCTCACCGAGGTCTGCCCGACCGGTGTGTTCACCGACAAGACTCACTCCGAGCGCTACAACCGCAAGTGGGACATGCAGTTCTCGCCGAGCATCTGCCATGGCTGCTCCAGCGGTTGCAACATCTCCCCGGGTGAGCGCTACGGCGAACTGCGTCGGATCGAAAACCGCTTCAACGGTTCGGTCAACCAGTACTTCCTGTGCGACCGTGGCCGTTTCGGCTATGGCTACGTCAACCGCGAAGACCGCCCACGTCAGCCACTGCTGGCCGACGGCGCCAAGTTGAGCCTCGACGAAGCACTGGATAAAGCCGCTGACCTGCTGCGCGGTCGCAACATCGTCGGTATCGGTTCGCCCCGCGCCAGCCTCGAAAGCAACTACGCGTTGCGCGAGCTGGTAGGCGCCGAACACTTCTACTCGGGTATCGAAGCCGGTGAACTGGAGCGCATCCGCCTGGTGCTGCAAGTCTTGAACGACAGCCCGCTGCCGGTTCCGAACATGCGCGACATCGAAGACCATGACGCGATCTTCGTCCTCGGTGAAGACCTGACCCAGACCGCTGCCCGTGTCGCCCTGTCCCTGCGCCAGTCGGTAAAAGGCAAGGCCGAAGACATGGCCGACGCCATGCGCGTCCAGCCTTGGCTCGACGCTGCGGTGAAAAACATCGGCCAGCACGCGCTGAACCCGCTGTTTATCGCCAGCCTGACCGCCACCAAGCTCGACGACATCGCAGAAGAATGCGTACACGCCGCGCCTGACGACCTGGCCCGCATCGGTTTCGCCGTGGCCCACGCCCTCGACGCCAGTGCGCCTGCCGTAGAAGGCCTGGACGCTGAAGCCGCTGAACTGGCCAAGCGTATCGCCGACGCCCTGCTGGCCGCCAAGCGTCCTCTGATCATTGCCGGTACCTCGTTGGGTTCCAAGGCGCTGATCGAAGCCGCTGCCAACATTGCCAAAGCCTTGAAGCTGCGCGAGAAGAACGGTTCCATCAGCCTGATCGTGCCGGAAGCCAACAGCCTTGGCCTGGCCATGCTCGGTGGCGAGTCCCTGGACGCCGCCCTGCAAGCCGTGACCGACGGCAGCGCCGATGCGATCGTGGTACTGGAAAACGACCTGTACACCCGCACTGATTCGGCCAAGGTCGACGCAGCGCTGAACGCGGCCAAAGTGGTGATCGTTGCCGACCACCAGAAAACCGCCACCAGCGACCGTGCCCACCTGGTACTGCCCGCCGCCAGCTTTGCTGAAGGCGACGGTACCCTGGTCAGCCAGGAAGGCCGCGCCCAGCGCTTCTTCCAGGTATTCGATCCGAAGTACATGGACGCCAGCATCCTGGTTCACGAAGGCTGGCGCTGGCTGCATGCCCTGCGCGCTACCCTGCTGAACCAGCCGATCGACTGGACCCAGCTCGACCACGTGACTGCCGCCACAGCCGCAGCCGCACCGCAACTGGCACGCATCGTCGACGCTGCACCGTCCGCCGCGTTCCGCATCAAGGGCATGAAACTCGCCCGTGAACCGTTGCGTTACTCCGGCCGTACCGCCATGCGGGCTGACATCAGCGTGCATGAGCCACGTACACCGCAAGACAACGACACCGCGTTTGCCTTCTCCATGGAAGGTTACTCGGGTTCGGTCGAGCCACGTCAGCAGGTGCCTTTCGCCTGGTCGCCGGGCTGGAACTCGCCGCAGGCCTGGAACAAGTTCCAGGACGAAGTCGGTGGCCACATCCGTGCCGGCGACCCGGGCACCCGCCTGATCGAAAGCACCGGTGACTCGCTGAACTGGTTCGCCAGCGTTCCGCGTCCGTTCAACCCGGCCCAGGGTACCTGGCAGGTTGTGCCGTTCTTCCACCTGTTCGGCAGCGAAGAGACTTCTTCCAAAGCCGCGCCGGTACAAGAGCGCATTCCAGCCGCCTACGTGTCCGTAGCCAAGTCCGAAGCCGACCGCCTGGGCGTCAACGACGGTGCCCTGCTCAGCGTGAACGTCGCCGGCAAGACCCTGCGTCTGCCGCTGCGCATCGACGAAGAGTTGGGTGCTGGCCTGGTTGCATTGCCAAAAGGCCTCGCGGGGATTCCTCCGGCGATCTTCGGCCTTACCGTTGACGGTCTGCAGGAGGCAGCTCAATGACCTGGTTCACCCCTGAAGTGATCGACGTGATCATCGCGGTGGTCAAGGCCATCGTGATCCTGTTGGCCGTGGTCGTGGCGGGCGCCCTGCTCAGCTTCGTCGAACGTCGCCTGCTGGGCTGGTGGCAGGACCGTTACGGTCCGAACCGCGTTGGCCCGTTTGGTATGTTCCAGATCGCCGCCGACATGCTGAAAATGTTCTTCAAGGAAGACTGGACCCCGCCGTTTGCCGACAAGGTGATCTTCACCCTGGCACCGGTCGTGGCCATGAGCGCCTTGCTGATTGCCTTCGCAATCATCCCGATCACCCCGACCTGGGGCGTGGCGGACCTGAACATCGGCTTGCTGTTCTTCTTCGCCATGGCCGGCTTGTCGGTCTACGCGGTGCTGTTCGCCGGTTGGTCGAGCAACAACAAGTTCGCCCTGCTGGGCAGCTTGCGGGCCTCGGCCCAGACCGTGTCCTACGAAGTGTTCATGGGCCTCGCGCTGATGGGCATCGTGGTGCAGGTGGGCTCGTTCAACATGCGCGACATTGTCGAGTACCAGGCGCAGAACCTGTGGTTCATCATTCCGCAGTTCTTCGGCTTCTGTACGTTCTTCATCGCTGGCGTCGCCGTGACTCACCGTCACCCGTTCGACCAGCCGGAAGCGGAACAGGAACTGGCCGACGGTTACCACATCGAATACGCCGGCATGAAATGGGGCATGTTCTTCGTTGGTGAATACATCGGCATCATCTTGATCTCGGCCCTGCTGGTCACGCTGTTCTTCGGCGGCTGGCACGGTCCGTTCGGCATCCTGCCGCAGCTGGCGTTCTTCTGGTTCTTCCTGAAGACCGCGTTCTTCATCATGCTGTTCATCCTGCTGCGCGCTTCCATCCCGCGTCCACGGTATGACCAGGTGATGGATTTCAGCTGGCGATTCTGCCTGCCGCTGACCCTGATCAATTTGCTGGTGACTGCTGCCGTTGTGTTGTTGAACACGCCAGCGGGCGCGGTTCAGTGAGGATTTGACCCATGTTCAAATATATTGGCGACATCGTTAAGGGTACCGGTACCCAGTTGCGAAGCCTGGTGATGGTGTTCGGTCACGGCTTTCGCAAACGCGACACCCTGCAATACCCGGAAGAAGCGGTGTACCTGCCGCCGCGTTATCGCGGCCGCATTGTCCTGACCCGCGACCCCGACGGCGAAGAGCGCTGCGTGGCCTGCAACCTGTGCGCCGTGGCGTGCCCGGTGGGTTGCATCTCGCTGCAGAAAGCTGAAACCGAAGACGGTCGCTGGTACCCGGACTTCTTCCGCATCAACTTCTCGCGCTGCATTTTCTGCGGCCTCTGCGAGGAAGCTTGCCCGACCACCGCGATCCAGCTGACACCGGATTTCGAGATGGCCGAGTTCAAACGTCAGGACCTGGTGTACGAGAAAGAAGATCTGCTGATCTCTGGTCCCGGTAAAAACCCTGATTACAACTTCTATCGTGTTGCAGGTATGGCCGTTGCCGGTAAGCCGAAAGGCGCCGCACAAAACGAAGCCGAGCCGATCAACGTGAAGAGCTTGCTGCCTTAAGGAAGAAAGATGGAATTCGCTTTCTATTTCGCATCGGGTATTGCAGTGGTGTCCACGCTTCGCGTGATCACCAACACTAACCCTGTGCACGCCCTGCTCTACCTGATCATTTCGCTGATCGCCGTGGCCATGACCTTCTTCAGCCTCGGCGCACCGTTCGCCGGTGTACTGGAAGTGATCGCCTACGCCGGCGCCATCATGGTGCTGTTCGTGTTTGTGGTGATGATGCTCAACCTGGGGCCGGCGTCTGTCGCCCAGGAACGCGTCTGGCTCAAGCCCGGCATCTGGCTCGGCCCGGTGATCCTCGCAGCCCTGCTGCTGGGTGAACTGCTGTATGTGCTGTTCGCTCACCAGAGCGGCCAGGCCATCGGCCACACCACCGTAGACGCGAAAGCCGTGGGCATCAGCCTGTTCGGCCCGTACCTGCTGGTGGTCGAACTGGCTTCGATGCTGCTGCTCGCTGCAGCCATCACCGCCTTCCACTTGGGCCGCAACGAAGCCAAGGAGCAATGACGATGCCTGCTATCCCTTTGGAGCATGGTCTGGCGGTCGCCGGCATCCTGTTCTGCCTTGGCCTGGTCGGCCTGATGGTTCGCCGCAACATTCTGTTCGTGTTGATGAGCCTGGAAATCATGATGAACGCCGCGGCACTCGCGTTCATCGTGGCCGGTAGCCGTTGGGGCCAGCCGGATGGACAAGTGATGTTCATCCTGGTGATCAGCCTGGCAGCCGCCGAGGCCAGTATCGGCCTGGCGATCCTGCTGCAACTGTATCGTCGCTTCCACACGCTTGATATCGACGCTGCCAGTGAGATGCGCGGATGAACATGATCTTTCTGACTTTCGTATTTCCCCTGATCGGTTTCCTGCTGCTGTCGTTCTCCCGTGGACGCTGGTCGGAAAACCTCTCGGCCCTGGTCGGCGTGGGTTCCATTGGCCTGTCGGCGATTGTCGCCGCCTACGTCATCTGGCAATTCAACGTCGCACCGCCTGAAGGCGGTCACTACACCCTGGTGTTGTGGCAGTGGATGTCGGTGGAGGGCTTCAAGCCCAACTTCGCCCTCTACGTCGACGGCCTGTCGATCACCATGCTCGGCGTGGTGGTGGGTGTGGGCTTCCTGATCCACCTGTTCGCGTCCTGGTACATGCGCGGTGAAGCCGGTTACTCGCGCTTCTTCGCCTACACCAACCTGTTTATCGCCAGCATGCTGTTCCTGGTGCTGGGCGATAACCTGTTGTTCCTGTACTTCGGCTGGGAAGGCGTGGGCCTGTGCTCGTACCTGTTGATCGGTTTCTACTACAGCAACCGCAACAACGGTAACGCCGCACTCAAAGCCTTTATCGTGACCCGGATCGGTGACGTGTTCATGGCCATCGGCCTGTTCATCCTGTTCCAACAGGTGGGCACGCTGAACATCCAGGAACTGCTGGTGCTGGCACCGCAGAAATTCCAGGTCGGCGACTTCTGGATCACCCTGGCGACCCTGATGCTGCTGGGTGGCGCGGTCGGTAAATCCGCACAACTGCCGCTGCAAACCTGGCTGGCGGATGCGATGGCCGGCCCTACCCCGGTTTCGGCACTGATCCACGCCGCGACCATGGTAACCGCCGGTGTCTACCTGATTGCCCGTACCCACGGCCTGTTCACCCTGGCACCGGAGATTCTGCACCTGGTGGGCCTGGTGGGTGGCGTGACCCTGGTACTGGCAGGTTTTGCTGCCCTGGTTCAGACCGACATCAAGCGTATCCTCGCCTACTCGACCATGAGCCAGATCGGCTACATGTTCCTGGCCCTGGGCGTTGGCGCCTGGGACGGCGCGATCTTCCACCTGATGACCCACGCCTTCTTCAAGGCCCTGCTGTTCCTTGCTTCCGGTGCGGTGATCGTTGCCTGCCACCACGAGCAGAACATCTTCAAAATGGGCGGCCTGTGGAAGAAACTGCCGTTGGCCTACGCCAGCTTCATCGTCGGCGGCGCGGCCTTGTCGGCCCTGCCACTGGTGACCGCAGGTTTCTACTCGAAAGACGAAATCCTCTGGGAAGCCTTTGCCAGCGGTAACCACGGCCTGCTGTACGCCGGCCTGGTAGGTGCGTTCATGACCTCGCTGTACACCTTCCGCCTGATCTTCATCACGTTCCACGGTGAAGCCAAGACTGAAGCCCACGCAGGCCATGGCATTTCCCACTGGCTGCCACTGTCGGTGCTGATCATCCTGTCGACCTTCGTCGGCGCCATGATCACCCCGCCACTGGCCGGTGTTCTGCCGGAAAGCGCCGGCCATGCCGGTGGTGCAGCCAAGCACAGCCTGGAAATCGCCTCGGGCGCCATCGCCATCGCGGGTATCCTGCTGGCGGCCCTGCTGTTCCTCGGCAAGCGCCGCTTCGTCACTGCCATCGCCAACAGTGGCATTGGCCGCTTCCTTTCGGCCTGGTGGTTCGCTGCCTGGGGCTTCGACTGGATCTACGACAAACTGTTCGTCAAGCCGTACCTTGCGATCAGCCACGTGCTGCGCAAAGACCCGCTCGACCAGACCATCGGTTTGATCCCGCGTGCCGCCAAGGCCGGTCACACCGCCCTGAGCCGCAGCGAGACCGGCCAATTGCGCTGGTATGCAGCTTCCATGGCGGCCGGTGCCGTCCTGGTAATCGGCGCCATCATCGTGGTCGCGGTCTGACTATGCACATTGCGAACTTTGCGAACTTGCGAAAGGAAACGAGCCCGTCATGATTCTGCCCTGGCTAATCCTGATCCCCTTTATCGGCGGCCTGCTCTGCTGGATGGGTGAACGCTTCGGCGCCACCCTCCCCCGCTGGATTGCGTTGCTGACCATGTCCCTGGAACTCGCGCTCGGCCTCTGGCTGTGGGCCCACGGTGACTATTCATTTGCTCCGGCACCGGGTGTCGATCCCACCTTCGCGCTTGAATTCAAGCACGTGTGGATCCAGCGCTTCGGCATCAACGTGCACCTGGCCCTCGACGGCCTGTCGCTGTTGATGATCCTGCTGACCGGCCTGCTGGGTATCCTCTCGGTACTCTGCTCCTGGAAAGAGATCCAGCGTCACGTGGGCTTCTTCCACCTGAACCTGATGTGGATCCTGGGCGGCGTTGTCGGCGTGTTCCTCGCCCTCGACCTGTTCATGTTCTTCTTCTTCTGGGAAATGATGCTGGTGCCGATGTACTTCCTCATCGCGCTCTGGGGTCACAGTTCTTCGGACGGCAAGAAAACCCGGATCTACGCGGCGACCAAGTTCTTCATCTTCACCCAGGCTTCCGGCCTGATCATGTTGGTGGCGATCCTGGGCCTGGTACTGGTCAACTTCAACAGCACGGGCGTGATCACGTTCAACTACGCCGACCTGTTGAAAACCAAGATGTCCCTGACCACCGAGTACATCCTGATGCTGGGCTTCTTCATCGCGTTCGCGGTGAAGCTGCCGGTGGTGCCGTTCCACTCCTGGTTGCCTGACGCTCACGCCCAGGCGCCGACTGCGGGTTCCGTCGACCTGGCCGGTATCCTGTTGAAGACGGCGGCCTACGGCCTGCTGCGTTTTGCCCTGCCGCTGTTCCCGAATGCCTCGGCCGAGTTCGCGCCGATCGCCATGACCCTCGGTCTGATCGGGATCTTCTACGGTGCGTTCCTGGCCTTCGCCCAAACCGACATCAAGCGTCTGATTGCCTTCTCGTCCGTTTCCCACATGGGCTTCGTACTGATCGGCATCTACTCCGGCAGCCAACTGGCGCTGCAAGGCGCCGTGATCCAGATGCTGGCTCACGGTGTGTCGGCAGCGGCACTGTTTATCCTCAGCGGCCAACTGTACGAGCGCCTGCACACTCGTGACATGCGCGAGATGGGTGGCGTGTGGTCACGTATCGCCTACCTGCCGGCCATCAGCCTGTTCTTCGCCGCCGCATCCCTGGGCTTGCCGGGTACCGGCAACTTCATCGGCGAGTTCCTGATCCTGATGGGTGCCTTCGTGCATACGCCGTGGGTCAGTGCGATCGCTACGTCTGGCCTGGTGTTCGGTTCGGTCTACTCGCTGATCATGATCCACCGCGCATACTTCGGTCCGGCCAAGTCCGACACCGTGTTGCACGGCATGGACGGTCGCGAACTGATCATGGTGCTCGGCCTTGCGGTACTGCTGGTGTTTATCGGCGTGTACCCGCAACCGTTCCTGGATACTTCTGCCGCAACGATGCATGGCGTGCAGCAGTGGTTCGGCACCGCCTTCTCTCAACTCGCTTCGGCCCGGTAAGAGCGCTATGGAATTCACGATCCAACACTTTATCGCGCTTGCGCCGCTGCTGATCACCAGCCTCACCATCGTGGTGGTGATGCTGGCGATCGCCTGGCGCCGCAATCACTCGCAAACGTTCCTGCTGTCCTGTGCGGGCTTGAACCTGGCCCTGCTGTCGATTATCCCGGCACTCAAGGTCGCGCCACTGGCCGTGACCCCGCTGATGATGGTCGATGACTTCGCGCTGCTGTATATCGCGCTGATCCTGGTTGCCACCCTGGCCTGCGTCACGCTCGCCCACGCCTACCTCGGCGAAGGCGGCACCGGCTACCCGGGCAACCGCGAAGAGCTGTACCTGCTGATCCTGCTGGCTGCGGCCGGTGGTATCGTGCTGGTCAGCGCGCAGCACCTGGCCGGCTTGTTCATCGGCCTGGAACTGCTGTCGATCCCGGTCTACGGCCTGGTGGCGTATGCCTTCTTCAACAAGCGCTCCCTGGAAGCCGGCATCAAGTACATGGTGCTGTCGGCAGCCGGTTCGGCGTTCCTGTTGTTCGGTATGGCCCTGCTCTACGCAGAAGCCGGCAGTCTGAGCTTCAGCGGTATCGGTCACGCCCTGGCAGCCTCCGGCAGCCCTGCGCCAATCGCCCAACTGGGCCTGGCCATGATGCTGATCGGCCTGGCGTTCAAGCTGTCGCTGGTGCCGTTCCACCTGTGGACCCCGGACGTGTACGAAGGCGCCCCGGCGCCGGTGGCTGCTTTCCTGGCTACCGCGTCGAAAGTCGCCGTGTTTGCCGTGATGGTGCGTCTGTTCCAGATCTCCCCTGCGGCCAACACCGGTGTACTCAGCAACGTGCTGACCATCATCGCCATCGCCTCGATCCTGTTCGGTAACCTGCTGGCGCTGACCCAGAACAACCTCAAGCGTCTGCTGGGTTATTCGTCCATCGCGCACTTCGGTTACCTGCTGATCGCCCTGGTGGCGAGCAAGGGCCTGGCGATGGAAGCCATCGGCGTGTACCTGGTCACCTACGTGATCACAAGCCTGGGTGCATTCGGTGTGATCACGCTGATGTCCTCGCCTTACAAAGGCCGCGACGCCGACGCCCTGTACGAATACCGCGGCCTGTTCTGGCGCCGTCCGTACCTGACCGCCGTACTGACCGTGATGATGCTGTCCCTGGCGGGTATCCCGCTGACTGCGGGCTTCATCGGCAAGTTCTACATCGTGGCCACCGGTGTTGAAGCGCACGAATGGTGGTTGGTTGCGTCCCTGGTACTGGGCAGCGCCATCGGCGTTTTCTACTACCTGCGCGTGATGGTGACCTTGTACCTGATCGAGCCAAACCTGCGCCGTGTGGACGCCGAGTTGCACTGGGAACAGAAAGCAGGCGGCGTGATGCTGCTGGCAATCGCCCTGCTGGCGTTCTTCCTGGGTGTGTACCCACAACCGTTGCTCACCCTGGTGCAGCATGCGGTGATGGCGGGTTGATCGCTTAGTTAAACGCAGCAAGCAAAACGGCGCCTTCGGGCGCCGTTTTGCGTTTCTGGCGTATTAATTTGTTGTCTGACACACAAAGGGAATTTTCCTCGTCGAGATGCCTCCCCTTCCGGCATCACCCTGCCTGGGTCGCTCGTATCGTGGTTGCGTTTTAGGAAACATCCCACAGCAGGGTCACTTGACCCACCGCAGATGGGCCACCAAACTATACGCAGGCTACGTACAGAACATGGATGCTCTATTTATCGAATTGCCAGCCTTTGAGCGGCACCGCAGGGATTATCTGAGTGATGAGTTATTTCACGGCTTTCAACAAGAGTTGATGAGAAACCCGCAAGCGGGCAACGTGATAGAGGGAACCGGCGGGTTACGCAAGGTGCGCTTTGTCGACGAGCGACGCAACAAGGGCAAACGGGGTGGCCTGCGAGTCATCTATTACTGGTGGTCAGGCGGTACGCAGTTCTGGCTGTTCACCCTTTATGGCAAACACGAACAGGACGACCTGAGCGCTCAACACAAAACGGCGCTCAAACACCTGCTGGACAGGGAAATCAAAGCGAGAAAATCTTATGAAACGTGACATCTTTTCCGAACTGGTCGAAGGCTTCGACGCGCTGGCAGATGAACGAGAAGGCAAGGTAACGCTGCGCAGCCACAAGGTGCAGTTGAGCAAGCTGGCACCGCTCACTGCCGACGAAGTAGTCGCTGTGCGTCAACAACTCAATCTGTCGCGCTCGGTGTTTGCGATGTACCTGCGCACCAACACCCGGACCCTGGAAAATTGGGAGCAAGGCCGGGCCACACCCAATGCTCAGGCGGCAACCTTGATTCGGCTGGTGTCGAAGTTTCCGGAGACGGTGGAACGTTTGGCGCTGTTGACCTGATCGATCAATCCAGCCAACCCCATCGGCAACAGGACGTTGCCGATGGGCGAAAGCCTGCAATCAAATCCTGAACTGCCCCACCAACTGACCCAACCGCTGCCCCAGGTCCGCCAGGCTGCGGGAGGTCTGGGCACCCTGTTGGGTTTCATCGGCCACGCTGTCAACCGCCACCGCGATCTGATGCACGCTGCGGTTGATCTCTTCGGCCACGGCGGTTTGTTCTTCCGCCGCGCTGGCGATCTGCGCGTTCATCGAGTTGATGGTGCCGATCAGCTGCGCCATGGTGTCCAGGGACGCTCCGGCTTCGTTGGCCTGGGCCGATGTGCCGTCACCGGCGTCACTGGAACGGCGCATGGACTCCACGGCGGCTTCGGTGCCTTTTTGCAGGCGGTCGATCATGCCCTGGATCTCCTGGGTGCTTTGCTGGGTGCGGCTGGCCAACGCCCGTACTTCGTCGGCGACCACGGCAAAACCACGACCGGCCTCCCCTGCCCGCGCGGCTTCAATGGCGGCGTTGAGGGCGAGCAAGTTGGTCTGCTCGGCAATCGAGCGGATCACGCCAAGCACGCTGACAATCGACGACACATCCTGCTGCAAGCTGTCCAGGGACACGCCGCTGCTGCGGATGTCGTTCACCAGCGCGTGAATCTGCGCGATGCTGCCATCCACGACTTTTTTCGCGGCCTGGCCTTCGGCGTCGGTTTGCTGCGCAGCGACGGCTGCGCCTTGGGCACTGCGCGCCACTTCATGGGCCGCGGAGGACATTTCGTTGATCGCGGTAGCCACCTGGTCGGTCTCGTGACGCTGGCGCTCCATGGCCTTTTCCGAGCGGTTGGCTTGCTCGGCGACCTGGCTCACCAGGCCGGTAAGCTGGGAGGTCATCTCGGTGATCTGGCGTACCAGGCTGTGGATCTTGTCGACAAAGCGGTTGAAAGAGCCTGCCAGTTCGCCAAGCTCGTCCTGGCTGGTGATGGCCAGGCGGCGGGTCAGGTCACCCTCACCGGCGGCGATGTCGTCGAGGTTGATCTTCATCAGGTGCAACGGCCGCAGGATGGTATTGGCCACCAGCATGCCCACGGCGGCAATCACCAACAGCACCACCACGGCAATGCCGATGATGCTCAGCACCACGCCTTCCATGCGTTTCTCCACCTTGGCCTGAACCTCGGCAACCTGGGCGTCGATGCCGTCCAGGTTCACCGAGGTACCGATCACCATGTCCCACTTGGGCAAGTATTCGGTGTAGCCAAGCTTGGGCACCAGCTCGGTCTGGCCGGGCTGCGTCGAGCTGTATTGCAGGTAGTGGGTGCCGTCCTTGCCGACTTTCACCAGGTCGCGGTTGACGTAGACGCCGTTCGGGTCGCGGTTGTCCTTGAAGCTTTTGCCGACGCCGTCCGGGCTGTTGCCCTTGAACAGGCGAATGGTCTCGGAGTCGTAGCCGAAGAAATAACCGTCCTTGCCATAGCTGGTGTTGGACAGCAGCTTGACCACTTGCGTCCGTGCGGCCGTATCGCCTTGGGCGGCAGCGTCGTACAGCGGCTTGATGGTGGTCATCGCCACCTCGACGTAGCCGCGCAAGGTGGTCTTGGCGTCGTTGAGCAGGTTCTGACGGGTTTCTTCGACCTCGTTGCGGGCCTGCTCCCGAAGGATCCACACCGTGGTCAGGCTGATGATCACGGCAAACAACAACACGGGCAGGACAGCAAGGGACAGTACTTTGGCCTTTAGACTCAGACGCATGGCTCTTCTCTCTTGAGGGACAACTCAAGAGGTTAACGGCTAGTTACAATAAATCTGTAGGACAATCCCGTCAGAGCGTCATCGCGGCAAACCAGCCAAACGCCAGCAGCGGAATGTTGTAGTGCAGGAAGGTCGGCACCACGGTGTCCCAGATATGGTGGTGCTGGCCATCGATGTTCAAACCGGAAGTCGGGCCCAGGGTGGAGTCCGACGCAGGCGAGCCGGCATCACCCAATGCCCCGGCCGTGCCGACGATGCACACGATCGCCAGCGGGCTGAAGCCCAGCTGCACGCACAGCGGCACAAAGATCGCCGCCAGGATCGGCACCGTGGAAAACGACGAGCCGATGCCCATGGTCACCAGCAAGCCCACCAGCAGCATCAGCAGCGCGCCCACACCGCGGCTATGGCCGATAAATGCCGCGGAGGCTTGCACGAGTGTCTGCACTTCACCGGTGGCCTTGAGCACTTCGGCAAAGCCTGACGAGGCGATCATGATGAAGCCGATCATCGCCATCATCTTCATGCCTTCGGTGAACAGGTCATCGGTGTCGCGCCAGCGCACGATGCCCGACACCGAAAAGATCAGGAACCCGGCCAGGGCGCCAATGATCATCGAGTCCAGCCACAGCTGGATAATGAACGCCGCCGCAATCGCCAGGCCGGCCACCAGCAGGGTCAGCGGGTTGTAGTGCACCGCCACCTGCTCGACTCGCTCGATCTTCTCCAGGTCGTACACACGCTTCTTGCGGTAGCTGACAAACACCGCCACCAGCAAACCGACCACCATGCCCAGCGCCGGTAGGCCCATGGCATGGGTGACGTTGACCTGGCTGATGTCGACACCGCTCTTGGCCACGTTGGCCAGCAGGATCTGATTCAGGAAGATGTTGCCGAAGCCCACCGGCAGAAACATGTAGGGCGTGATCAGGCCGAAGGTCATGACGCAGGCGATGAGACGGCGGTCCAGCTGCAGTTTGGTCAGCACGTATAAAAGCGGCGGTACCAGCAGCGGGATAAACGCGATGTGGATCGGCAGGATGTTCTGCGAGGCGATGGCCACCACCCAGAGCAGACCGATCAGCAGCCATTTGACGTGACTGCCGCCCGTGGCTTCCTGGCGATCCACCAGCAGCAGGGCTTTATCGGCCAGCGCATGGGCCAGGCCGGATTTGGCAATCGCCACGGCGAACGCGCCGAGCAGCGCGTAGGACAACGCCACCGTCGCACCGCCACCCAGGCCGCTGTTGAACGCCTTGAGCGTCGCGTCGATACCCAGGCCGCCGGTCAGGCCACCCACCAGGGCGCCGACAATGATCGCGATCACCACATGCACGCGGGACAAGCTGAGCACCAGCATGGTGCCGACTGCGGCGATTACTGCATTAATCATCGTTACCTCAAGACAGAAAACATGAAAAAAGCACGCACCTGCCCGGGCTGCTGTCGGGAACGGCTGCCGCAAACCAGGTTTTAAGGGAGTTTTATTAGAGGGCGCGCACTTTGCAGCAGGTGGGCGGGCATGTCAAAGCACGACGTCGCAAACAGCTTTAAATTGATCGTTTGAATAAAGAAAATTTCCGAGCGGCCGATACAGGCAGATCGTCTCTGTCGTATCGAAAGGTTAAGGAAGGCTCCATGTCGCTCAGACAGCTGTCCATTCAATGGAAAATTACCCTGCTGGCCGGTCTTTGCCTGCTGGGCATCGTGACCTTGCTGGTAGGTCTCTCGCTGTACCGCATGGCGCAGAGCTCCGACCTGGTCAAGGCTTCCAGTATGGAAATGCTCGACGAAGCCGCCCAGGCACGCATCGAAGCCCAGGGTGAGGTCCAGGCCTTGGGCATTCGCCAGCAGTTCATGGACGCCTATCAATACGGCCACGGTTTTTCCCGGCAGGTGTTGTTCCTGCGCGAACAGGCCGAGAAACGCTTCCTGGATGCCTTCGACCTGCGCGAAGACCTGACCCGCCAGGTCAAGGCCGCGCTGCAGGCCAATCCGGAACTGCTGGGCCTGTCCCTGGTATTCGAGGCCAACGCACTGGATGGCAAGGACGAACTGTTCGCCAACCAGCAAGAGCTGGGCAGCAACGACAAGGGCCGCTTTGCGCTGTACTGGTCCCAGCCGACTGCGGGCAAGCTGACTTCAATGTCGCTGCCTGAAAGCGACATGTCCGACACCAGCGTCGGACCCAGCGGCGAAAAAGCCAACGCCTGGTTCACCTGCCCGCGCACCACACTCAAGCCCTGCGTGATCGAGCCGTACTTCTATGTGATCGATGGGCAAAAGGTGCTGATGACCAGCATCGTCTTCCCGCTGATGGTCAACGGCAAAGTCATCGCCTCGCTGTCGGTGGACATCAACCTCAACAGCCTGCAAGCCGTCAGCCAGGGCGCCAGCCAGAAACTCTACGACGGCCAGACCAGCGTCAGCATCATCAGCCCGGTGGGCCTGCTGGCCGGCTACAGTCCGGACGCCGGCAAACTCAGCCAGCGCCTGGATGCCGTCGACACCGCCAACGGCGCGCAATTGATCAGTTCGCTTTCCACCAGCACCCAGACCCGCAGCGTGCGCACCGACCACCAACTCAAGGTGCTCGCGCCGTTCCAGCCGATCCCCGATGGCAAGCCGTGGGGCGTGTTGCTGGATGTTCCGGAAAAAGTCCTGGTGGCTCCGGCTGAAGCCCTGAAGTCCAAACTGGACGCCGATAACGCCAAGGGCACTCTGCTGGAACTGAGCCTGGGCCTGCTGGCAGCAATCGTCGGCCTGTTGCTGGTGTGGCTGATGGCCCGCAGCGTGACCCGGCCGATCCTCGGTGTGGCGCGCATGCTGGAAGACATTGCCAGTGGCGAAGGTGACCTGACCCGCCGCCTGGCCTACGACAAACACGACGAACTCGGCGAATTGGCCGGCTGGTTCAACCGCTTCCTCGACAAGCTGCAGCCGATCATTGCCCAGGTCAAACGCTCAGTGCAGGACGCCCGTGGCACCGCCGACCAGTCGGCCGCCATCGCCACTGAAACCAGTGCCGGCATGGAGCAGCAATACCGTCAGGTCGACCAGGTGGCCACCGCCTCCCACGAGATGAGCGCCACCGCCCAGGACGTCGCCCGCAGTGCCGCGCAAGCCGCCCAGGCTGCCCGCGATGCCGATCAGGCGACGCGTGAAGGTTTGACCGTGATCGACCGCACCACCACCAGCATCGGCCACCTGGCGGCGGATATGAGCACCGCGATGGCCCAGGTTGAAGGACTGGCGGCCAACAGCGAGAAGATCGGTTCGGTACTGGAAGTGATTCGTGCAATCGCCGAGCAGACCAACCTGCTGGCACTGAACGCCGCTATCGAGGCCGCCCGTGCGGGTGAAGCCGGTCGTGGTTTTGCGGTGGTCGCCGATGAAGTGCGCAACCTGGCGCGACGTACCCAGGAGTCGGTGGAAGAAACCCGCCTGGTGATCGAGCAACTGCAAAGCGGTACCCAGGAAGTGGTCGGTTCCATGAGCAACAGCCATCGCCAGGCCCAGGGCAGCGTCGAACAAGTGGGCCAGGCCGTGACCGCCTTGCGCCAGATCGGCGATGCGGTAACGGTAATCAGCGACATGAACCTGCAGATCGCCAGCGCCGCCGAAGAGCAAAGTGCGGTGGCCGAGGAGATCAACAACAACGTGGCGACGATTCGGGATGTGACGGAGTCGTTGTCCGAACAGGCGAATGAATCGGCGCGGGTCAGCCAGGCGTTGAACAGCCTGGCGAATCAGCAGCAGGGCCTGATGGATCAGTTCAGGGTTTGATGAGTTGCGGGATACTCCGGCAATCAGCCCGAGCATCCCGTAGCAGCTGTCGAGCCTTGGCGAGGCTCGACAGCTGCTACGGTTTGTTTTCAATGGCGGCGTGGCAGGTCGATGATGACCTTTAACCCGCCCAGCTCGCTCTCCTGCAACAGAAGCACCCCGCCCCACACCTCGACAATATCCCGCACGATCCCCAGCCCCAGACCATGCCCGTCAGTCTGCTCATCCAACCGCGTGCCTCGGCTGAACACCTGATCACGCTGGCTCTCGGGAATCCCCGGCCCGTCATCTTCGACAGCCAACCGAAAGCCTTCCGGGGTTTCGCCGATGCTCAACACAATCTCCGCATCCGCCCATTTGCACGCGTTGTCCAGCAGGTTGCCCAACAGTTCCAGCAGGTCTTCGCGGTCCCACGGCAATTGCAAACCGGGCGGCACGCGGTAACTCAAATCCAGGTGTTCGCCATGGATCATGTTCAGGGTCGCGAGCAACCCCGGTAATTCGCCGTCGCAATCGAACAAGGCACCCGGCAGTGTCTCTCCGGCCAGGCGGGCACGATTGAGTTCACGATTAAGCCGTTGCTGCACCTGCTCCAACTGTTCCCGCAGCAGCTTGCTCAGTTGCGGATGGTCCTTGAGCTGTTCGCTGGATGCCACGCTCAGCAACACCGCCAACGGGGTTTTCAAGGCATGGCCGAGATTGCCCAGGGCATTGCGCGAGCGCTTGAGGCTGTCTTCGGTGTGGGCCAGCAGATGGTTGATCTGCGCCACCAGCGGCTCCAGCTCCACCGGCACCTGGGTATCCAGTTGCGAGCGCTGGCCCTGCTGCAGTTGGGCGATCTGGTTGCGCGCGGTCTCCAGCGGGCGCAAGGCGCGGCGCACGGTGACCCGTTGCAGAATCAGGATCAGCAACAGCGCCGCCAGCCCCAGCACCAGGCCGATCTGGCGCATCAGCCGAAAGCTTTCTCTGACGGGTGTGTAGTCCTGGGCCACGCTGATGGAAATCGACTGGCCAAACCGTTTGTAGTCCGAACGCAGTACCAGCAACTGCTGGCCTTCCGGCCCCAACTGCAGGTTGCCCTTCAGCCCGGCGTGGGGCAACTGCGGCAGTTCCTGGTCCCACAGCGAGCGGGAACGCCAATGGGTATCGGCAAAATCGATACGGAAATAGTGCCCGGAAAACGGACGCTGGTACGCAGGAGACAACCGCTGCTCATCCAGTTGCACACCCGCCGGCCCGCGCACCAGCGCCACCAGCAGGTTCTCGCTGTCGTTGCGCAAGCCGGACTCCAGGTAACGTTGCAGGCCCATTTCGAACAGCCACAGGCTGGTCTGCGCCAGCACCAGGCCGACGATCACCATCACACTGATCAGCCCCAGGCTCAGGCGCCGCTGGATCGACTTCATGCCGGGCTGGCACCAAACCGGTAACCCTGGCCGCGCCGGGTCTCGATCACGCTGCGGCCCAATTTGCGGCGCAGGTGGTTGACGTGGACCTCCAACACATTGGAGTCACGCTCGGTCTCGCCATCGTACAAATGTTCGGCCAGGTGACTTTTTGAAAGGATTTGCTCGGGGTGCAGCATGAAGTAACGCAGCAGCCGAAACTCGGCCGCGGTCAGCTGGATCTCCTCGCCATCACGCATCACACACTGGCGACCCTCATCCAGGTGCAAGCCGGCAGCCTGCAAGGTGGGCTGATTGGCGTGGCCATGGGAACGACGCAGCAAGGCCTGGATACGCAGGTGCAGCTCTTCGGGATGGAACGGTTTGCTGAGGTAGTCGTCGGCCCCGGCCTTGAGCCCTTCGATGCGCTCGGCCCAGGAGTCGCGGGCAGTGAGGATCAGCACCGGCGTGGCCAGGCCGGCGGCACGCCATTGCGTCAACACCTCAAGCCCGGGCAAACCCGGCAGGCCGAGGTCAAGGATGATCAGGTCGTAGGGTTCGCTGCGCCCCTGGTACACCGCATCGCGCCCGTCCGCCAGCCAGTCGACGGCATAGCCCTGGCGATTGAGTCCGGCCATCAGCTCATCGGCCAGGGGTACGTGGTCTTCCACCAGAAGCAGGCGCATCAGTCGTCTTCCTTGTCTTTGAGCAGTTGACCGGTGTTGGCGTCGAGTTCGATCTCGCGCACCACGCCTTCCACCGTCAACAGTTCGATTTCATAGATAAACCGCACAGGGCGATCCTCGTGCTCTTCAAGCTCGGCATCCAGCAGTTTGGCGCCCGGGTAGCGCTCGAATGCCGGGCCCAGCAGATGCTCAAGCGGCGCGATCACGCCCTTCTGGCGCAGGCGCAGCGCTTCATCCTGGCCCAGGTCCCGAGCGGCCAGGCCTGAGCAAAATGCCAGGAGCACCAGCGCCACTTGAACGCTGGTGCGTAGATTTACCTTCATTACGTATCCTGATGATCCTTGAGGACGGCGCCGGTGACGGCGTCCAATTCCAGGTCCCACTCGACGCCCTGGGCGTCGCGCAGTTCAACCTGATAAAGGTATTTGCCGTATTCCTCTTCAAGCTCGGTTTCATGCACGGTGGCGCCGGGATGTTTGGCCAGTGCGATAGCATTGAGCTTCTCGAAAGACACAATGGTACCAGCGTCGCGCAACTTCAGTGCTTCGTCCGGCCCCAGGTCGCGAGCCTGGGCGACGCCTGCGGTGAGGGCGATGATACTGCTGGCGATCAAGGCTGTGAGGGTTTTCATGGTGAGTCTCCGTTTCGGGATATTTTGCCTACGGGGCTCACGGTACTGGATCCAACTTAACTGAAACTGAATTGCCACCATGGCAATTCTCTGCGAGACCTTTGCCTGCAACCGGGCAAGATTTTCTATACTGCCCTGCTCGCGGTAAATGAGACCGGTATGACTGCTATCCATATGAAGTTCCCCGCCTTGACCCTCAAGGCCGGTAAACGCGCTTTTGCACGCATTCGTGAGCAGGGGCTTGCGCCTGCGGACGTCGGCATCCTTCCCGGCGCTGCCGGCGGGCCCAAGGCGCTGGGCATCCAGGGTCTGGACCTGGCGCTGTTTGGTGACTGGCTGCCCCGGGCGCCCCGCGAGCGTGCGCTGATCGGCGCCTCGATAGGCTCCTGGCGGTTTGCCAGTGCGTGCCTGCCCGACCCGGTGCAAGGCCTGCTCGACCTGGGCCGGCTGTACAACGCACAAAGCTTTGCCAAAGGCGTGACCATGGCCGAAGTCAGCCAGAGCTGCGTGCGCATGCTCGATGACTTGCTGGCCGGCCGCGATGCCCGCGTGCTCGACAACCCGCACTACCGGCTGAACATCATGGTGGTCAAAAGCCATGGCCTGCTCGCCGACGATCATCGCGGTCGGCTTGGTTTGGGGTTGTCCTCGGTGATCGCCGACAACCTGAGGGGCCGCGCGCGGTTGTCCCGGCACTTCGAACGGCTGATCGTCCACGATCCACGCCAGGCGCCACCGCTGCATGCGCTCAAGGATTTCCCGTCGCGCTTCCTTGATCTGGAACTGGGCAACCTGCGCCAGGCCTTGCTGGCGTCGGGCTCGATCCCCATGGTGATGCAAGGCGTACGCGACCTGCCGGGTGCAGGCCAAGGCACTTACCGCGATGGCGGCCTGCTGGACTATCACCTCGACCTGCCCTACCACGGCGATGACATCGTGCTGTACCCGCACTTCACCGACCGGGTCATTCCCGGCTGGTTCGACAAAGGCTTGCCGTGGCGCCACGCCAATCAACAGGGTTTGCAGGATGTCCTGCTGCTGGCGCCGTCGAAGGAATACCTGGCGCGACTGCCCCACGGCAAACTGCCGGACCGCAGTGACTTCAAGCGCTTCATGGGGGATGACCCGGGCCGCAACAAGTACTGGCAAACCGCAATGAGCGAAAGCCAGCGGCTGGGGGATGAGTTTCTGCAACTGGCCGACAATGGCCAATTGGGCGAACGCCTGCTGGCTCTCTAGCGCCCTCTCCGTAGCAGCTGTCGAGCCCAAGCGAGGCTGCGTCGGCAGCACCTCGGTTTGCCAGACAAATCGCAAACGCAGCCTCGCCATGGCTCGACAGCTGCTACGCGGTATGCGCGCGGCCGCGACAAACTGTTAAACTCGCCGCCTGCCAGACACCTCACCGAGCTGAAAAACCCTGTGGAAATCTTCAAAGAGTTTACCTTCGAGTCCGCCCACCGCCTGCCCCATGTTCCGGAAGGCCACAAATGCGGGCGCCTGCATGGCCATTCGTTCAAGGTGGCGATCCACCTCAGCGGCGACCTCGACCCGCACACCGGCTGGATCCGTGACTTCTCGGAGATCAAGGCGATTTTCAAGCCGCTCTACGAGCGCCTCGACCACAACTACCTCAACGACATCCCGGGCCTCGAAAACCCGACCAGCGAAGTGCTGGCCAAGTGGATCTGGAATGAACTGAAACCGCTGTTGCCGGAACTCAGCGCGATTCGCATCCATGAGACCTGCACCAGCGGCTGCATCTATCGCGGCGAATAAGCCGGCGATGTAAAAAACCACCCTTGCGGTGGTTTTTTTATGCCAGTGACTCCCTTACAGTCGTGGCCTCTTGTACAGGAAGCGCTGCGATGCCAACCCATATCCGCCCCGCTACCGTCGACGATATCGCCGCTATTGAAGCGATCGTCCACGCCGCCTACTCCCCTTACATCCAGCGAATCGGGCGCAAGCCAGGCCCGATGCTGGATGACTATCGCCAGCAGGTCGCTGCCGAACGGGTGCATGTGCTGGAGAGTGTGGGCCAGGTCTGCGGCTTTGTCGTACTGATTCATCACGATGAGTACCTGCTGCTGGATAACCTGGCCGTCGACCCCGGTGCCCAGGGCTTGGGTTACGGGCGCCTGTTGCTGGGCTTCGCGGAAGGCCAGGCCAGGCATGGCTCCATCCGTCTCTACACCAATGAAGCGATGACCGAAAACATCGCGCTGTACACCCGCAAAGGCTATGTGGAAACCCACCGGGCCGAGGAAAACGGCCTGCGTCGGGTCTACATGCAAAAAGACCTCACCGCCTCGCACTGAAGGAGCTCCCATGGAAAACACCTGGCTGGCCCAGGCCAAGCGCCTGCAAGCATTGGCCTCCACGGGGCTGCACTTCTGCACCGATGACTTCGAGCGCGAGCGCCTTGAGGAAATCGCCCAGATTGCCCACAGCATGCTGGCGCAATTGGGCGAAGTACCGCTGGAGCGCATCACCGGGCTGGTGCCGGATTTTGCCAAACGTTATTCGACGCCCATGATTGATGTGCGGGGCGCAGTGATTGACGGTGACCGGATCCTGTTGGTCCGCGAGCTCACGGATGGCTGCTGGGCATTGCCCGGCGGTTATGCGGATATTGGTTTGTCGGCGGCTGAAAACATCGTCAAGGAAATCCGCGAAGAGGCCGGGCTGACGGTCACGGCCAAGGCGCTGTACAGCGTCACCCACAAGGCCAAAGGCTTGTACCGGCCGGATATCCGGGACTTCTACAAACTCTACTTTCTGTGCGAACGGGTTGATCAACTGGCGCCGGCGGCCGGTTTCGAAACCACCGAAGTTGGCTTCTTCAGCCTGGACGATCTGCCGCCGCTGTCCCGTGGCCGCACCATTGAAAGCGACCTTGAGGCCGCTTTTGCCTTTCATCGCGGGCAGACCACTCACACCCTGTTCGATTGAATCACGGGTGATCCAATTTGTATCACCCTGCACCGCTTTCGCGCCTGAGTGGGCAGAAAGACCAATCCCGCCTGCGTGTTTCCCCTGTTTGGCTATAAATACTGTGCAACCTGCACAGTCCTGACCGTGCGCCCGTCACTGCCTGGCACTTGGCACGACGGGTGCAATAGGCCTGCGTCACTCATTCAGGGAGAACGGCACATGACGCAGAACGAACCGGGCAATGACTACCCTCTCAGCGAGGTGCCCATGCATGCCCGCAAAGGCCTGGCCTCCACCGCCATGGTGCTGCTGGGCTTTACCTTTTTTACTGCGACCATGTTCGCCGGCGGCAAGCTGGGGGTGGCCTTCAGCTTTACCCAGATGCTCGGCGTCGTGGCCCTGGGTAACCTGCTGTTGGGTATCTACGCCGCAGGCCTGGGTTACATCGCGTTCAAGAGCGGTTTGAATTCAGTATTGATGGGGCGCTTCTGCTTCGGTGAAGTGGGCAGCAAACTCAGCGACTTGATTCTCGGTTTTACCCAGATCGGCTGGTACGCCTGGGGCACCGCCACCGCAGCCGTAGTACTGGGCAAGTATTTCGAGTTGAGCCAGGGCAGCGTACTCGGGCTGATGGTGCTGTTTGGCATGGTGTTCTGCGCGACGGCCTACGTGGGCTATCGCGGGTTGGAGATTCTGTCCTACATCGCCGTGCCGGCCATGGGTATTTTGTTGTTTCTGTCGATGTGGGTCGCCACCGTCAAGGTCGGCGGGCTCGATGGACTGCTGGCGGTGGTGCCGACCGGTGAGCTGGACATGTCCACGGCTATCACGCTGGTGTTCGGCACCTTTGTCAGCGGCGCGACCCAGGCCACCAACTGGACGCGCTTCTCACGCTCGGCCAGGGTCGCGGTGCTGGCCAGCCTGATCGGCTTCTTTATCGGCAACGGCTTGATGGTGTTGATCGGTGCCTATGGCGCCATCGTCTACCAGCAGCCCGACGTGGTCGAAGTGTTGCTGCTGCAAGGCTTCGCCATGGCGGCCATGGCGATGCTGTTGCTGAATATCTGGAGCACCCAGGACAACACCATCTACAACTTCGCCGTCGCCGGCTGCAACCTGCTGCGCACCAAGCGCCGTAAAACGGTGACCCTGGCCGGTGCGGTAATCGGCACCCTGCTGGCGTTGCTGGGCATGTACGACATGCTGGTGCCCTACCTGATCCTGCTGGGCACGGTGATCCCACCGATTGGCGGGGTGATCATGGCGGATTTCTTCTATCGCTATCGCGGCCACTATCCGCGCCTGGCCGATACACGCCTGCCGGCCTTCAACTGGCCAGGGCTGATCGCCTATGCAGTGGGTACGGTGCTGGCCTTTCATTCACCCTGGGTGGCGCCATTGGTGGGGATCGTGGCGGCGTCCCTGACCTACATCGTGCTGACCAGCGTATTGCGGGTGCGGGCACCTTTGGCTGACGTCCAGGCATGAGCCTGACAGTCGCCGATGTGCTGGCCTTGCCCGGCCTTGAATCGATGTGCCTGCGGGCCGGGGAAGCCGGCCTGGAGAACACGGTGCGCTGGCCCTATGTCGCAGAAAACAGCGGCATTGCCGAATGGGTGCTGGGGGGCGAACTGGTGTTCGTCACCGGTATCAATCACCCACGGGACGAGGCCAATCTGTTGGTGCTGCTGGACGAAGCCTGTCAGCGCCAGGTCGCCGGCCTGGTGATCCTCACGGGGCCGGACTATATCCAGGCGATTCCCCAGCGTTTGCTAGAAGCGGCGCAAGCGGCGGGCATGCCGCTGATCGAACAGCCTTACTCGTTGAAGATGGTACTGGTGACCCAGGCCATCGGTTCGGCGTTGATCCAGTCGCAGCAGTTGGGGCGCTCGCGACACGATGTGCTGGAGCGCCTGCTGGCCGGTGATTACCAATCCCTGGATTTGCTGCTGCACCGCGCTGCGCAGTTGGACATGCCGCTGGCCGGCCATTGGCAACTCGTCCAGTTGCAACTGGACGGCAGCGACGCGCTGTTTGCCCAGGGTGAGGCGCCAGTGGTCGAGGCGCAGCTTGCCCGACAACACGATGCGATTACCCGCCGTCTGCGCCAGTTTGCTGCGCAGCATCCGTCGCGCCTGCCCGTGCTGGGGCGTGCCGGACAATGGACGTTGCTGCTGCCTGCGATAGACGCGGGTGCGGCATTGGCCAACCGTCAGTTGTTGGCGGGTTGGTTGAAGGCACTGAATCTGCGCCTGGCACCGTTGAAACTGTTTATCGGCCTGAGTGCTGCCGCGCACCCACCCGCGCGCCTGGCCCAGGCCCTGGATGAGGCGCGCCAGGCATTGGCCGCTGCGCGACGGTTCAGTGAACGCGCCGGGTTGTGTGTCTACGATGAGTTGGGCGTGCTCAAGCTGCTCAGTGGCGTACGTGATCGCGCCCTGCTCGATCAGTTCCTCAACGAACGCCTGGGGCCGCTGCTGCGCCACGACCTGCACCATGGCCCAAGCCTGATGCCGACCCTGGAGGCCTGGTTCCACGAGAATGGTAACCTTGTGGCCGCAGCCCAACGGCTGGCGGTTCACCGCAACACCCTGACGCATCGCGTCCAGCGTATCGAAGCCCTGTGCGGGCTGACGCTGGACAATGCTTATGACCGCCTGGACATCGGCATCGCGCTGATGATCTGGCGGCTGTCTGCCTGACTGTTTTTTGCCAAGAGGAACTTGCCCATGCACATCATCAACGCCCGCCTGCGCAACCGTGAAGGCCTGCATGATCTGCACCTGGAACACGGCCGGATCGCCAGCATCACCCAACAAGGCGCTGCCCCCCTGGCAGGCCCCGACGACCTGGACGCCGCCGGCAACCTGGTGGTCCCGCCTTTCGTCGAGCCGCACATTCACCTCGATGCCACCCTGACCGCCGGCGAGCCGCGCTGGAACATGAGCGGCACCCTGTTTGAAGGCATCGAGTGCTGGGGCGAGCGCAAGGCCACCATCACCCTGGAAGACACCAAGACCCGCTCCAAAAAAACCATCCAGACCCTGGCCGCCCATGGCATCCAGCATGTGCGCACCCATGTCGACGTCACCGACCCGGACCTCACCGCGCTCAAGGCCATGCTTGAAGTACGCGAGGAAAGCGGCCACCTGATCGACCTGCAAATCGTCGCGTTCCCCCAGGAAGGCATCGAGTCCTACCGCAATGGCCGCGAGCTGATGGAAGAGGCCATTCGCCTGGGAGCCGACGTGATCGGCGGCATCCCGCACTTTGAATACACCCGTGACCAAGGGGTGAGTTCGGTGAAGTTCCTGATGGACCTGGCCGAACGCACCGGTTGCCTGGTCGATGTGCACTGCGACGAAACCGACGACCCACACTCGCGCTTTCTTGAAGTGCTGGCCGAAGAAGCCCGCAGCCGTGACATGGGCGCCCGCGTGACCGCCAGCCACACCACGGCCATGGGCTCCTACGACAATGCTTACTGCGCCAAACTCTTCCGCCTGCTGGGGCATTCGGGCATCAGCTTTGTCTCCTGCCCTACCGAAAGCATCCACTTGCAGGGCCGCTTCGACACCTTCCCCAAACGCCGCGGCGTGACCCGGGTCAACGAACTGCTGGAGGCTGGCATGAACGTCTGCTTCGGCCAGGACTCGATCGTCGACCCTTGGTACCCCTTGGGTAACGGCAACATTTTGCGGGTGCTGGAAGCCGGGTTGCATATCTGCCACATGCTTGGCTACCGCAACCTGCAAAGTGCCCTCGACCTGGTCACCGACAACAGCGCCCGGGCGATGGCCCTGGGGGATCGTTATGGCCTGGAACCGGGACGCCCGGCGAACCTGTTGATCCTGTCTGCAGACAGCGACTATGAAGTGATTCGCAGCCAGGGCTTGCCGTTGTATTCGATTCGAGCGGGCAAAGTGTTGATGAAACGCCGGCCGGCGCAGGTGGAGTTTTTGTAGGCTCATACGATTGAATCTATATCGAGGGTTTGTGGCTTTCCACAGCCATCATCCGATTGTGGCGGGATGCTCGCCACTTGGGTGAGTACGCGATTTTGCGGGTGAGCGAACCAGCGTTTCAGGCTGGATTGCAGGGTTGGGGATGAAGCGTGGCTGCCGTAGACGTCGCGGGCCTGGAGGCGGCGCCAGCGGAGGGTTGCCAGGCGGTCGCGACTACTTTGCAGACGATCAGCTTCGATGCTCAAGGCCTGGATATCTTCATAACCACGCTGATTGGTCGGTCGATAGCGGTCCAGTTCTCGTTTTTTCTCCCGCAGTTGTTGCCGCATGCTGATCAGCGCTTTTTCGATCAGCTCAAATTCACTCGCAGTCACCAGTGTTCCGTCGGCGTCCACGGTTTGCTGCCAGCGGCGTAACGTCGCCCAGGCTGCCGGGATGTAGCTTGCGGTCATAAAGTGCTGCTTGTATTGGACTAGCTGCTTGATCAGGTTGGCCCGGTCCGGCATATCACCGCTGAGTTGAATCGCGCGATTGCATGCAGCTTCTTCGATCGACTCACACCCGGGGTTCCACAATATTGAAGACTGTGTGCCGTCGGGCAAGGCAATCGGCATGAAATGCTGCTGGGAGCCGTGATGCTGATAGGCGTTCCCGCCCACCCGCACCAACCCAAGTGCGAACAGCAGGCCAGCAGGTGCAGGATTGCTGAACAGGGTAACAAGCCCGGGAATCCAGAGTTTGGCAGTTGTGTTCATCCAGGGTGCCGGGACGCTGGGTACCGGGTCGTTATGATTGACGATGCGGTGATGCACCAAAGATGAAGCACCGTCAGTGAACTCAGAGTCGGCAGCGCGGGGAGCGCCATAGGTGTAAAGAAGGATGTTGCGGTCGTAACCTGGAATTCGCCTAAGAGACTCTGCCAGCAGCAGTGCTATGGCGCCGCCGAGACTATGGCCACAAATTATGATGCGCTGGCCTATGTAGAACCGGTCGAGGTAATGCAGCGCAAAATCACGCATCGCCCGATACGCGCCATAAAAGCCCTCATGAACCTTACCAACACCCTCGACAAAAGCGACCTGGTGAGCATTGGCATCCCTCAGCCCATCGGAACGGCTTGCAGTGCCCCGCACTGCGATCAGGATCACATGGTCGTGATGGCTGATAAACGCCTGAGTATCAGTGCCATTCTCCTCGTCATCAAAAAAATGCAGCTTCGCTGGGTGGGCCGGGGACTCTCCTTGCTCCGATCGATTTTGCTCATACAACTCAGGATCAAAAGGCAACACCTCGAATCGTTGCGAGTACGGCACGTCTTCATACACGGGATAAAAGTGTTCCACCTGGTCGGAATCGAACTTCCAAGCCTCCTGATAGCCCGACAGTTGTTCGGAAAAAAAATTGCCCACACTGGGCTCTATGGGAAAGCTGACCTGGTCCATCGGCGGAGTCGATGGTTCCTGCCCAAAATCGCAATAACTCAAGGTAGCCATAAGCGCCAACTGATAAAGGTTCAAGGCACAGAACTGGTCTTCAATCGACAACAACGGGCGTAACGCACGCAGCGGCCTTACCTCCAGCACAGTGTGCAGGTCAGGAAATAAAACCAGCCCTGTCAGCTTGGGCTGAGGGGGGCCAAACCCAAGTTCAGCCAGCATGCGGAGCGCATGCCGCGGTGGTCGATGGGTTCTGGGCGCCAAGGGAGGCAAATGAGCAGTGTGCAAGACCAAGTCACTGACCTCGACTTGATAGAATTTGCCTGTTTCCCGCCCTGCCGGGTTTCGCTCGACGCGCTCCCCGTCTACACGTGAAAACCGCGTCTGTTCGGCTCGTACCTGAAGCTCGGTGATAGGCAGTGGATAACAACCACGCGTTTGCAACGTTGCGTAGTAATCCCCGCTCATTTCATATGGCGCATCGAAGATCAGAACCACAGGCCCTCGATATGGGTTGTCCAACTTTGCGAAACCGTTTCCATCCAAACGACCTGCATATTGTTGACCTGTGCTGTCAAAAACCTTGTACGCAAGACCCCCATAAGCGTTTCCGTCACCTGATTCGTCCACCAGACAAAAACTCAGCCAACATCCACGCACTGCACAAGCCGGCATTTTCCCGCTGAAAAAGGGTTGTTTCCATTCTGTAAGCGCCATCGCTGAATATCCTTATTCAGTAAAAGTTAAAGATAAGTACGCTCCCCATCAGATTTCCCCAAACACGAGCCTCACCGTTTTGCCGTTCAACTCATCACGCTGCACACGACCACCCGTTGCTGTCGTTGGCGGCAGTCCTCTTGCATCCACCAGGTTGCATTGAAATACGTTATCAGTCGCCTGCGTTGGCCCTGCCGGCCTGAGTAACCACTGACAGGCCCCCGGCACCTCCAAGGTACCTTCCCCCGGCATTCGAGACATATGGGGTTCAACCCAATCATGCACACCGATAAACGCAAAATCCCCCCCACTGTCCGACAAGTGCTCAGCCGACTTCGCATAGACATCAAACGTCATGTAACGCAGCACTAACGGACACCCGTTCACCGTCTCCGTCAGAGGCAACTCGAAGCTCGCCCGATTCGCCACCGACTTCTCAAGAGCGTCGAATATCTTGATCTCTGGCAGATCACCTGGACGCCATCGTAAAGTGCAAGTCTCACCTGTTCCGGGGACGTAAGTTGCATCGCCTCTGAGTCTGTAATTCGCCGGCAAATCGACCTCCAAAGTGAAACTATCAGCAGGCTTCATCACACAACCGGAAACACCCAGCACACTGCAAACGAATACCCCTCGCCACACGCCCGACATAAATCCCCTACGCATCCTGCTGCTCCCGCTCCACCCGACGCCACTCCCCAACCACCCGCTGAAAATGATCCTCCGCCACTTCCCCACGCATCGGCTGCCATCGAATAAGCACGTCCCCAGTGGCTTCCAACAACCGCCGCACGACCAAAAACTCCAGCTGTTCCGGCCTGTCCCATTGCCAGGCCCGCGCTTGCTCCAGCACCTGCGCCAACCAGATTCTCGGGTCTTGAAATTCAACCAGTGCGCTCAACGCCTCGCTGTACTCGGTCAGCAGGTAACGCAGGATATTGGCTTGCAGAATCACTCCCGCCTGGGGATTGGGCACCTCCAGCCACGGCGCAGGATCGGGTACCGGATACGCCCCCGGAGCCGGGTTATCGACACAACTCCAGCGCTCACCCTGCCAGTAACACACGCCGATCAGCGGCCCGAGAAAAACAGGCCAGTCCCGAGCAGGCAGGTGAACCAAGGCCCGCGCCAAGGTGCGGTTATCGTGGAAGCGGTACAGCGCCTGACTGCCCGCCGCTCCCACCACCAACCTGTCGCGCCAGTGCCGGGTAACACCCGACAAATCATCACCAGGCAGGCTGCCCAACCAGCCCCAATTACGCTGGGGGTTTTGCAGCAAACCCACCAATGCGGGCTCGCTGACATGGTCGAGCAACAGGAGCATCGGCCCATCCGCTGCCATTTCCGACGCGACGGTTTCACCAAAGAGGCAGCGATACTCAGCGACCGTGCGTGTCGCCAGCAGTACCCCACGCGCATCGCTTTCACCCTGTAGAACCAGGCACAGCCGGCGCCCTGCCTGCTGCTGTTCAGCCATCCACTGGCCAGGCGCGATCTCCATCAAGCCGCCCTCCCCGTGGATTCGCACAGGCCTTCACGGCAGCGCTCGCACACTGGACAGAAGTCTGCATCCAGTCTTCTGGCCAGCTCCATGACTGCGCCTTGGATAACCGAAACCTTCGGCCCATCCGCTGCAAATGCGGACGAAGCAGCCACGTCACCCGGTCCAACTGGGTTGGCTGTGCGAATCACGGCAGGCGCACCGCCCAACGTGATCGGCCGACTGCTGAAAATCCCGCCGGCCTGAATCAGCAAATGCTCACCACCGGCCTTGAAGCTCAACTGCGCACCGGCATCGATAACCAGATTGGCCCCCGCCTTCAGATGGACCTGTTGCCCCGCTTCGATCACCAGGGTCTGGCCGACAAGGGTCTGGCTGTTGCCCTGCACGTGCAAGTGATCATCAGCCCCAAGCCGAACCTTGCGGTCGCCGGCGATGCTGCGGTGTTCCTCGCCTCCCAGGGTGGTGGCACTCAAGCCGTGGATGGTTTCCCGACGTTCGCCCACCACCTCCAGCCGACTGTCGTGGCCGACCTGCTGCTCCAGATCGCGTTGGGCGCGCAGGTAGATGAGTTCCTGGCCGCTGCGGTCCTCAAGGTGCAGCTCGTTGGCCCCCGCCCCGCCCGGCGAACTGCGGCTGCGTAGCACACTGCGGGTCTTGTGTTGGGGCAACGGATAGGCAACAGGCTGCAAGGTATTGGGCAGGCAACCATTGATCACTGGCCGGTCTGGATCACCTTCCAGGAACGTCACCAGTACCTCCATGCCCACACGCGGGATCATCACCGCGCCATAGCTGTCACCCGCCCATCCGGACGCCACACGCACCCAGCAGCTGCTCTTGTCGTCGTGCTGGTCCAGGCGGTCCCAATGAAAGCGAATTTTCACCCGGCCGTGAGCGTCGCAATGCACGTCTTCACCCTCGGGCCCGGTGACGGTTGCGGTCTGGCTGCCGCTGATACGCGGTTTGACGTGCTTGAGCGGCGGGCGGTAAGCGGCGCGCCAGGGCGTTGCGGTAAATCGATTGCGGTAGCCGTGGAATGCCTCGACATCCACCACCGCCTCCTCCAGCACCTGCGGTTGATAGCCTTCGTGACGTACGCCGGTGATCAGCCACAAGTCATTACAGGTGCGGTCCGGATGGCCGCGCAGTTCCAGGAAATGCCCGCTGCGCAAAGCCGGCTGGTCACTGCGGCCCAGGGCCCGATGACGGTCGCGTTGATGACGTTCCAGGCCACGCCGGGCCAACTGCGAACCTCGCAGATGCCCCGTGAATCCCGCAGGGTATTGATAGTCTTCAAGTGCCGGGAAAGATCCGGCCTGCTCCTGCAAGCGCAGCGACGGATGTTCGAAGTCGTAGTCACGCCGAACAACCTGAGCACTGCGCGTGGCCAGGCGCACATCGAAACGCTGGATAACCAGCGTTTCGGCAGCCGGGCCTCCGGCCGGGCAGTAGCGTTGCGCCGGCAAACGATGAAACACCGTCTGGTCATCACCCAACACCAGTACATGGGCGTCTGCACTGTGGCGAAAGTGGTAGTGAATGCCCTCTTCCTCGCACAGCCGCTGGATAAAGTGCAGGTCGGTTTCCGCGTATTGCACACAGAACGTACGCGGTGGGTAAACCACCGGCCCCAGTTCGAAGGTATAGGCATCAGCAAGGATGCCGTGCTGCTCAAGCACTGCCGCGATGATTTGCGGCACGCTGCGCTGCTGGAAAATCCGCTGGTCGCAACGATGGGCCAGGTACGCCACGCGCGGCGCAAGGGTGAGGTGGTAGCGGGTCAGCCGCTGCCCCGGGCCTTCCCGGCCAATGCTGTAGATTTGCCCGTGCAGGCCTTCACCGGGCTCGCCAAAATCCAGATAGGCCGGTTGGTGAAGTAACTTCTCCAGATCCAGGCTGGGGTTTTCACTGACCCACTGCACTTCAATGAAAAAAGGCTGGTCAATCGTTTCGCTGCCGTTAAAAGCCAGCACCTGAAATGCCTGGTTCATTCCTGCAACGACCAGTTTGAAACGTGACGAAACAAGCGTATTGAACATCCGTTGTTACCCGCCATTCATTGTCGAACTGAAATAACTTCTCCCGTAAAACGCAGATAAAGCCACTCAATTCGAAGCCGATAAAAAGTGCCTGAACCCCAGGAATACTAGCGATTTCAGGCGAAATTCGGCCGCTTCAAAATAAAAAAGAAGATTCGTACATTGATATTGGAAGGGTCTTTTATAAATACAGAAATGCAGTTAAACAGCCGGTACTGACTAACGGGAATACTCTTACACCACCATTCACCAGAGCTGCTTATTTATAGAGAAACAGCTGACAAAGATGATTAAGCCCGCCACTGCCTTTTTCAAACTTCCTGCAGCCGCGCAGTCCCGAACAGGCTAACGCTCAGCAACTCACCCAGCTCTGCTTGCAACCGTACGGGTGCGGTACCGCCCGGCATCACCACCGCCACCTGACCCGCCGTCACCCATCCTACAGACCAGGCGGCGCATGCCACCGCACTGGCGCTGGTCCCGGAGGACGCCGTGGGCCCCTCACCACGCTCAAACACCCGCGCGATCACGCGATTGCCTGAATCCCGGGCGACCCATTGCAGGTTGACCCCGGAAATACAAGGTTGGCCGGCCCCGGCAGGTGGTGCGAAAGCAATCGCCCTCAGCGGATCGAACCAGGCTGATCGATGCAGCTGGGCGTTGTCCGGCAACGCTGACGCGTCCTGTACCAGCGTCACACAATGCGGGTTGCCCACACGCACAAACTGGCTGTGATTCCACTCGGGGTTGAGCGCAGCCAGTGGCGAAACATGGCTCACCTCAGTTCCCTCAAGCGAGACCGCGCCCACACCAACAGCCCCTACCGCCAAAGGCCCGAACTCGGGACGCCCGAGCGCCAGCCAAAAGCCCTGCACCTGTTCGTACTCCGCCGGCTCAACCCGCGTAACCACCGGCGACAGTGCGTCTGTCTTGTCGTGATGCACCCGCAACTCACAGCCTTGCGCCATCAATCCCTGGTCGGTCAACGACTGGGCAAAGATCGTCAGGCCATTGCCACTGCGTTCGGCCAGGGAACCGTCGGTGTTGACGATCAACAGGTCAAAAGGCGGCGCGGCCTGGAACGGCCCCACCAACAAACCGTCACAACGATGCGCCTTGGCCTCGGCCGGGCGCGGCAACTCGTCCCAACCGCACTCGGCGGCAATCGCCGCCAATGCCCAAACACCTCGGGTGCCAGCGGCCAAGTCGGCACGGTCCGGCACGTCGATACCCTTGCTGCGTAACTGCGCCGGGCTTACCACCCCGTAGATATTCCCGCGGGCGTCGTAGAACAGGGTCATTGCGCAGTCCGCATAAAGATTCGTACCACCTCTTCCAGGTGCTTGCGCATCGCCTGTCGCGCACCCTCCACGTCTCGCTGTTCCAGTGCATCGAGGATCTTGCGATGCTCGTCTTCCGAGCGATGGGGCATGTCGTCCGAGGTGTAATGCGCCTGCAACCGCTGGAACATGCTGCCGTAACGATGCCCCAGCAAGTGCGCAATCATCAACGCATACGCCGGATTGCCCGAGGCCTGGGCGATGCGAATGTGAAACAGGCGATCGCCCGGATGGGTATGGGAGCCGTCGCGGTTGTCCTGCACATTACGCTCGAAGGCCTCGCGGATCCCCGCCAGCTCTTCGTCGGTGGCATGTTTGGCGGCCAGGGCGGCGGCTTCCGGCTCAATCAGGCGACGGGCCTGGAGCAGGGAAAACGGTGGAATCTCGGCATTGAAGTCGACGTGCAGGTTGAGTTCCGGATCGAACTCTTTCCATTGATCCCGGGTGGCCTGGGCCATCACCGGTTCCTGGCTGACTGTCGGTTGCACGGGTTCACATACCAGCACGCCGTTGCCCACCCGCACGTCTACCAGGCCGATCACCTCCAGGGCAATCATCGCCTCACGCACCGAAGCGCGACTCACGCCCAGCAGTTTGGCGAGTTCACGCTCAGCGGGAAGTCGACTGCCCGGCGGAAATTCTCCGCTGTCGATCAACGCTCGCAACTGGTCGGCAATCTGTCGATAAAGACGTTGGTTATCAATTACTTGAAATGGCATCTAGGCTCAGCTCGATTCATGCACAGCACGGTCAAAGCGATCAACCCGCAAAAAAGCCGCTTGTTGACCGGGATGACCCATGCTAAAAATTGGATCAATGGCCTGACCATTGGATCGTTTCCAGTGTGCTGATCATAGCAAACCCACCAGGGTTCGCTATGCCGCAGATGCAGGTGTTTCACGCCCTCAATGGCCTGACCATTGAGCCAATAACAATAATCAAGGGAGTCTGTCATGGACCTCACCGGTAAACGCGTGCTGATCACCGCCGCCGCCCAGGGCATTGGCCGCGCCAGCGTCGAAGCCTATCTGGCGGCAGGGGCCAAAGTGATTGCAGCCGACATCAATCAACAGGCGCTCGCCGGCTTGCCGGGTGCGCAAACGGTGGTGCTGGATGTCACCGACGCCAGCGCCATCCAACGCCTTGCCGCCGAGATCGGCCCTCTGGACGTGCTGTTCAACTGCGCCGGCGTGGTGCATGCCGGCAATATTCTCGAATGCCCGGAAAGCGACTGGACGTTTGCCCTGGACCTGAACGTCACCGCCATGTACCGCATGATCCGCGCGTTTCTGCCGGGGATGCTGGCGGCGGGCGGCGGCTCGATCATCAACATGTCGTCGGTGGCCTCCAGCCTCAAGGGCGTGCCCAACCGCTTTGCCTATTGCGCCAGCAAGGCGGCCGTCATCGGCCTGACAAAATCCGTCGCGGCCGACTTTGTCACCCAACGCATCCGCTGCAACGCTATCTGCCCGGGCACCGTGGAGTCGCCTTCGCTGCAGCAACGCATCGTCGAACAAGCCCGCCATGAAGGCCGTCAACAGGACGAGGTGTACGCCGCCTTCACCGCGCGCCAGCCGATGGGACGCCTGGGCACGCCCCAGGAAATTGCCCAGCTGGCGCTGTACCTTGGCTCCGATGCCAGCGCGTTTACCACCGGCACCACCCAGATCATTGACGGCGGCTGGAGCAACTGACCGCCCACTTCCAATAAGAGGATTGCTCATGAAATTGCTGCGCTATGGTGAAAAAGGTCAGGAACGCCCGGCCCTGCTGGACGCTGATGGACGTCTGCGTGACTTGTCCGCCCACATCAGTGATATCGCCGGTGACGCCCTGCTCCCGCAAAACCTCGCTCGCCTGCAAGAACTCGACCCCGCGAGCCTGCCCCTGGTACCGGGCAATCCGCGTTTGGGCGCCTGTGTCGGCCAGGTAGGAAAATTCATCTGCATCGGCCTGAACTACGCCGATCACGCTGCCGAAACCGGCGCCCCCATCCCTGACGAACCGATCATCTTCAACAAGTGGACCAGCGCCATCGTCGGCCCCAACGACAACATCGAAATCCCCCGCCACTCCACCAAGACCGACTGGGAAGTGGAGTTGGGCGTGGTGATCGGCCAGGGTGGCCGCTACATCGAGGAAAGCCAGGCCATGCAGCACGTGGCCGGCTACTGCGTGATCAACGATGTCTCCGAGCGCGAGTTCCAGCTGGAACGCGGCGGCACCTGGGACAAGGGCAAGGGCTGCGACACCTTCGGCCCGCTCGGCCCCTGGCTGGTCAGCCGCGATGAGATCGCCGACCCGCACCAACTGTCGATCTGGCTGGAAGTCGACGGCCACCGCTACCAGAACGGCAACACCCGCACGATGATTTTCCAGATCCCCAAACTGATCAGCTACCTCAGCCAGTTCATGAGCCTGCAACCGGGGGATGTGATTTCCACCGGCACCCCGCCCGGTGTCGGCCTGGGGATCAAGCCCACGCCGGTCTACCTCAAGCCCGGGCAAAAAATCCGCCTGGGTATCGAAGGCCTCGGCGAACAGAACCAGACCACGGTCGACGCCTGACAAGAGACTAGGAGCCGTTCATGACTACCATTACCGCGATTCGCGTCGAAGATATCCGCTTTCCTACGTCCCAGTCCCTGGACGGTTCCGACGCCATGAACCCGGACCCGGACTACTCGGCCGCCTATGTGATTTTGCAGACCGACAACCCGGCCCTTGAAGGCCATGGCCTGACCTTCACCATCGGCCGTGGCAACGAGATTTGCTGCGCGGCGATCCAGGCCATGCAGCCGCTGCTGGTGGGCTTGACCCTGGAATGGATCGCCGAAGACATGGGCCGCTTCTGGCGGCATGTCACCAGTGACAGCCAGTTGCGCTGGATCGGCCCGGACAAGGGCGCAATCCACCTGGCCACCGGCGCGATCGTCAATGCCGCGTGGGACTTGTGGGCCAAGGCCGAAGGCAAACCCCTGTGGCGCCTGGTCGCCGACATGAGCCCGGAACAGCTGGTGCGCTGCATCGATTTCCGCTACATCACCGACTGCATCACCTCCAGCGAAGCCCTGGCCTTGCTGCGCCAACGCGCCGAAGGCAAGGCTGAACGCCTGGCCGACCTGCAAGCCAATGGCTACCCCTGCTACACCACCTCCGCCGGCTGGCTCGGTTACGGCGACGAAAAGCTGCGCAGGCTGTGCCAGGAAGCGGTGGATGCCGGCTTCAACCACGTCAAGCTCAAGGTCGGCCACGACTTGCAGGATGACCTGCGGCGCGTACGCATCGCCCGCGAAGTATTGGGCCCGGACCGCCAATTGATGATTGACGCCAACCAGGTGTGGGAAGTCGACACCGCCATCGATTGGGTGCGCGAATTGGCGTTTGCCAAGCCGTGGTTCATCGAGGAACCCACCAGCCCCGACGATATCGAGGGCCATCGCAAGATTCGCCTGGGCGTGGCGCCGGTCAAGGTCGCCACCGGCGAAATGTGCCAGAACCGGATCATCTTCAAGCAATTGATCATGCGCGAAGCCATCGACGTGGTGCAGATTGACGCCTGCCGCCTGGGCGGGGTCAACGAGGTGCTGGCGGTGATGCTGATGGCGGCCAAATATGGCCTGCCCGTGTGCCCGCATGCCGGCGGTGTCGGGCTTTGCGAGTACGTGCAGCACCTGTCGATGATCGACTACCTGTGCATTGCCGGCACCCACGAAGGCCGGGTGATCGAGTATGTCGACCATTTGCACGAGCATTTCGAGGAACCTTGCGTGGTGCGCGGTGCGGCCTATCTGCCGCCGAAGGCGCCGGGCTTTTCGATCCAGATGAAAGCCGCGTCCCGGGAGCAATACCGCCACCGGCCGTGAGCTGAACCGCAATTTGAATGGACGGAGCACAATAACAATGTCGTCCCCATCACCTTTGAGGCTCGATGCGCACCAGCATTTCTGGCGCTACCGGGCCGCTGATTATCCGTGGATCGGTACGGCTGAGGCTGACCTGCGGCGGGACTTTCTCCCACAGGACTTGCGGCCGTTGCTCGACGCTGCCGACCTGGATGGCTGCATTGCCGTGCAAGCCCGCGCCGGTGAGCAGGAAACCGACGCGCTGCTGGAAATGGCGCGGCAGCACCCATGGATACTCGGCGTCGTCGGCTGGGTCGACCTGTGCGACCCACGCCTGGAACAGCACCTGGAACAGTGGCGCGACGCACCGGGACTCAAGGGCTTTCGGCATCAGATTCAGGATGAGCCTACGCCTGCCAGCTTTATGGCTGACGCGAAGTTCTCCCGTGGCCTGCAACACCTGCAGCAACAAGGCTACGTCTACGAAGTGCTGATCCGCTGCGCCGACCTCGACGCCGCGACAGCCCTGTGCCAGCGCCACGACCGGCATCATCTGGTGCTGGACCACCTGGGCAAACCGGACATCGCCAACGGCCCCGTCGGTTGGGCCGAACACCTGGCGCCACTGGCCGCCCTGCCCCACGTCAGTTGCAAGCTGTCGGGCCTGCTCACCGAAGCCGGGCCCGAGCAACGCAACGCCCGAGCCCTGCGCCCCTACATCGAACTGGCGCTGGAATTGTTCGGCGCCGAGCGCCTGATGTTCGGTTCGGACTGGCCGGTGTGCCTGCTGGCCGGGGAATACCAGGGCACCTGCCAATTGCTGCAACAAACCCTCGGCCCACTGTCGCCCGATGAACAGCAGGCCATCTGGGGCGGCACGGCCCAGCGGGTCTATCACCTTGAAGGAAACTTCCCATGAATCTGCATTTGCAGGACCGCGTGATCATCGTCACCGGCGGCGGCTCGGGGATTGGCGCCGCCATTTCCCTGGGATTGATTGCCGAAGGCGCAATCCCGGTGATTTTCGGCCATCAACCGTTGTCGCCGGCCTTCGCGGCCGAGCTTGAGCAGCACGGTCAAAGCCACTTCATCCGTGTCGAGTTGCGCGATGAGGACGCCTGCCGCGCAGCCGTCAACGAGGTGTTGCAACGCTTCGGACGCATCGACGGCCTGGTGAACAACGCCGGGGTCAACGACGGCGTGGGCCTGGATGCGGGCCGTGCAGCGTTCGTCGAATCCCTGGAAAAGAACCTGATTCATTACTACTTGATGACCCACTTGTGCCTCGATGCCCTCAAGGCCAGCCGCGGGGCAATCGTGAATATCAGCTCCAAGACGGCCCTCACCGGCCAGGGCGGTACCAGCGGTTATACCGCCGCAAAAGGTGCGCAGCTGTCACTGACCCGGGAATGGGCCGCCTCCTTGCTGGAGTTCGGCATCCGGGTCAATGCCGTGGTGCCCGCCGAGGTGCTGACGCCGCTGTATCAACGCTGGATCGACGGCTTCGACAACCCCGAGGCCAAGCTCGCCGCCATCGTCGAAAAAATCCCCTTGGGCAAACGGATGACCACTCCCGAGGAAATTGCCGACAGCGTGCTGTTCCTGCTCTCACCCCGCGCCTCCCACACCACCGGACAGTGGCTGGTGGTGGATGGAGGCTACACCCACCTCGACCGGGCGCTGACATGAGCGGCCAACGTTACTGCCTGGCGCTGGACCTGATCGACGATGCGGCATTGATCGCCGAGTACCAGCAGCTGCATCGACGCATCTGGCCTGCCGTGGCAGAGCATCTGCGCAGCCAGCAAATCCTGGAAATGCAGATCTGGCGCCTGGGCACGCGGCTGTTCATGGTCATGGACACTGCGGCCGGGTTCAGCTTCGAAGGGCTGGACCACGCTGCACGCGCCAACCCCGACGTGCAAGCCTGGGAAACCCTGATGTGGCGCTTCCAGGCCCCCACGCCGTGGACTGACCCCGGCGGCAAATGGCAGCCCCTGGAGCAGATTTTCTGCCTCACCGACCAACCCTGATACCCGCTGCATCGCACGCCTTGATCCCATAAAAACAACAGGAGAAGCGTCATGTTAAGCAAAGATACACACCTGCCAGGCACCCGTGCCGTGCCGACCTATCGCTGGGCGCTGATGCTGGTGACCAGTCTGTTTTTCCTCTGGGGCTTGTCCTACGGTTTGCTCGACGTACTGAACAAGCACTTCCAGGAAGCCCTGCACGTCAGCAAGGCCCAGTCCGGGCTGTTGCAAAGCGCCTATTTCGGCGCGTACTTCCTGATCGCCTTGCCGGCCGGGTTGTTGATGGACCGCCACGGCTACAAGGCCGGGATCCTGCTGGGCCTGTGCCTGTATGCGGCGGGCGCGCTGCTGTTCATGCCGGCGGCTGCGGCGGCGAGCTTTCCGTTTTTCCTGTTCGCGCTGTTTGTCATCGCCTGCGGCCTGGGCTGCCTGGAGACCGCTGCCAACCCCTATGCCACCGTGCTGGGCGAACCCCAGGGCGCCGAGCGGCGGTTGAACCTGGCGCAATCATTCAATGGCCTTGGCCAGTTCTTCGGCCCGCTGATTGGCGGCGCGATGTTCTTCAGCGCCGGCAGCACACCGGCCCCGGACATGAGTTCGTTGCAGACCACCTACGTGGTGATCGCGGTTCTGGTACTGCTGGTGGCACTGCTGATCGCCCGCACGCCGCTGCCGGATTTGCGCGCGCAGGAACAGGCACTGCAACCGACGGCCGGCAAGGGTCTGTGGCAGCACCGGGAGTTCGTCGGTGGGGTGATCACGCAGTTTTTCTATGTGGCGGCCCAGGTCGGAGTCGGCGCATTTTTCATCAACTACGTCACCGAGCATTGGGCACAGATGGGCAATCAGCAAGCCGCCTACCTGCTGTCGATCGCAATGCTGGCCTTCATGTTCGGGCGCTTCTTCAGTACCTGGCTGATGGGCCGGGTCAGCGCGCAGAAGCTGCTGCTGATTTATGCGCTGATCAATATCGCGTTGTGCGGCCTGGTGGTGATCGGCCTGGAAGGTATCTCGGTGATCGCGCTGATCGCGGTGTTCTTCTTCATGTCGATCATGTTCCCGACGCTGTTCGCCATGGGCGTGAAGAACCTCGGGCCGCACACCAAGCGCGGCAGTTCGTTCATGATCATGGCGATCGTCGGCGGCGCCCTGATGCCCTACTTGATGGGCAAGGTGGCGGACAACAGCACAGTGGCGCTGGCTTACCTGTTGCCTATGGGGTGTTTCGTGATTGTGGCGGTATATGCCCGTAGTCGCTTGCGCCATCCGTGAAGTACCGCCCCGGCGTCGTCCCGAACGTACGCCGGAACATCGCAATAAAGGCACTGACGTTTTCATAACCCAGGTCCAGCGCAACCCGGGTCACGGGTGCATGCGCCGCCAGCAACTCCAGGGCGCGCAACAATCGCGCGCGCTGGCGCCACTGGCTGAAGGTGAACCCGGTCTCGGCAACAAACCGCCGGGCCAGGGTGCGCGGCGAGACACCGGCCCACTGCGCCCAGTGTTCCAGCAGGCGGTTGTCGTCGGGACTATCGGCCAGCGCCTGGGCGATGCGCAACAGGCGCGGGTCCCGGGGCAGCGGCAAGCCGAATGGCTCCTGGGGCAACCCGGCGATTTCATCAAGGATCACCTGGGCGATCCGTGACTGTGGCGGCTCAAGCAGCGCCTGGCTCCAGGTTGCCGCGCGCCTGACGGCTTCCAGCAACAAGGCCGACGTGGCGATAACGCACGTCTGTCGGGGCAGCCCTGCGCATGCCTGGGGTTCGACATACACGCTCCAGCCATCAAACGGCCCGTGGGAACGCAAGGCGTGGGAACAATCGGGGGCAATCCACACCGCGTGGGTGGCCGGTACTACCCAATGCTGGTGCGCCGCCTGCACCGACAACAACCCGCGCTGGGCTCCGAGCAATTGCCCGCGGGCATGCTGATGAAGGGCCGTGGTGCGTGCTACCGGACTGCTGCGCAACGTCGCCACCAGCAACGGACCGCCGGTCGCATTGGCGAGCTGGGCTGAAACGAGTGTTGACGGCATATGGCAGCTTTACCGTATTGAATGACCTGGATAAGGCAGTGTAGCCATTTGCGCACGCCCAGACTGCGGATTCATTCATTGAGGGCTCCGCCATGCGTGCAGAAGACGTGCTTCCCGACCATCTCGACCAAGGCCAATTCAATGGCGTGACCGTGCGCAAGGGCACGGTGGGCGCATTCCTCGCCAACGCCAGAACCTGGTGCGATCCGGCCACCCCGGACGAGCAGCGCTTGCTGGCCGAACAGGACATCCTGCAAGCCCTCCCCGCCCTGCAGGCCCTGGGCTTGTTTGAAGTGTTGCAGGTGCGGGATGCGAAACTGGCGCGGCTGCTGAAGTGAGAGGATCGGCCTGGAAGGTGGTAATCCGTCGCTGGAAGCCCGGGGTTCACCAGTTCTCGCGGGGATTACGCACCTTCCAGGCCACCTCGCACCTCAAGTGGTTACTTGTCCTACGAACTGATAGTGGTTGGAAAGGCCCGTCGCGTTCCATGATCCTGGAAAAAATGTTTGGCCCTGTGTTCAGGCATGCCAAGGGAACCCGGCTCGCTCGATACGGCCTGATGTGCAAGGATGTTGCGCTGCACATCGTTCGTTGAACGCAAAACCAAGGATTTTTCATGACCGCCATCAGCACCCCAGCGCCCGTGGTACCCGGGCGGCTGGAACAAATGTCGACCCGCATCGCGTTTTTCATCGCCGGCTTCGGCATCGCCGCCTGGGCACCACTGGTGCCTTATGCCAAGGCCCGCGCCCAACTCAATGAGGGCACCCTCGGCCTTTTGCTGTTGTGCCTGGGGGTGGGCTCGATGATCGCGATGCCGGTCGCCGGGGCCCTGGCGTCGCGCTACGGTATCCGGCGAGTGGCCACCGGCGGCACCCTCCTGATCTGCCTGGGCCTGCCGATGCTGGCCACCGTCACCTCGATTCCGTTGCTGATGGCCGCGCTGTTTGTGTTTGGTGCCGGCCTGGGCACGGTGGACTCCACGGTCAACCTGCAAGCGGTGATGGTCGAACGAGCCAGCGGCAAGACCATGATGTCGGGCTTCCACGGGCTGTTCAGCCTGGGCGGGATCGTCGGGGCGGCAGGTGTCAGCGGGCTGCTGGGGTTGGGCTGGTCGCCGTTGCAGGCCACCCTCGCCGTGATCGTCGTCATCGTAGTGGCCTTGCTCAAGGCCGGGCCACACCTGCTGCCTTACGGCAGTGAAAGCTCCGGGCCGGCCTTTGCCGTGCCCCACGGCGTGGTGCTGTTTATCGGCTGCCTGTGCTGCATCGTGTTTCTTGCCGAAGGCGCCGTGCTGGACTGGAGCGCGGTGTTCCTGAGCGCCGAGCGCGGCCTTGACGAAGCCTATGCGGGCCTTGGCTACGCAGCCTTTGCCTTGACCATGACCGTCGGGCGCCTTACCGGCGACAGGATAGTTCGCCGCCTGGGCGCAACCCGGGTGATTGTATTCGGTGGCGCGCTCGCCGCCGGCGGCATGCTGTTGGCGACGCTATTACCTGCGTGGGAAACCGCCCTGCTGGGGTATGCTTTGGTCGGTGCCGGGTGTTCGAACATCGTACCGGTGCTGTACACCGCCGTCGGCAAGCAGACCGTCATGCCGGAACACATTGCGGTGCCCGCCATCACCACCCTGGGCTACACCGGCATTCTCGCCGGCCCTGCGGTGATCGGCTTCATCGCCCATGGCAGCAGCTTGAGCACTGCCTTTGTGCTGATTGCCGTACTGCTGATCGGTGTGGCGATCAGCGGGAAAATACTGCGGGTCTGACCACCCAGCCCCATCACGCCTCGTACATTGAGGCGTCAACCCGGGGTCATTTGGCTTTCTGGAGTTCCAGCCAGCGATCAAGGGTTTTGTTGCTGAGCCAGCCCGCCTGGTGATGGCTGCCGAAAATTCGCCGACCGCTGTCGGCGGTGTTTTCCAGCGACCGCAACAAGCCCGGCCGGTCCACAAGGTTTTTCGCCATATACACCTGCTGTTCGTCGTATTTCTTCTTCGGTAGCCCCGTGGCCGGGTCCAGTACAACTTGGCCATGGCTGTCGAGCTCATCCGGGTCTTTGCTCATCATCGCCAGCACCTCGATATTGACGTAGCAGATCTGCTCGAAAAACCCCATGCGGTCCCGCGACCGGTCCCGTAACTCGGTGAACATTTCCTTGAACAGGCGGACGAGATCGGCATTGTTTTTTGTGTGGAAAGGGTCCGGGCTGAAGGCACTGGGATCGCTGTTGCCGAACACGACGTTCTCGGCCTGTGCCAGGCTTTCGCGGGTGATGTAGCCGTCCTGGTCGAGGATCGCATCGATCAGGCGCGGACGCTGGATGATCGCCTTGGCAAGCAGGATAGCGCTGTCGGCCTCTCGGCTGGCACCGAGCTTTTTACTGGCGATTCGTTGCAGTGAAGACAGCTTCAGTCCGTCAGTTCTCATGGAGTTTTTTCAGCATGGCAAATTGGGCGTTCGCCGCGCTCACCAAATCGCTGTCCGGCAAACGAATGTAGGGATTGGGCCCGCGGAGGCGGCTGGCCACTTCGTTCTGAAGCCCCAGGTGTTGCAGCAGACTCCTGCAGTGACTCTCCCCTCGCAAAGGAGGCCGATAGCCTGATGAGCGGACAGGCGCCCCGCCGGATTGATGGCTGTGCTTTCGCGCAGCCTCACCGGGTTCACTTGAAGCGGCGTGAATTGCCCGTGTACCGCCGTCCAGTGCCGGGGCAATACAGGGTGTAGCACCGAGGTGCTGGCAGACCGACCCGCCGTTGATTGTCATGATTCATCTCCACCATTTTCCGGTTCCACATTGACCTGGTCATCATCCCGGCAATCGCCGTATCGCTCAGGTGAAAACAGGCCAAAGGTGTGTGGTGTGCCGGTGGCAATGGTTCCGAGATAGAGCAGCGTTCCAATGACAACATGTAAAAACCGAAGAATCAGTCGGCTTTTCGAGACCCTGGCCAGGTCGGTTTCGTCTCCTGCCAAAGGCCTTTGATCGCTGCGACCATGGCGCCCATCACCGCGCGCAACGGGCGTAACCCAGGCGCGTGTGAGGCAGGCAACTGCCCGTGCGGCAACATGCCTTTGATGAAGTCGTCAGCCGCCGGCGCCTGGAACGTGTGCTGCCCGGTGAAGTTCTTCACTCGCCGGGCTTCGGCGCCCTCTTCGCACCGTTTGCCCGGTGCGGCAACGGGGGGCGGTTGCAGGGTATCGCTGCCCGTCGGCGCAAGACAGGCTGGCTGATAGCCAGGATTGTGCGATCCACACGAAGGTGTAGCCATGTCTGAGCCCTGGCTGAGAGTTTGAAAGCAGCGGATTGATCAAGGCAGGTCATCACGCCGCGAGAGGGTCGCGGCGTGATCGAGCTAAAACAGGTTCAGAGAGAGGTGGCGCAGGGCGGCTCTGCCGATCTTGCCGTCATACCGGTCAAGAGAGTCCATCAGCGTTAACAGGCTTGAGCGCTGAGTGACTTCCTTGGCCAACTCGATGAGCCGCTGTTGCTTTGGGTCGCTCGACGACGATGCGGCCAATTTTTTCAAATCTTTGATACTGATGGAGCGGCTCCAGATACCCTTCAGGGCGTCGAAGTCCTTCAACATCTGTTCGGCGAGCTGTTTGTCGGTCTTGTACTTCAAGGCGTTGCCGGAGTCGAGCACGGCGTTGAGGTCCCGCCGGGAGATTCGACCATCCAGATCACCGGTCCTGCCGGCTCGGTCAAAGGCTTGTATTACGTCTGGGCGTCGCAGCAGTTCCCGGGCCAACAGAATGTTCTCATTACGGTCCTGGTCGTTGGTCAACCGTCTGCCCGCCATCTCCTCCAGGCTTTGTTTTGTGATGAAGGGCTGGCCCGGCACCGTGAACGCATCAAATTTGTTCTTGAGGAGGTTCCCCAGTTGATCGGGGGTTTGCCTCGAAAAGTGTGGGTCCGGGCGACCGTATCCCGGGTCAGGCTTGCAGGGGGTCGGACGGCAGTGTCCGGGAAGAGGCCTGAGTGGAATGGAAGGATCAGGACGACCATAACCGGGGTGAGGCCGGAACGGATTGAACAGCTTGTGCAGAAAGTCCTGAAGCTGTCCGATCAGCCCGCCCAGGAACGAGTTTGCATAGGACGCCCGGAATGAGTTGTTGGCGGCACCATGGCGATCCATCGTGCTCTGCGTCGTCGTCCAATTCGAATATCCCGGGCCGATCCCATTCTGTGGCACGTTGAAGCTGATGTGGATCGACCCCTGCCCGGAGCGTGAGCGTGACTGCGTCGATGTGGCGGCATCAGTATGCGGCTGCGCGGCGTTATCAGAGGGGTTGGCAACAGTTGAGTTGGATAAGGTTACCGACATAGGCATCTCCAGTTCGGCGTATTGACACGATTCACTCCCGGCTCAAAGACACCTCGGCGATACAAGGTATCCCATGGAAAGTGGGCACCTCCTTGTGTGGTAGACCTGTCGGATTCAGTTCCTGCGGACGCAGAAAATCGTTAGAAAAAGAGTAGGAAGAAGGGCTATGGCGAGGGGGCTTGCGCCCCCTCGTCACTGTCGATACCTGGGATCAGGCACGCATCAGAAGCCGACGCTGGCCTGCACGAAGAACGTGCGCGGTTCACCCAGGTAGATCCCGGAGTTGTTGTCGCTGGAGCGGGTGTAGTGTTCCTGGTTGAACACGTTTTTTACCCCGACGCCCAGCTTCAGGTTCGACAGTTGCGCACCGAAGTCATAACCGCTGCGCACGTTCACCGAGACGTAGCCGGGAATATCCCCGTACTGGCCATCAGCAGTCGGCTGGGTGATGTAGGTGGTACCGGTGCCCGGCGCACGCTGGCCGGACTGGGCATAGACGTCCAGGTTGTGGGTCCAGTGGTTGATGTCGTAACGCAGCCCCAGGGTGGCCACTTCACGGGAGTACAGCGGCAAGTCGCGGCCCTTGAAGGCAACGTCGCCTTCGGAGGTGGCCCTGGTGTAGGTGAAGCCGGCGTTGGCGGTCAGGCCGTCCAGGCGCGGGTCGAGGTTCGACAGGTCGTAATGGGCCGACGCTTCGATGCCCTCGTGCTTGGTAGCGCCGAGGTTGGTCCAGCCCACATCGTTGCTGACGTATTGCAACTCGTCCGAGAAGTCGATGTAGAACAACGTCACTTCGCCGCCCCAGACGCTGTCGTTGTAGCGGGTACCGATTTCGTAGGTCTTGGCTTTTTCCGGGTTCAGGCCGTTCGCGGTCTGGTCGCCGTTACCGCCCTGGCCCAGCTGGAAGTATTGCAGGCTGCCGAAGGAGGTTTCGTAGTTGGCAAACAGCTTCCAGGCATCGGAGACGTGGTACATCACGCTCAAGGCCGGCAGCGGTTCGTTGTTGTGGATCTCGCGACGTTTCTCCTGAACCGTGGCGCCATTGAGGCCTACCACCGGACGGTCGTGCCATTCGGTGCGAATCTGCTCAAAGCGAATGCCCGGGGTGACGGTCCATTTGCCGATATCAATCTTGTTGTCGATATAGAACGAGTTGGCCTCGGTGCCACCGGTACGGTCCTGGTACACGTGGCCGTCACTCTGGCCCACGGGCGTCGGCACGTTGTTGACCAGCCCCAGGCTGGTGGCCTGTTCGTGCATGCCTTCCTTGAGGTAGCGATAACCGACGCTGACTTCCTGGGTGCTCGGCCCCAGGTCAAATACATGGGACACACGCGGCTCGATGCCGAAGGTGTAGTAGGTGCGAGGGTAGGAACCCAGGGTCTTCAGGTCGCGGTTGGCGATGTTGCTGCCGCGGAAACTGTCGGAGTAGTAGGTCAGCACTTCAGCCTGGGTGCGGTCGTCGATCTGCCGGATGTACTTGAAGGACATATCCTTGCGCCGGCCATTGAAGTTGTCCCAGTCACGTACCGATTGATACGGGTTGGCGTCGTACTGCTTCTGGGTCAGGCCGCCGGGCATGTCGGCGCTGGCGTCGTAGTAGTGGAAATTCAGCGAGAAATCGTCTTGATCGGTCGGCGCCCAGTGCGTCTTGAAGATCACGTCGTCGATGTCGTTGGAGTTGTTGCGGTCGCGGTAACCATCGCCCTTGGTCCCGGAATACAGCAACGCAGCACCGATACCGTTGTCGGCGGTGCCGCCGATGAAGGCGTTTTCAATGTGTTTCCAGCCGCCGTGGGCCGCGGTTTCCAGGGTGGTGCCGACTTCGCCGGAGAATTTTTCCGGGATGGCCCGGGTGACGAAGTTGATCACGCCGCCGACGTTCTGTGGTCCATAACGTACGGAGCCTGCGCCACGCACCACGTCGATGCTGTCGAGGTTGCCGGAGGAAATCGGCGCCATCGACAACTGCGGCTGGCCGTAGGGTGCAAACGCTGCCGGTACGCCGTCGATCAATACCGTGGAGCGTGGCGACAGACGCGAGGTCAGGCCACGTACCCCGACGTTGAGGGAAATATCACTGCCACCGGTGCCGTTGGCCTCCTGTACCTGCACCCCGGGAATGCGCCGCAGCACGTCACCGACGTTCATCGCGCCCTGCTCCACCATGGCTTCACGGCGCACCACGGTGCGCGCGCCCGGGTGGTTCTGCACCACTTGGGCATTCGCGTCGCCGAGCCAGTCGCCAACCACCTTGATGTCGGTGGCACCCAACTCCAGCGGCGAACCGGCTTCGCCGGTGCCCTTGCCCAGAGGGCGCAGGGTCACGGAGCCCGCATCGATCTGGTAATCCAGGCCGCTGCCCTGCAGCAACTGGCGCAGCGCTTGTTCGGGCGACAGGTTGCCGTCGACGGCCGGGGCTTGTTTGCCGGCCACCATGTCGGGGCTGAAGAACACTTGCAGCGACGTCTGCTGACCCAATTGGCTCAAGGCCGAACCCAGGGACTGGGCCTGGATATGAATGCCATCGTCAGCATAGGCCGCCGGCAGTCCGGCGCTGACGGCCAGCGCCAGGGCGAGGGGTGCCCAGCGGGATGATTTATTGTTTTTCATGGCGAGTTTTTTCACGTCGAACGTAGTCCTGTGATCGCAAGAGAGTGCGGCTGTTAATGCAAACCAGTTGCAGTTGCACAAGAAGACGAAGAACTCGAAAAAAACCTGAATCTATCGCGAAATTATTTCCTGGCTACCGTCCGGCAAGGTGCGCAAGGCCACCGGAAGAATGTGCGGCAAGGCCTTGAGCAAAGCGTCGGTGTCGGTGGATTTGAACACGCTGGTCAAGCGCAGGTTGCTCACCGCGGGCGCGCTGACCCGCAAAGGTTGCTCGCGGTAACGTGAGACCTCCCGAGCCACTTCGCCGAGAGTGGCGTTGTTGAACACCAGTTTGCCGGTGCGCCAGGCCGTGAGCTCTTCAGGGTTGACGGCGTAGGCAGCCGCCACCTGGCCCCGGGTATCCACATGGGTGCCCCGACCGGCCGTGAGCATCACGATGTCATCGGATGAGCGCCCTTGCACTTTGACCGTACCGGCCTCGACCACCACGCGGGTCTGGTCGTCATCGCGGCGCACGTCGAAACGCGTACCGGTGACCGTCACCTGCCCTGCCCCGGCGTCCACCACGAAGGGCCGGCTGGTGTCGTGCTCGACGCTGAACATGGCCTCGCCCTGCTTGAGCTCGATGCCGCGCTGGCCTTTTACATAGTGCACGGCCACCACGCTGCGGCTGTTCAAGTCCATCAGCGAGCCGTCGGGCAACGCCACCTGCCGGCGCTCCCCCAGTGCGGTGCGGAACTCGGCGTTATACGTCGCCGGATGATCCAGGCCACTGAACAACCCCAGGCCCAGGGCCACCGCCAGCACACTTGCAGCCACTGCATAACGCAGCACGGGCCGGCGCTTCGCACGCGGTTGCGGGGCATCGCACAACGCCTGCAAGCGCGCCTTGGGCACCAGATCGGTGGCACTCCACAAGCCTTGCAGCACATCAAATTCGTACTGGTGCTCGGCATGCTCTGCACGCCAGGCATCAAAACGCTCGCGTTCTTCTGCGCTCAATGGGCTGTCCTGCACACGCACAAACCATTGCGCCGCCTCGTCGCGGGCCGTCGCGCTGCCGCAGGCACACTCACGGGTATCCATCATGGAAGATCCTGTTTCAAAGCGGGCATTGGTCATGGTGCCATCGCATCCAGGCGGTCACGTAGATGCCGCAGGGTGCGGATCATATACTTTTCCACCATGTTTTTAGACAGGCCCAGGCGTTCGGCGATTTCCTGCTGGGTCAGGCCCTCGATTTTCTGCCAGATGAAAATCTTGCGGCAATTGAGCGGCAGCTCGGCCAGGGCTCGCTCGATGGAATCCGCCAGCTGGATCGCGTGCATGAAATGCTCCGGGTCGCCACTGTGGGGCGAACTCTGGTCAAAGGCTTCCAGGGCCATCGCCTCCCGCCGGTCCTCGCGGCGATAGGCGTCAACGGCGATATTGCGCGCCGTTTGATGCAGATAGGCGCGAGGTTGCTCAACCTTGGTGGCGTTGGACTCAAGCACCCGCACAAAAGTGTCGTGGGCCAGGTCTTCGGCCTGCTGACGGTTTCTCAGGCGGCGCGTCCAGGTCCCGATCAACTCTTCGTAGTGCTCGAAAAAGCCTGTTCTGCGGGGCGGCTGAGGAGTCATCAAGGAAGCACTGGGGAGGCGGGGCGTGAATAGTAATGCTTCCTATTAAGTGGAGCAATGCTACCCGTCAGCTATCAATCACCCGCTGCAAATGAATCGCCAACTCCGTGGCAAACCGCCGTTCCGGCGTTTCCACATCAATCCCGAACAACTCCTGGATCCGCGCCAGCCGGTAGCGCAGCGTCGTCACATGCACTCCCATCGCGTCCGCGCATGCCTGGCTGCGGCAGCTCTCCCGCAGATACGCCGTCAGGGTTTCCAGGTACGGCGTCTGGTGCTTGCGGTCATGGGCGAGCATGGCGCCAACGCTGTCGTTGACGAAGGTGCGGATGTCTTCTCCGCCCACGGCCGCGACGAAGATCGGGATCGGCCCGAAATCCTGATCGGAGATCGGCCCGCTGCGGCCGAACGAGCGGGCAATCTCGATCAGCCGCCGGCAGCGCTCCCACGCGGCAGGATAATCCGCCAGCGCCCGGCACACCCCGCTGGCCAGCAGGATCGGCTCGGCACCCAGGTAGTGCGCCAGGTCATCGGTAATCTGCCGTTTGATTTTGCTCAAGCGCTCGCCTTCCGCCGGCACCAGGCACACCAAACCGTTGTCGACAATGATCACCGTGGCCTGCATCCCTGCACGCTGCAGGATGCGCGCGACGTTGTGGTGCAGGTTCTTCGCCTCCCGGGCCTTGGCGCCGTAGTCGACGATGATCATCTGCTGCGCGGTGCTGAAGCTGATGCCCAGCCGCTGGGCGCGCTGCTGGATGTCATCGGCATCGCGCCAGCGGCCCTCGAGCACTTCGAGCAGCAGCTCGGTCTGGGTGCGGGTTTCAAAACGAAAGCGGATAAAACTGCGCATCATCTGCACGCTCAAGGCGAACTTGGCGCTTTCCAGCATCAGCAGGTCCAGCTCGTTGACCGGCGCCGCCACCGGGAACAGCACCAGCGCGCCCACCAGTTCGTGGTCGACCATCAACGGTTCGATCTGCGCCCGCAGGGTGAACTGGCGCTGGCCATCGTCGAGGAACAGGTTGACCGTACTGCGCAGGGCGCTGCGCAAACTTTCCTGGGCGGCCTTGGTGATCTGCACGCTGAGCACCCCGGCGACTGCGGCCTGCCAGGCATTGTCGTCAAACAATGCGGGATCCGGCGAACGCCCCGCCACCACTTGGTTGGCGGTGAAGTCCACGGCGATCACCGGGTTGGGCAACTGGTCGCCGACCATCAGCGACAACGATGTCACCGAACCGCCGCCCAATACGTGTTCAAGCATCGTGGTATGCACATGCAACGCCTGCTGCAGGCGCTCGGCGGCGCGGCGTTCGGCTTCCAGCTGGCGCTGGCGCTCCACGGCAATGGCGCCCAGGTGGATGATCATGCCGAGGAACACCCGGTCTTCTTCCGAAACGTCCATCAGCGTGCGGGAAATCACACTGAGCACCATGGGCCGGCCGTCGAAGTCGGTGCAGTTCATCGGCATCACCATCACCGTGCGGTAATCGCGCTCCAGGGATTCGCGGCGGTAGCCGGGGTACTCGCATTCGCGCACATCGCGGATGAACACCGCCTCGTTGCGTTGCAGGGCGGTCATCACCGGGCTGGAAGACAGCTCCCAGCAATCCACCAGCGGGCGCTGCACCAGGGTCGGGTCATGGCGGGCGATCACGTGGCCGAAGCCGGCGTCCATGTCGATGGCCATGATCGAACTCATGGTCCAGTGGGTGTGGCGGCAACTGGCGTACACCAACTGGTGCAGCATCGACTGCAGGTCACCGCCGGAGTTGATCTGACTGGCCACATCGCGCAACGACAGTATCTGCATTTCTCGATTCAAGGCGCTCACCCGAACATGGAGGTCACGGCAGCCACGTTGCCTGCCAGGCCCGCCTGATACTTGCTCCGGTTCAGAGCAATGTCCAGTGGATTTGCACTGCGTAACCACGGAAGACGCTGCTGCGCAACGCTCCTAGCCTAAGGCCACAACCAACAGCCAAAAGGGCGACGAGTGATCATGAATCTGGAAAATCTGGGCGTCAGGAAGTACTGCACCTTTATCGAAGAAACCTTTATCGAAGGCGGCAAGGACGCCGGCAAACCGATCACCCTGATCGTGGTGGCAGCCGTGTTGAAAAACCCTTGGGCCGGCCAGGGCTTCGTCGAAAACCTGCGTCCGGAAATCCTGCGCCTGGCCCCCGGCCTGGGCCATGAGATGACCCGTCGCCTGATCGCCCTGATGCCCGGGGGCAAGGTCGAAGCCTTCGGCAAGGCGGCGGCTGTCGGGGTCAACGGCGAAATCGAACACGCCTCGGGCCTGATCCACACCCTGCGCTTCGGCAACATGTTCCGCGAAGCCGTGGAAGGCACCGCCTACTTGAGCTTCACCAACACCCGCAATGCACCGGGCGCCCTGCTTTCGCTGCCGATGGTGCACAAAAGCGAAACCGGCAAGCGCTCGCACTTTCTCACCGCCAACTTCCAGGTCGCCGATGCCCCGGGCCCCGACGAAGTGCTGATCGCCATCGGCGCCAGCGACGGCTCCCGTGCCCACCCACGGATTGCCGACCGCTACCAGGACATGGCCGAGATGGAAGCGGAACAACCCAAGGACTGACGTCTGGCTGAAGAACGACGCTCAATTGTGGCGAGGGAGCTTGCTCCCGCTGGGTCGCGGAGCGGCCCCATGAGCCCCGCCATGGTCCGCCTGAAAGAACCCGGTTGCCGTTGTGGGGCTGCTTCGCAGCCCTGCGGGAGCAAGCTCCCTCGCCAAAGCGTTGATGTTTGCCACAGAAATGCCGGAGCACTGCGAAACGAAGCAAAACTTTCGTCTTCGCTACCATTTTTCGACGCAAGCCCACGGTTTCCCTTGCTCGTAGGCTTGCTTCACACCACAAGAACAAAGGAGTACCCCGATGCCGAGCACCGCGATCAGCGCCAACGTTGCAGCCGTCGATCCGGGCGCCTTGCGCCAGGCCTTCGGCACCTTCGTCACCGGCGTCACCGTCATCACCACCCATGACACCGATGGCAACCCGCGCGGCATGACCGCCAATTCGTTTACCTCGGTGTCCCTCGACCCGCCGCTGCTGCTGGTGTGCGTGGGCAAGTCGGCCGCCAGCTACACCGCGTTTGCCAGCACCGAACAGTTTGCCGTGAACCTGTTGCACGAAGGCCAGGTGGACGTCTCCGGGACCTTCGCCTCCAAGTCGCCAGACAAATTCCACACCGTCAACCACGACACCGTGCACACCGGCGCACCGATCCTCACCGACAGCCTGACCTGGTTCGACTGCAGCGTGCACCAGCGCATCGAAGCCGGCGACCACCTGGTGCTGATCGGCCAGGTCCGCGCCTTCGGCACCAGCCCCAAGCTGCCGCTGTGCTTCTGCCGGGGCCGCTACGCGAACATCCAGGACCCGCTGCCGGCCAGTTGGCTGGACTCCCACAAGATGATCATCGGCTACCTGATCGAAGCCGGCGACGCGATCCTGTTTCGCGCCGATGGCCAGGGCGGCTGGACGCTGCCGGTGGCCGGCAAGCGCAAGGGTTTTATCGACGCCGGCGACAGCTCGCTGCCGGTGGAACTGGAATCGACCTTCCTGTACTCGGCGTTCGATGTCGACGACACCGACCCCGGCTACCTGATCTACCGCGCCCAGCTCGGCCCGTTCGACGCCGAGCTGCCCGACACCCTGCGCTTCTTCCCGCTGGACGCGTTGCCCATCGAGCAGATGCCGGTCAACGAACTGCGCTCGGTGGTGCGCCGCTATGCCCGCGAGCGCCAGAACCAGCAGTTCGGCATCTACACCGGCTCTGCCGCCAGCGGCCGCATCGCGATGCTCGAAAACGCGCCCCTTTGACACGCACCTACAGGACTCTTGCATGAAAACTACGGTCAGCGCCCTTGAGGGCAACCGCCTCAACCTGTTTATCGACGGTCGCTTTGTCGCTCCCGACAGCGGCAGCTATGTCGACAGTTTCGACCCCACCACCGGCCAGTCCTGGTACCAGTTCGCCCAGGCCGATGCCGGCGACGTGGCCCGCGCCGTCGCTTCCGCCCACAAGACCTTCAACGACCCGCAGTGGCGCAACATGACACCCACCGCACGCGGCAAATTGTTGTATCGCCTGGCCCAGCTGGTGGCCGAGCACGCCGAAGAACTGGCGCTGCTGGAAACCCGCGACAACGGCAAGCTGCTGCGGGAAATGCGCGCGCAAATGAGCGCCCTGCCCGATGCCTACGTTTACTTCGCCGGCATGGCCGACAAGCTGCAAGGCGAGGTGATCCCGGTCAACAAGCTCAACCAGCTCAACTACAGCAGCCGCGAGCCGTTGGGCGTGGTCGGCATGATCACCCCGTGGAACTCGCCGCTGATGCTGCTCACCGGCACCCTCGCACCGTGCCTGGCCATCGGCAACACGGTGGTGATCAAGCCCTCGGAACACGCCAGCGCCTCCACACTGGCGCTGGCCGAACTGATCATCGAAGCCGGCTTCCCGGCGGGTGTGGTCAACGTAGTCACCGGCAACGGCGCCGTCACCGGCGAGGCCCTGACCCGCCATCCCGACATCGCCAAATACGTGTTCACCGGCAGCACCGAAACCGGTCGGCGTATCGCTGGCAACGCCGCCAATAACCTGGTGCCGTGCCAGATGGAACTGGGCGGCAAATCGCCCCACGTGGTGTTTGCCGATGTGGATATCGAGAAGGCCGTGAACGGCGTGGTCTCCGGGATCTTCGCCGCCGCCGGGCAAAGTTGCGTGGCCGGTTCGCGCTGCTTTGTCGAAGCGCCGATCTACGACAAGTTCGTCGAGGCCCTGGTGGCCCGCACCCAACAGATCAGCGTCGGCCACCCGATGGAAGAACACACCGACATCGGCCCGCTGGCCCTGCAAGCCCAACTGCAAAAGCTCGAAGGCTACATCGCCAGCGGCGCCCAACAAGGCGCGCAGATCGCCGTCGGCGGCAAGCGCCCCAGCGCCGCGCACCTGTCCGAAGGCTGGTACTTCGAGCCCACGGTGATGGCCAACGCCACCAACGACATGCCGTTCATGCGCGACGAATTGTTCGGTCCGGTAGTGGGTGTGATGCCCTTCACCACCGAAGAGCAAATGCTCAGCCTGGCCAACGATACCCACTACGGCCTGGCGTCCGGAATCTGGACCCAGAACATCGACCGCGCGATGCGCTTTGCCAACCGCATCGACGCCGGCACGGTGTGGATCAACACCTACCGCAGCTCGGCCTACATGTCCGCCAACGGCGGCTTCAAGCACAGCGGATATGGCCGTCGCGGCGGCTTTGACGTGATGCGCGAGTTTTCCCGGGCCAAGAACGTGGTCATCGATTACTCCGGCGAAATGCAGGACCCCTTCGTCATTCGCCTGCGCTGATTATTCAAGGAGCATCTTATGAAATTCGCCGTATCCCTGAGCATGGAACGCTTCTCGCCAGACGTGCCGATGCAGACCGTCATGGCCAACCTGCTGGAGCTGGCAAAGATCGCCGATGCCGGCGGCTTTGAAACCCTGTGGACCTCCGAACACCACACCCTGGAATGCACCATCGCGCCCAACCCGTTCCAGACCCTGACCTGGCTCGGCCAGCACACCGAGCGTATCCGCCTGGGCACCGCTACCCTCGCTGCCGCCTATTGGCATCCGATCCGCCTTGCCGGTGAAGCCGCGCTGTGTGATCACCTGACCCACGGCCGCCTGGAATTCGGCATCGCCCGCGGTTCCTACCAGTACGAGTTCGACCGCATGACCCCCGGCCTGCAACAGCAGGAAGGTGTGGGCTACATGAAGGAACTGGTGCCGGCGGTGCAAAAGCTCTGGACCGGCGACTACGCCCACGACGGCCACTACTGGAAATTCCCGCAGACCGCCGCCGTACCGAAGCCGCTGCAAAAAGGCCACCCGCCGATCTGGGTCGCCGCACGGGACCCGGGCACCTTCGACTGGGCAGTGAGCATTGGCGCCAACATCCTGTCCACCCCGCTCTCGCTGCCGGCGGCCGAAATCGCGGTGCTCGGCGAAAAATTCAACAAGGCCGTGGCCGACAACCCCCACGTGCCACGCCCGCGCTTCATGATGCAGCGCCGCACCTGCGTGTACGCCAACGCCAACGACTGGGAACTGCCGGTCAAGCACAGCATGGATTTTGGCCGCGCCTTCGAGAACCTGATGCAGAACATCGGCACCGTGCACAACGGTTTCCCCGAGCCGGTGCCGTTTGAAAGCGTGCGCGGCAAAGACAACTACAACCCGGAAAACCTGCGACGCAACTTGATGTTCGGCACCCCGGAAGAAATCATCGAAAAGCTGCTCGACTACGAAGCCGCCGGTGTCGACCAGTATTGCCTGGGCCTGACCTTCAACCTGCCGTTCGAACTGCAGAAGCAGACCCTGCGCCTGTTCATCGATGAAGTGATGCCATTCTTCGCCGAGCGCGAACGCGCCAGACAACGCAACCAGGTCAGCGCGTGATGGGCCAGGCACAACGTTTCAGCGTGGCCAACGTCACGCTCAACTATCGCCTGGACGGGCATGGACCGCGCCCGCTGGTGTGCATCCATGGCGTGGGTTCCAGCCTTGAGGCGTGGGCTGAAACGGTGGCGGGTCTGCAGGAGCAATTCACCGTGCTGACCTTCGACCTGCGCGGCCACGGCCAGTCGTCCCGCACGCCCGGGCGTTATGAGATTGATCATTTGGTGGGTGAGGCGCTGGCCCTGGCGGATCACGTGGGCTTCAAGCAGTTCGACCTGGCCGGGTTCTCGTTGGGCGGGCTGATCGCCCAGCGCATGGCCCTGACTCATCCGTCGCGGGTTCACCGGTTGGTGCTGCTGTCGACCGTCGCCGGGCGTAACGCCGAGGAGCGCGAGCGGGTACACGCGCGCCTCGCCGCCTTGCAGGCCGGGGAGCCGGTGGCTCACTACGAGGCATCGCTGTCGCGTTGGCTGACCGAGGATTTTCAGGCGCGCAATCCCGAGGCCGTTACCCGTCTGCGCCAACTGAATGCCGACAACGACCCGGGCTGTTATGCCGCGGCGTATCGCATCCTGGCCGAGTCGGATTTCGGCGAACAGCTGTCACGGATCCGCTGCCCCACGCTGATTGCCACCGGTGCCGAAGACGCCGGCTCCAACCCACGGATGGCGGCGTTCATGCACGATCGCATCGAGGGTTCGCAACTGCGGATTCTGCCTGGGCTGCGCCATTGCATCCTGATCGAGGCGCCGCAACAGGTGGCCGCCCTGATACGCGACTTTCTAACCGACTCGGAGACTCATCATGGATAAATCACTGCAGGCCCAAGGCGAAAGCGTTCGCCGCCAAGTCCTCGGGGATAGCTACGTCGACCAGGCCCTGGGCCGCGCCGACGACTTTTCCCGGCCCTTCCAGGCGGTGCTCAACGAGTATTGCTGGGGCATGGTCTGGACCGACGACAGCCTGGACCTCAAGCAACGCAGTCTGCTCAACCTGGGAATGCTCGCGGCGCTGGGGCGCATGGACGAATTCGGCACGCATTTCTGCGGCGCCCTGCGCAACGGACTGAGCGACGACGAACTGCGCGCCGCCCTGGTGCAGATCGCGGTGTACTGCGGCGTGCCGGCGGGTGTCGAGGCGTTTCGCGTGGCCCGCAAAGCCCGGGAAAGCATGGCTCCATCGGATTCAACGACCGGTTGACGCCCAACCCTTGCACTCGCCACACCGCTCATGCTGTAAGTGCCTTGGCACCACAACAAGAAATTTTTGCGACTGCGCCTTGCGTCGCCTTAGCTCGAAGATTTTTAACTGCCAGTAGCCCAAAAATTTCTATTGATGAAGTTTTCCGCAGATTGCAAAACAACAATTGGAGGCAATTGGTGAGCGAACGACTAAAGATTGAGAACCTCTACAAGGTCTTTTCCTCAACCCCGGACAGGGCCATGCAGCTCTTGACCGCCGGGGCCAGCAAAGACCGGATCCTGGCCGAGACCGCCACCGTGGTCGGCCTCAACAACGTATCGCTGTCGATCCCCAGCGGGGCGATCTACATGATCATGGGCCTCTCGGGCTCGGGCAAATCCACCCTGGCGCGCTGTATCAACCGCCTGAATGAACCGACCGCGGGCAAGATCCTGCTGGACGGCGAAGACCTGGTGAGCCTCGACGAAAACCAACTGCGGGAAGTGCGCCGCACGCGTATCTCCATGGTGTTCCAGCACTTCGCGCTGCTGCCGAATAAAACCGTGATCGAGAACACCGAGTTCGGCCTCAAGCTACGCGGTGTGTCGGCGGCCGAGCGGCGCAAGCGGGCCCTGGAAGTACTGGCGATTGTCGGCCTGGCCAAGTGGGCCGACCACCATCCCCACGAGCTGTCCGGCGGCATGCGCCAGCGCGTCGGCCTGGCCCGCGCACTGGCCACCGACGCCGACGTGCTGATCATGGACGAGGCCTTCAGTGCCCTCGACCCATTGATCCGCACCGAGATGCAGGACGAGTTGCTGCGCCTGCAACGCACCCTGAAAAAAACCATCCTGTTCATCACCCACGACTTCCAGGAAGCCCTGAAGCTGGGCACACGCATCGCGATCATGGCCGACGGCCAAGTGGTGCGCGAGGGCACGCCCCAGGAAATCGTGATGGACCCGGGCAGCGATTACGTCGCGGCGTTCACCCGGGAGGTGGACCGTTCGCGGCTGTTCGATGCGCGCTCGATCATGGAAAAAGCCCACACGCTGCTGGTGCAGGGTGACACCCGGGTGGTGGGCAATGACGGCACGGCTGCATTCGTACTGAACACCAGCGGCAAGGCGGTCGGCGTGCTGGACTCGGCAGCGCTGCTGGCCGTGGGCGGCGGCGCCGACGCACTGCAACGGCTGTCGAGCCAGTTCGTTTGCGTGCCGGCCAGCGCCAAGCTGGTGGAAGCCGCGCGCCTGCTCAAACCGGGTTTGCCGGTGGCGGTGGTGGATGGCGACGGGCAGTTCGTCGGCACCCTCAACAGCGCGCACATTCTTGATTGCATAGCCAGCGTCCCGGCCCCGCGCCCTGCCGCTGCGGAGGTTGCACAGCATGCTTAGTTCAGAAGACCTCGCGGTTTTACCCGTAGACCAGTGGATCAGCCAGGGTGTGGAGTGGCTGGGGATTCACCTGCGGCCAATGTTCCAGGCGATTCGCTGGCCGGTGGAGCATTTGCTGGGGCTGAGTGACACGGTGATCCACGCGATCCCGTTCCCGGTCATGGTGTTGCTGATGTTCCTGATCGCCTACCGTGCGGCGAGCCTGGGGGTGGCGGTGTTCAGCGCCGTGGCCCTGGTGGTGATCGCCGCGTTGGGGGTGTGGGACGAGGCCATGACCACCTTGTCGCTGATCACCACGGCGATTGTGATCTGCATGGTGGTGGGCATTCCGGTGGGCATCTGGTGCGCCCGCAGCGAGCGGGTGTGGGGCGTGATGCGGCCGATCCTCGACATCATGCAAACCACCCCGACCTTCGTGTACCTGGTGCCGGTGGTGATGCTGTTTGGCGTCGGCACGGTGTCGGGTGAAGTGGCGGTGGTGATCTCCGCCTGCCCGCCGCTGATTCGCTTTACCTACCTGGGCATCCGCATGGTCGACACCGAACTGGTGGAAGCCGGCCACGCCTTTGGTGCGGACAAGCGCCAATTGCTCTGGGAAATCCAGCTGCCCCTGGCGATCCCGACGATCCTCGGCGGCCTCAACCAGACCGTGCTCACGGCCATGGTGATGTCGGTGGTGGTGGCGATGATCGGCGCCGAAGGCCTCGGCCTGGTGGTGCTGCAAGGCCTGGGCCGGATGGACGTGGGCCGCGCGGCGGTGGGCGGGATTGCCATTGTGCTGCTGGCGATGATGCTCGACCGGATCACCCAGAACCTGGCGCAACCGACCATGCGCAAGCGCAAGTCGCTGTTCAAGCGACTGCTCAATCCGAACCCGGTAAACGCATAACAAAAAGAACCTCATGAATGCCCGTTGTTGACTGCCAACCCTAACCATAACGAGAAAAAAAAGAGGAAATCATGATGCATCCATTCAAAGCCTTGCTTGGATTTGCAGCAGTGTTGTACCTGGCAAGTACGCAGGTGTGGGCCGAGGATTTGCCGGGCACCGGCAAGACCATCCGCTTCGTGCAATCGGAAAGCACCGGCGGCAACTACGTACTGACCAAAATCGCGATCGAGGCCACCAAGCGCCTGGGCTACGCGAGCAAGTTGAGCACCGTCAACACCACCCTGTTCTTCCCCGCCGCGGCCCAGGGCGACCTGGACCTGTCGATGGACGTGACCTTGCCGATGCTGCAACCGAGCTTTGACAAGGTGAAGGACCGTACCGAAGTGGTGGGCTCGGGCTTCATTACGGGCGCGGGCTATAACGGCTACATGATCGACAAGAAAACCGCCGACGCGTACGGCATCACCAGCCTGGAACAAATGAAGGACCCGAAAATCGCCGGGCTGTTCGGCAAGGACGGCAAGGCCAACCTGATCAGTTGTGATCCGGGCTGGGGCTGTGGCGATGTGGTGGATTACCAGCTCGACAAGTTCGGTCTCAAGGACACGGTTAACCCGGTACGCGGCAAATACGAAGCACTGATGTTCGAAAACGTCGCCCGGCTGAAACGTGGCGAGCCAGTGTTTTTCTATGCGTGGGCACCGTCGTGGATGACCAACACCATGGTGCCGGGCAAGGACGTGGTGTGGCTGCCGACGCCGTTTGATGCGTTGCCGGGCAATGTGCCGAGCACCACTTCGGCACTGACGCCCGGGGTTGCCGGGTGCGCCGGCGGGGCTGATCCATGCCGCATGGCGATGGCGGCGTGGAACTGGTATGCGATTGGCAACAAGCAATTCATCGCGGCGAATCCGGCGATCAAGAAGTTGGTGGAGCAGATGACGTTTTCCCAGGCAACCTGGAGTTATTGGGAAAAAACCATCAGCGCCGACGGCTCCAGCGAACGCAACATTCGCAAGCTGGCGGAGGACTGGATGAAGGAAAACAAAGCGACGTTTGACGGCTGGGTGGCCACCGCAAAAACCGCCAAGTAGCACCGATTCAATGTGGGAGCTGGCTTGCCTGCGATAGCGATGTTGAATTCACCGTCGCCATCGCAGGCAAGCCAGCTCCCACAGTCGATTTTCACCCGCCGCAAAAATAACTGTTTTGGCGGGCGCAATCAGAAAAAACCCACTGCCCCACCCCCACCAAACCACCAATCCCGCGCCTGCCCCTGCCCTAGCATTGCACCCACTCAGCCCATCCGGAGTGACCCCGATGACCTACAAACACCCGCTGCTGTTCAAAGCCCTGTGCTACGTCGACGGCCATTGGGTCCACAGCGCCAGTGCCAGCACCATCGCCGTACATGACCCGGCGAACCAACAGTTGATCGGCCACGTGCCGATGCTGGAAAAACCGCAAATTGTCGCCGCAATCGACGCCGCCCACCGCGCGTTTTCCGCCTGGCGTGAACAGAACCTCGATGCCCGCGCCACGATCCTGCGGCGCTGGGCGGCACTGATCCTCGAACACCAGGAGGACCTCGCCCGCATCCTCAGCCAGGAACAAGGCAAACCGCTGGCCGAAGCCCGCGGCGAAATCGCCTATGCCGCAAGCTTCATCCCGTGGTTCGCCGAAGAAGCCCGCCGCCTGTACGGCCAGAATATCCCCAGCCACATCCCCGGTGCGCACCTGGGCACAGTCAAGGAACCCGTAGGCGTCTGCGCCCTGCTGACCCCATGGAACTTCCCCTCGGCCATGATCACCCGCAAGGCCGCCGCCGCCCTCGCCGCCGGTTGCACGGTGGTGGTCAAGCCGGCCCATGAAACGCCCTACTCGGCGTTGGCCCTCGCGCAACTGGCCGAAGAAGCCGGCTTCCCGCCGGGCGTGTTCAACGTGGTGCTGGGCGAGCCACAGATGGCCATGCAAACCCTGGTGCAGGACACCCGCGTGCGCTCGGTAAGCTTCACCGGCTCGACCCGGGTCGGCAAGCTGGTACTGCAGGCGGCGGCCCAGGACGTGAAGAAGGTCTCGCTGGAACTGGGCGGCAATGCGCCATTTATTGTCTGCGCCGACGCCAACCTTGAGCTGGCAGTGAGAGTCGCGGTCGAGGCCAAGTTCCAGACCTCCGGCCAGGACTGCTGCGCGGCCAACCGGATCATGGTCGACCGTTCGATCTACTCCGAATTCCTCAGCCGCTTCGCTGCCGCCGTGCGTGAGTTGCGGGTCGGCCCGGCATTGGTCGACGGGCAAGAGCAAAGCGTCGACATCGGCCCGTTGATGCACCAGGCCGCCTTCGACGTCACCGCCGAACGCGTGGCCGACGCCCTGGAGCTGGGCGCGCAACGCCTGGTGGGCTGCGAAGGCCACGCCCTGGGCGGGCTGTTTTACCAGCCAACGGTACTCGCCGACGTGACCCCACAAATGCGCATCTACCGCGAAGAAAACTTCGCGCCGATTGCCGGGGTGCTGCCGTTCGACTCGATTGACCAGGCCATCGAAATGGCCAACGACACCGAGTACGGCCTGGCCGCCTACATTTGTTCCAACCGCCTGGACCTGATCTACCCGCTGATCCGCCGCCTCGACCACGCCATGATCGCGGTCAACGGGGTGAAATTCACCGGTCACCCGATTCCCTTCGGCGGCATGAAAGCCTCGGGCCTGGGCCGTGAAGGCGCCGCCGAGGGCTTCGAAGCCTTTGTCGAAACCAAATACTTTTGCCTGCATCACCAAGGCCAATTCCAAGGAGAGCAACCATGAGCCAAGCATTCAACAGCCTGTTCGAACAAGACCGCGCGCACTTCATGCACCCGTCCACCCACGCCCATGATCACGCCAGCGGCGCACTCAAGGGCCGCATCATCAAGAGCGCCTCGGGCATCCGCATTCGCGACCAGGAAGGCCGCGAATTCATCGATGCGTTTGCCGGCCTGTACTGTGTGAACATCGGCTATGGCCGCACCGAAGTTGCCGACGCCATCTACAAGCAAGCCAAGGAGCTGGCCTACTACCACACCTATGTCGGTCACTCGACCGAGGCAATCATCGAGCTGTCGAGCCGCATCATGGACTGGGCGCCCGAAGGCATGAAAAAGGTCTACTACGGCCTGTCCGGCTCAGACGCCAACGAAACCCAGATCAAGCTGGTGCGTTACTACAACAACGTACTGGGCCGTCCGCAGAAGAAGAAAATCATCTCCCGCGATCGCGGCTATCACGGCTCAGGCATCATGACCGGCAGCCTCACGGGCCTCGCCGCCTTCCATCAGCATTTCGACCTGCCGGAAAAAGGCATCCAGCACACCATTTGCCCGCACTGGTACCGCAAGGCACCGGCGGGCATGGACGAGGCTGCGTTCGTGCGTCACTGCGCCGATGAGCTGGAAAAAATGATCCTCGCCGAAGGCCCGGACACGGTCGCGGCGTTCATTGGCGAACCGGTAATGGGCACCGGTGGCATCGTGGTGCCCCCGGCCGGTTACTGGGCGGCGATCCAGGCGGTACTGAACAAGTACGATGTGTTGTTGATCGCTGACGAAGTGGTCTGCGCGTTCGGCCGGCTGGGCTCGAAAATGGGCAGCCAGCGCTACGGCATGCGCCCGGACCTGATCACCACGGCCAAGGGCCTGACCAGCGCCTATGCCCCGCTGTCAGCGGTGATCATCGGTGAGAAGGTGTGGGACGTGATTGAAAAGGCCTCGACCCACGAAGGCGCCATGGGCCACGGCTGGACCTACTCCGGGCACCCGATCTGCGCCGCGGCGGCGCTGGCAAACCTGGATATCCTGGAACGGGAGAACCTCACGGCGAACGCCGACGAAGTCGGTGGGTACCTGAACCGTCGCCTGCGGGAAACCCTCGAAGGTCACCCGCTGGTGGGCGAAGTACGCGGCGACGGCCTGCTCGCCGCCGTGGAATTCATGGCCGACCGTGAGCAACGCACGCCGTTTGATCCTGCGCTCAAGGTCGGCCCCAAAGTCTCGGCGGCCTGCCTGGAACGCGGGATGATCGCCCGGGCCATGCCACACGGCGACATCCTCGGCTTTGCGCCGCCGCTGATTTTGACCAGGGCGGAGGCAGACCTGATCGTCGACATCACCAAAGGCGCGATCGACCAGGTGGCCGGGGAAGTGTTGGGCTGATGAGTTTCCCTTAGGAGCAAGCTTGCTCGCGATGGTCGTGAACGATAACGTGCTAATCCTGAATTAACGCGTCGTCCTCAGGCTCATCGCGAGCAAGCTCGCTCCTACAGGGTCCGTGCGCCTTTGGAGTTCGTTGCCGATGCACAAGCTTGACCGCTACGACCTGAAAATCCTGCGTATCCTCTCCGAGGACGGGCGCATCACCAAATCGAGCCTGGCCGAGGCCATCAACCTTTCGGTAACGCCCGCCTGGGAGCGCGTGCGCAAGCTGGAAAGTGCCGGCCTGGTCAAGGGCTACCGCGCGGTGATCGACTGGAATCAGGTGTTCAAGAGTCAGCAACTGCTGGTGGAAATCACCCTCGCCCGGCACACCGCCCAGGACATGCGCCGCTTCGAACAACGCATGAGCGACGCCCCCGACGTGGAGTTCTGCTACGCCACCGGCGGCGGCGTGGACTACATCGCAATGATCCGCGCAGCCGACATCGACCAGTACCAGCGTTTCATCGATCAACTGCTGATGGAAGACCTGGCCATCGAGCGCTACTTCACCTATATCGTCACCAAAACCATCAAGACCACCGGCGCGCTGCCGGCCCAGGCGCTGGACGATACGGCCTGTTCCTGATGCTTGTATAACGCCGGTAATCCCGGCAGGATTGCGCCCGTGATCTTCACGGACGAGCACATGATGACCCTGCCCTTTTTCGCCCCCGTACTTCTCACCACCGAACGCCTGGGCCTGCGCCCTCCCCATCAGGATGACTGGCGCGCGCTGTTTGCCATTTGGTCCGACCCCGAGGCCATGCGCTACTTTTCCTTTCCCACCATGACCCGCGCCGAGCAAGCCGTTGAACGCTTCGGCCAATTGATGGAGGCATCGATTGCCGGTGAAGACCTGGTGTGCATGGTGGAGTTGCTGGCCACCGGCGAGGTGATCGGCAGTTGCGACCTGTTCAATGTCGACGAGCAATGCCGCCGCGCTGAAATCGGCTTTACCCTGGGCCGCCAGCATTGGGGCAAGGGCTACATGAGCGAAGCCGCCCGCGCCGTGATCGACCATGGGTTCAACACCGCCGGGCTGCGCCGCCTTGAAGCCGACATTGACCCACGCAACCTGGGCTCCGCGAAGCTGCTTGAGCGCCTGGGTTTCGTCCGCGAAGGCTTGCTGCGCGAGCGCTGGGTGGTCGGCGACGAGATCTCGGACAGCGCGCTGTATGGCCTGCTCAAGCGTGACCGTCCTGCCTGACCCACAACGGGCGCCCCTTCTTCAGGCCGACGATCAGGGCCAAGAGGATCAAGCCCATGGCCTGCCACTGCGAAACCCCGGGGCGCTCACCCAGGATCAGCATTGAACTGACGATGCCGAACACCGGGATCAGCAGTGACAGGGGCGCCACCCGGGAAACCGGGTACTCGCGCAACAGCAAGTTCCAGCCCCAGTAACAGAAGTGCGTCGCGCCATACACCTGAAACGCCAGCGAGAACAACGCCACGCCGTTCAGTTGAGCAGGCAAAGCGATAAAGGCTTGCGAGCCATCCAGCAGCCACGTCAACAGCACCAGCGGCAACGGCGCAAACAGGCTGGCCCAGACCACGAACCCAAAGATCTCCCGCACCCCGGAGACCTTGATGATGATATTGCCGATGCTCCAGGCCAACGCGCTGAACAGCACCAAGGCAAACCCCAGCATCGTGGCCGCGCCCTGCACCCTCAACAGCATGCCCACCAGGCCCATGGCCGCCAGCGCCACGCTGATCAATTGCGGCACGGACAGGCTTTCACGAAACAGCAGCACGCCCCAGCCCATGGTGAAAAATGCGCTGAACTGGATCAGCAACGACGCGCTGCCGGGCGGCACGCCCATGGCGATCCCGAGGTTGATCAAGGCCCACATCGCCACCCCGAATATCAAGCCATAGGCCGCCAGCCACTTCACCGCGACCTGGGGCCGGCGCACCAGAAACACCCAGGGCAACGCCGCCAGGGTGAACCGCAGGGCCGTCAGCAACAGCGGGTTGATCTCGGCCAGGCCGAGTTTGGTAATGGGGAAATTGAGTCCCCACACAGCCGTCACCAGGACGGCCAGTAACAGGTGTTTTTGCTTCATCGTGACGGGTCCATTGACTCGGTGGCACGACAGGAGGCCGTGCATCCGATAGATTTTTTCGTAAACCGCGATGGCCCGCCTGCGATTGTGGGTCAACAAAGGCTAGAATCAGGCCATGCCCGATATTCATCCCTACGAAAACACCCCGCGCGACGTGGTCGTGACCGCCATCGACTATGCCGACGGCGAACTGTTCCCCGCCCACGCGCACCCGCGAGGCCAGTTGGCCTATGCCAGCCAGGGTGTCATTACCGTCTACAGCGCCACCGGTAACTGGGTGGTGCCGCCTCGCCGCGCGATCTGGGTGCCGCCGCATGTGTCCCACGCCATGCTGATGCGCGGGCCGGTGACGATGCTCAACACCTACATTCGCCCGCAGGCGGCGCGGCGGCTGGAGTTGCCGCAAGCGTGCCAGGTGCTGGACGTGTCGCCGCTGCTCGGGCAGTTGCTGGAGAAGGCCGTCGAGGTACCTGCGCGTTACGCGATGGGTGGCCGCGACAGCTATTTGATGGGCTTGCTGCTGCACGAGATCGCCCGGATGCCGGTGCTGCCGCTGTGTGCGCCGTTGCCGGCCGAGCCTCGATTGGCGAAGGCCTGCGAAGAGTTTCTGGCTGGGCCTTCGTTGGAAATCGGCATTGATGCCATGGCCCTCGGCGCGGGTATGAGCCGCCGGACTTTTACCCGCCAGTTCCGCCAGGCCACGGGGATCAGTTACCTGCAATGGCGCCAGCAAGCCTGTTTGCTGGCGGCGATTGTGCGGCTGGGCAATGGGGAACCGGTGACCAGGGTGGCACTGGATTTGGGGTATAGCAGCCCGAGTGCGTTTGCGACGGTTTTCAAGCGTGTGTTGGGTGAGGTGCCGAGTCGTTATTTCACCAGGGAGTTGCGGGGGGGTGGGTCGCGGTACATATCCGTTATTTAGGTAACGACCACCTAGGATTCCGCTCTTACAGCGGCTCA